>CADDZD010000022.1 GCA_902812385.1 Clostridia bacterium | reverse complement strand
TTGCGGTGCTAAAGGATTTTTTCAAGGAAACAAACAAGAATTAAGTGGAGGTTTAAAAGATGGGTGTACCGAAGCGAAGAACTTCTAAAGCGAGAAAGAACCGGCGCAGGGCGATGATCAAGGTCAGCGGGCCGACCATTGTTTTCTGCCCCCGATGTCATGAACCCAAAATGGCGCATCGAGTATGTCTGGAGTGTGGCTATTACAGGGATCAAAAAGTTATTGAGAAGTGAAAATAAAAAACTTGAAATTATTTGAAAAAGACAAGATGTTTTTAAATATTCTTGTCTTTTTTATTTTGGCATATTATACTTATCTTAATTAATACCTGGTAATAATACGAGCTTATAATAATGGGGTTGTCAGATAGTGGCTTTAAAAAGAAATCAAACCAAACATGAAAGGCAGCAGAAACTGGTTGCCTATCTGGACGGGAACCCATTTTTAACAGATGAAGAACTTGCAGAGCTGCTTGGCGTCAGTGTTCCCACCATCAGGCTGGATCGTCTGGAGCTGGGAATTCCCGAATTACGGGTTCGTACAAAAGAGGTCGCCGAACAATTTTACGGCAAGATACGTTCTCTCGGAACGGGCGAACTGATTGGTGATCTAGTTGATATTGAAATCGGTAACAGGGGTGTTTCTGTTCTTGAGGTAAGGCCTGACATGGTTTTCGGAAAAACAAAAATCCTCCGAGGGCACTATCTCTTTGCTCAGGCAAATTCCCTTGCAGTTGCCTTGATCAATGCCGAGGTTGTATTGACCGGTAGGGCAGAAGTTCGTTTTCTAAAACCCGTATTGTTACGAGAAAAGGTGATAGCATATGCCCGTGTTACTAACCGAAAGGGTAACAGTTATTTCATAGAGACAACCTCGCGAGTCGGTAATACGGACGTTTTTATGGGAAAATTTACAGTAATTGCGAAGGAGTTGAACGACCTTTGAGGATTGCCGTTGATGCGATGGGAGGTGATTACGCCCCGGCTGAAATCGTGAAAGGGGCTGTGGAAGCTGCTGTCAAGGACGGCATCGAGATAGTGTTAGTCGGCCAGAAGGAAACGGTTGAAGCAGAGTTGAGAAAATACAGTTACCCGCCGGAGAAAATTGCCGTATTTCATGCTCCTGGAGTCATTGACATGAACGAACATCCCGCTTCCGCAGTCAGGCACAAGAAGGACTCCTCTATCGTCATTGCTACTAAGCTCGTAAAGGATGGTATGGCAAGCGCCGTTGTTTCGGCGGGGAACACCGGTGCCCAAATGGCAGCAGCCATTTTCATCTTAGGACGGGTATCGGGAATTGACCGGCCGGGTATTGCCACAGTTTTTCCCTCACCTAAGGGCCCGAAGGTCCTCCTGGACTCCGGGGCGAATGTGGACGTCAAAGCCCGGAACCTGATTCAGTTCGCACATCTCGGAAGTCTCTACTCCCGTAATGTGCTTGGGGTTGAAAGGCCGCGGGTAGCCTTATTAAATGTGGGAAGCGAACCGAACAAGGGAACCGAAGCGGTACAAGAGGCATATAAAGAACTGGCCCAGGATAAAGAGATTAATTTTTCGGGTAATATTGAAGGCCGTGAGTTTTTAACGGCCGATGTGGATGTGATCATCTGCGACGGCTTTGTGGGTAACGTTGTTCTTAAACTCACAGAGGGCCTGGTAACAACGATGATGAAGATGGTGAAAGAGGAACTGAAGAGAAACCCGCTGCGTCTGTTGGGGGGCGTTTTGGTTAAACCGGGCTTTAGGGATCTCTTTAGAAAACTGGATTATACGGAATATGGCGGGGCGCCGCTTTTGGGGATAATGGGAATAAGTATTATCTGTCATGGAAGTTCCAAAGCCAAGGCAATACGGAACGCCATACGCTTTGCGCAGGAAACCGCACAGTCGGGGTTTATGGAATCTCTTAAGAAAGGATCTATAGGCGAGCATCATGCATAAGGGGAAAATAAGGGGAGTACGCATTACCGGCTTGGGCAAACACCTTCCGGAGCGTAAGCTCACCAATGCCGATCTGGAAAAAATGGTGAATACGAGGGATGAATGGATCGTTACCCGCACCGGAATGAAAGAGAGATACATCGCGGGGCCGGATGAACCGACCTCGAGCCTTTCCCTGCAGGCGGCACGCAAAGCGCTGGCGCGGGCAGGGGTTGAACCGGAGCAGATTGATCTTATCATTGTGGCGACCGTCACCCCGGATATGTTTTTTCCCTCCACCGCCTGTCTGGTACAGGCCGGTTTGGGGGCAAAGAACGCTGCCGGGTTTGACCTGGAGGCGGCATGTCCCAATTTTGTCTATGCCTGCGCAGTAGGCAGCCAGTTCATTGCAACAGGGATGTACGATTGTGTCCTTGTCATCGGCGCAGATACCTTAAGCAAGATCATCAACTGGGAGGACCGCAATACCTGTGTGCTTTTTGGGGACGGGGCAGGAGCCGCCGTGCTGCAGCCGTGCCCCGATGATCGGGGATTTCTTTCTTTCTCCCTGGGCATAGACGGGTCGGGCGGGGAGTTTTTAAAGATTCCCGCAGGAGGGTCGCGCTGCCCTGCATCTCATGAAAGCGTTGAAAGGCGTCTTCACACAATTCATATGAACGGCCCCGAGGTTTATAAGTTTGCAGTGCGATCCATGCCGGATGCGGCCATTGACAGCCTGGCCCGGGCGGGTATGAAAACGGAGGATGTGGATCTGCTTGTACCGCACCAGGCCAACCTGCGGATAATCGAGGCCGCCCGCAAGAGGCTGGGCCTGCCGCCCGAAAAAGTGTTTGTCAACATTGAGAAGTATGGAAACATTTCCGGCGCCTCGATTCCCGTTGCCTTAACCGAAGCAGAGGAACAAGGGTTGCTCAAAGAGGGGTCAATTGTGGTTTTGACCGCCTTCGGAGCGGGCTATACCTGGGGCGCCTGCACTTTGCGCTGGTAGGTGAAAGTCCCATGATCAAAACCGTGTTGTGTGATCTGCTGTCGATCGATTACCCGATTTTACAGGGTGGAATGGCGTGGGTGGCCACCGCCGAACTGGCCGCTGCTGTATCGGAAGCAGGAGCTCTGGGAATTATTGCAGCCGGCAGCGCCTCTCCCGAAACTGTTCAGGCTGAAATCAGAAAGGTGCGATCCCTTACGAAGCGTCCTTTCGGAGTAAATATCGGTCTCTTTTCTCCCCATGTGGACGGTTTGATGGAGCTTGTGGTTGCCGAACGAGTCCCGGTAATCACCACCGGTGCGGGAAATCCCGGTAAGTATCTGCCGCGGTTAAAAGAAGCAGGCATTAAAGTGATTCCGGTAGTTGCCTCCGTAGCCCTGGCAAAACGCCTTGAGCGGGCAGGGGTGGATGCCTTGATAGCGGAAGGTATGGAGTCCGGTGGACATATCGGAGAGATTACCACAATGGCCCTTGTACCCCAGATTGTCGATGCCGTCAGCATCCCCGTTATTGCGGCAGGCGGCATTGCAGACGGCAGGGGGCTTGCGGCAGCACTGGCCCTGGGCGCGGTGGGGGTACAGATCGGAACCCGTTTTATCTGTGCCAGCGAGTGTACTGCCCATACCCGTTACAAAAATGCTATTATTGCCGCCGGAGACCGGGACACGACGGTCACCGGTTATCCAGGGCATTACGTTAGGGTTTTGAGGAACAAGCTGACCCGTCAGTACGAGGAACTGATCCGGCGGGGTGCGACCGAAGAGGAGTTGAATCAATTAGGGGTAAACAAACTGCGAGCCGCTGTTGTTGATGGAGATGTCATTTATGGTTCTGTCATGGCAGGGCAGAGTGCGGCCCTGGTGAAAAAAATTGAACCGGCGGCCGAGATCGTCTGCTCCATAGTCAGTGAAGCTGAGGAAGTTTTAAAGAGGCTGGGGGCAGTGGTAAATGGATAAAAGGGTCTTTCTTTTCCCCGGGCAGGGCTCTCAGTATGTGGGAATGGGCGCGGATCTTGCCCGAAGCTATCAAAGTGCAAGAAACATCTTTGATGAAGCCGATCGAGTCCTGGGGTTCCCCCTTTCTCAGCTTTGTTTTGAGGGTCCGTCCGGGCAACTGTCCCGTACCAAGTACACCCAACCTGCCGTTTTGACTACAAGCATCGCAGTCCTGGAAGTTTTAAAAGAAAAGGGGATCGCCTATCACGCCGTTGCCGGACACAGCCTTGGGGAATACTCGGCACTGGTGGCGGCGGGTGTCTTGAGTTTTACAGATGCCTTGAAGATCGTGCAGAGACGGGCCGAACTGATGGATGATGCCATGCCTCCCGGTCAGGGGGGGATGGTGGCTGTGCTGGGTCTTGACCGGGAAAAGGTAGAGGAGGTTTGCAGGGTTGCAAGCGCAAAAGGGATAGTGCAGCCGGCCAATTATAACGCACCGGGCCAGGTCGTCATCTCCGGTACCAGGGAAGGGCTTGCTGAAGCAGCCGGTCTTGCCCGTCAGGCCGGCGCCAGGAGGGTGATTCCCTTGCCTGTAAGCGGTCCCTTTCATTCTTCTTTAATGCAGAAAGTGGGTGAAGCACTGAAGGTGTATATAAAGAATTTTAACTTCAAGGAGCCGGATATCCCCCTGGTGATGAACGTAACCGGAGACTACGTTTCCGATCCGGAAAGGATTCAAGACTATCTGATAGAACAGGTTAGTTCTCCGGTCTGCTGGGAGCAGGGAATGAATAAGCTTTCTGCGGATGGCTTTATCCATTTTACTGAAGTTGGCCCAGGCCAGGTTCTTTCCGGCCTTGTTAAGCGGATCATACCGAACTGCAAGGTATCACAGGTAGGGGATCAGGCTTCTCTGGAAAAGATGCTTGCGCAAGATGGGAGGACTGTTTAAAATGTTTTTAGAAAATCAGGTAGCACTGGTAACCGGCGCTTCCCAGGGAATTGGCCGTGCCATTGCCCTGGCTCTGGCAAGGGCGGGTGCCAGAATTGCAGCAAATTATTACCCTGATCAGATCGATAGGGCCCGGCAGGTAGTAGACGAAATAAAAAGCTCGGGCAGCGAGTGCATCATGGTTGGAGCGGATGTATCCAATAAGGTCGATGTCGAAGCAATGATTGCTCAAGTTCTGGAGCACTTTGGATCGCTGGATATCCTCGTCAACAACGCAGGTATTACCCGTGACCAGTTGCTGCTGCGGATGAGGGACGAGGATTGGCACAGTGTCCTGAACACCAATCTGACAGGGGTTTTTTACTGTTCCCGTGCAGCTTTAAAACCCATGCTGAAAAACAGGTGGGGACGGATCATCAACATTGCATCGGTGGTCGGGATCACCGGGAACGCAGGCCAGGCCAATTACGCCGCTGCAAAGGCAGGAGTAATCGGTTTCACCAAGTCACTGGCCAGGGAGGTTGCCAGCCGGGGTATAACGGTAAATGCGGTTGCACCGGGATATATCGAAACAGAGATGACTGGGAAGGTATCAGACCGGGCAAAAGAACAGTTCTTGAAGAATATTCCCCTGGGGCGCCCTGGAAGGCCCGAGGATGTGGCCGGAGTGGTTGTATTTTTAGCGTCGCACAGTGCAGATTATATTACTGGACAGACCATACACGTGGATGGGGGAATGGTGTTGTGATTACAGCGAGAGAGGAGGTGAATGCGGGTGGCTGAATTAAGCGAACAGGAGATTTTCGAAAAAGTGAGATCAATTATTGTGGAACAGCTCGGAGTGGATGCCGATGAAGTGACTCCAGACACGTCTTTTGAGGATCTAAATGCCGATTCCCTTGATATCGTCGAGTTGATTATGGCGCTCGAAGAGGAATTTGATATGGAGATTCCCGACGAAGAGGCGGAAAAGCTCCAGAAAGTAAGTGCAGTCATTGAATACATTAAAGAGAATCAATAATCCGGGGTCCCGTGGGAAGCTACGGGACTTTCTGAGTTTATCTGATAAATGCCGGGGAAAGGATAATTCCATGGTAGAGGAGATAAGAAACAGGGTTGTAGTGACAGGGCTGGGGGTAATTTCACCTGTCGGGATAGGGAAGCAATCATTTTGGGCATCTATGATCGAAGGAAAATCAGGGATTGGCCAGGTGACCCGTTTTGATCCCACTCCCTATCCCAGTAAAATAGCTGCAGAAGTAAGGGACTTTGATCCGGGTGATTTTTTTGACAAAAAAGAAGCCAAAAGGATGGACCGGTTTGCTCAATTCGGGCTGGCAGCTGCCAGAATGGCCGTTGAGGACGCCGGTCTGAAACTCGAAGAAGTGGATCCCGAAAGGGTTGGTGTGGTTATCGGTTCTGGAATCGGTGGTATTGAAACCCTGGAGGAGCAGGTCCGTGTCCTTGTTGCCAGGGGCCCCGGCCGGGTCAGCCCGTTTTTAATCCCGATGATGATCAACAACATGGTGGCGGGGCAGATGGCGATTACCCTGGGACTAAGGGGCCCCAATTTTACAGTGGTTACCGCTTGCGCATCGGGGACAAATGCCATCGGAGAAGCCTTTCGGATGCTTCAAAGAGGAGAAGTGGAAGTGGTGTTCACCGGTGGCACTGAGGCGCCTATAACGGAAATAGCCTTCGCCGGGTTTTGTTCCATGCGGGCGATGTCCACCTCTAATGATGAACCGACCTTTGCAAGCCGTCCATTTGACAAAAACAGGGATGGTTTTGTGATAGGCGAGGGAGCAGGAATCCTGATTCTGGAAACACTTTCCCATGCGATCAGGCGGGGGGCTTCGATTTACTGCGAGGTTGCCGGCTATGGAACCACTGCCGACGGTTATCACATAACAGCGCCCGATCCGGAGGGCGCAGGAGCTGCCAGGGCAATCACGCTCGCCTTGCAGGATGCCGGGATCTCCCCTCAAAGCGTGGATTATATCAACGCACACGGGACCTCGACGGAGTTGAATGATAGGATAGAAACGATGGCCATCAAAAAAGCCCTGGGGGACCACGCCTACCGGGTGCCTGTCAGTTCTATAAAATCGATGATCGGGCACCTGATGGGGGCTTCAGGAGCCGTGGGGGCAATCTCTACGGTAATGACCATTTCAACCGGCTGGGTTCCGCCTACAATCAACTACCGGGTTCCGGACCCGGAGTGCGATCTCGATTATGTTCCCAATCGGGCAAGAGAAGTGCCTGTCAGTGGGGCCCTGTGCAACTCATTCGGTTTTGGGGGCCACAACGCGGTGCTGGTTTTTAAAAAATATGTCGGTTAATTGTTCAGGGGTTTCCAATGGAGAGACGAGAACAAGGCAACAAGCGCTATTTAGATAAACTGTTCGAATTTCAAAAATCGATCAATGTTTTTTTTAACAAGCCGGAACTCCTGGTAGCTGCACTAACTCATCCATCTTACCTGGCAGAGCATCCCAACGAGAAAGTGCACAACCAGCGCCTGGAGTTCCTGGGTGACGCCATATTGGGTTCGGTAGTGGCGGATTACCTTTATCATCAATACCCGGAGCACCCGGAAGGGCAGCTTACCAGGATGAGGGCTGCTGTGGTTTGTGAAGCGACTCTTGCCCGCCTGGCCAATTCTTTGAACTTGGGCAGTTTTCTGCGTCTCGGGAAAGGAGAGGAATTGTCCGGGGGGAGGAGGCGTGCTTCCACCTTAGCGGATGCCTTTGAGGCCCTGACGGCGGCAATCTTTCTGGATAAGGGATGGGAACGGACAAGGCAATTCTTGGGCGAATTCTTAAAAGATGAAATAGAAAGAACCGCGCGAGGTTGTTATATCGATTACAAGACATGCCTGCAGGAGATTATCCAGCAGCAGGGGAACGAAAAGTTGCATTATGTTCTACTGGAAGAGTCCGGGCCCGATCATGCGAAACAGTTTGTGTCAGGGGTTATCTGGCGCAGTCAACTGTTAGGAAAAGGAACCGGGAGATCAAAAAAGGAAGCGGAGCAGCAGGCTGCATGTGCAGCTTTAAAGCACCTGGGCAAGATAAAAAATATTTCTCCTGCATGAAAATATAGAAACGGTTACCAATCAGGCAGGAATTTTCCCTTTTCAAACGAATATATATTTACGCAAATGTCAAATTCTTCTTATCGTAGATTTGAAGGGGGAAATATTGTGGAAGTGCTCAAGGTATCTGCCCAATCAAATCCAAAGTCCGTTGCTGGTGCACTTACTGCTGTTTTGAGAGAAAAAGGGACAGCGGAAATTCAAGCTGTCGGTGCCGGTGCAGTGAATCAAGCCGTTAAAGCGATAGCGATTACGAGGGGGTTTATTGCCCCGAATGGGATCGATCTGGTTGCGGTACCGGCTTTCGTTGAAATTTCAATCGACGGAGAAGAGAGAACCGCGATCAAATTTATTGTGGAGCCCAGATAAAATAGGCAGCCGGGGAACTAAATGCTTCTAAAGCGCTTAGAAATACAGGGGTTTAAATCATTTGCCGAAGAGATTGAGATCGAATTCGGGCCCGGCATCACCGTTATTGTTGGTCCAAATGGGTGTGGAAAAAGTAACCTGACCGAGGCTGTACAGTGGGTGTTAGGGGAACAAAGCCCAAGAGCCTTACGGGGTTACAAAATGGATGACGTTATTTTCTCTGGCACTTCCAGGCGCCGTCCGCTTGGCATGGCAGAAGTATCTCTTGTCTTTGACAACAGTGCAAAACGCATACCTCTTGCCTTTGAGGAAGTCAGTATTACGCGTCGTGTTTACAGGTCCGGGGAGAGCGAATATTTGATCAATAAAACACCGTGCCGCCTGCGCGATATTCAGGAGTTGCTGGCCTCCTGTGGTATTGGGCGTGCGGCTTTTTCTATTGTCGCCCAGGGAAAACTCGATGAATTTTTGTCGGTAAAGCCGGAGGAAAGGCGGCTTTATTTAGAAGAAGCAGCAGGGGTGGGCAGGTACAGGCAGCGCAAGGCTGACGCCCTGGTAAAACTTGGTGAAACAGAACAGGCGCTTGTTCGCATTCAGGATATATTAAATGAGCTTGAACGTCAGCGCGCACCTCTGGCTGAACAGGCTCACATGGCGAAGCAATATAACCTCTATAAAAATAATTTAAGGGACCTGGAACGGCGCCTGCTGGAGGGCCAGCTTTGCAAAATCAGGGAAAAAAAGAATCTGTCGACTGCTGCGCACCAAAAAGTATTATCCGCCATAAAGCAGGAACAGCAGAAAATCGCCAGTATGGAAGATGAACTGAAGGAGTTGGCAATAGGGATTCAGACAAGGAAAAAAAGGATCGGCGAGTTCGAACAGGAATTGTTGCAGATCAAGAAAGAAAAACAGGAGATCAGTATTTTAAAGGTGCGTTTCGAGGAGAAGCTTGCTTCCCTCCTGTTCCGTAAAAAAGAGCTTGAGGCCCGTCTCAACAGCTTTTCTGAGAGGGACGGACGGGTCGCGGAGGAATTGCGGTTAGTAGAAGATGCATACAAAAGCTGTTTGCAGTCAAAGGGCTGCATTGAAAAGGATCATGGCATTGTAGAAAAGCAAAGGGAAGAGTGGGAAAACAGAAAGAGCGCGCTTGACCAGGCTATTGAGGTAAATAATACCGAAATATTTGACACGCTCCATAAGAAAACAGCTTTACTCAGCAAAATCCACGAGGTGGAAAACAAAAAGGATATCATAGCCCGCCAGCTGGAAAACCTGAAAAAAAGAGCTGAAGACGGAAACAGACGGATTGCTCAACTTGCCGAGCAAATTAATGGCAAAGAAAGGCTTTTCAAGGAGCAGGTTGTTGCCTTACAGGAAATATTAAGAGAAAGGGAGCAGTTGCGCTGGCGTCTTAAGGAATTGCAGAGAGAAAGACATGAAATAGCGGAGTCTATCCGGCAGGCTCTGCAACAGATCGAGAGGGACCGGACACGCATCAATATTCTGAAGGAAGCCGAGAAGAATAAAGACGGTTATCAAAAAGGAGTCAAAGCAATACTGCGGGCGATGGCAAACGGACACTCTTCCTGTAAGGGAATAATAGGTTTGGTCGAAGATCTCTTATCCATTGACCCTGAATACGAAACAGCTCTACAAACGGCTTTAGGCCGGGCAAGCCATTACCTGGTATGCACATCCCCAGATGTTGCGCAGAGCGCCATTGCTTATTTAAAGGAACGGGGGCTGGGGAGGGCGAGTTTTCTCCCTCTCACAGCAGTCGATTGCTGGGCTAAGCACCAATCACCCTCCTCTGTCTTTCAAGGAGCGGGAATTATAGGGCGCGCCTCGGAGCTTGTAAGCTGTGATTCCAGGTACAGAAACATAGCGGAATTTTTGCTTGGACGTACTTTTTTTTCCGAAGACCTGAAATCTGCCAGGATTTTCGCAGAAAGCAATCACTACAAGGTCCGTGTGGTTACCCTGGACGGGGATATGATCCAGCCTGGCGGGCTGATTACAGGTGGAAAGGCGGCGCCGGCTAGCTACTCGCATCAGCGGAAAAAAGAGATGGCCGTATTGCTTTCAGGTATTTCAGCCCAGGAGAAGTGCCTTTCTGAGCTGAGAAAACGGGAAGAGCAATTGATAACTGAAACAGGTACTGTTGAAGGTAGCCTCCGGGAACTTGATGGCTGCTGTCATCAGGGGGAATTGAAGAAAAACATGCTCCGGCAGGAAATCGCTGCGTTGAAGCAGGAATTGAAGCAGTTTACCGATTTCATCGAAGGTTTTCTGCTCAAGGGAGAAGAGGATGGTTATCATTCGGAAGATTTAGATAAACAGATCTCCGGCCTGCAGGAGGAGCTTGCCGGTGTCCTGCAGATTGAACAAAACCTCTTATCGAAAAAAAGAGAGCTGGAAGAAGAGCGAAACCGGTGTGAGTCCAGGCTACAGGAAATTCAAAAGCAGCTGGCGGATCTCAAGATTGGGCTCGTCAAGTTAGATCAGCAACTGGAGCACCTGGAACAGAAGAGGCAGGACCTGCGAAATACAATAAAGCAACGCCAGGAGAACCAGAGCAGCGCAGCGGAGGAACTGGAAAAGATCTGCTCAGAGATCGCCGGTCTTCAGGCACAGGATGAAATCCAGAAAAGAAGATTAACCGAGCTTACCGGCAGGGAATCTTTTTATGAGCACGAACTCGAAAGGAAACGGCGGCAGGTAGCCTCTAAAGAGGCTTTTTATCATGCCAAGGAAAAGCGCTACTTTAAGTTAAAACAGATAACCTGGCGCCGTCAGCAGGAGGTGCGCAACATTGAAGTCCAGCTGGAGCACCTCGGTGAACAGATGGAACAAATTGAAGCAAGGGCAGAGGAATTGGGTTTTGCCTTGAGTCCCGATGCACTGGTCGGAGAGCTAAGCCGCCAGGAAGAAGCAGAAATAAAAAACCGTATCGCCGAATACAAAGAAAAACTGGAAGCCATTGGAGAAGTAAATCTCACGGCTCCGGCAGAATTACAAGAACTGGAGGAAAGATACGGCTTTCTAATGCAGCAAAAAACGGATCTGGAAGAGGGCAGGAAAAGGCTTGATAACATGATCAAAGAGATGGACGGTGTTGTGGCCAGCCGCTTTCATAAAACCTACCTGGAAGTCAGAAAAAATTTCGAGGAAATTTATTCGTCTTTATGCGAAGGGGGAAAGGCCGATCTCCTTTTAACGGATGAAAAGAACCTGTTGACGACCGGGCTGGACATAACGGTAAAACCTCGGGGTAAAAAACCCCGCCACCTTACGCTTTTGTCGGGTGGAGAAAGGGCACTGGCGGGAATTTCTTTTCTCTTCGCCTTGCTAAAAACCCACTCGAGCCCCTTTTATCTGCTTGACGAAATCGAGGCCTTCCTTGATGAAGCGAACCTCTGCCGCTTTGCCGATTTTCTTAAGAGGATGGGAGAGGATCACCAACTGATCCTGATTTCACACCGCTACCAAACAATGCAGGTTGCCGACACCCTCTATGGAGTAACCATGGAAGAACCCGGGGTATCTAAGGTGGTTTCGGTCAGGCTGAGCGATTGGGAATTCTTAGATGAAGCGAGAAATACCGCCTCCTAACCCTTTTTGAGTAATTTCTCCGCTTTATGATAAAATACATATAAATCTATAAAAAAGAGGGACTTTCATGGTTTCCTTTTTTTCTAAGTTAAAAGAAAGCCTTGTGAAAACGAGGCAGGGTTTTATTGAAAAAGTATCTCAACTGGTTGCCATTCACAGCAAGATTGACGAGGAGCTCTTTGAGGAACTTGAAGAAGTTTTAATCCAGGCAGATGTAGGGATAGCCGCAACCCAGCGCCTTCTGGAGGAGATCCGCAGATCGGTCAGGCAGAAAAAAATAAGCGAACCCGGTGAAGTAAAGACCCTGTTGCGGGAAAAGATGGTGGAACTTCTGGGGGATCCGGTGCCTGTCAGGTGGAGCGATACCCCACCCACCGTGATCCTGGTGGTCGGCGTCAACGGCGTCGGAAAAACCACGACCATCGGGAAACTGGCACACCGCTTTCGCCAGGAAGGGAAAAAAGTCCTGCTGGCTGCTGCCGACACCTTTCGGGCGGGTGCCATCGAGCAACTGGAGATCTGGAGCGCACGCACGGGGTCGGATATAGTGAAACACCAGCCGGGTTCCGATCCTGCTGCAATAGTTTTTGACGCCCTTCAGGCGGCGCGCCGCAGGGGTACCGATGTGGTGATCATCGATACGGCAGGGCGGCTTCATACGAAGGTAAATCTTATGGAGGAGCTGCGCAAGATCAAAAGGGTGGTGGGACGGGAACTGCCCGGCGCCCCCCATGAGGTGCTCCTGGTGGTCGATGCCACTACCGGACAAAACGCCCTGCGTCAGGCGGAGTTGTTCAAAGATGCCACAGATGTCACGGGGATAGCACTGACCAAACTGGACGGAACGGCAAAGGGCGGAATTGTCCTGGCCATCAAGGAGGAGCTCGGGATACCTGTCAAGCTGGTAGGAATTGGGGAGAAAAGCGAAGATTTGAAAGATTTCAATGGAAGCGAGTTCGTTGCGGCCTTATTCGGGGAGGATAGATGGGAATGAAGATTGGGATCATCGGTGGGACTGGGTTTTATCAACCCGGTCTTTTGGACAATGAGAAGGATGAGGTCCTTCGCACCCCATATGGTGATGTGAATTTAAAGACCGGCTGCTATAAGGGCCGGCAGGTGGTGTTTCTCGCCCGGCACGGGGTAAGACATACGGTGCCACCCCATCTGGTCAATTACAGGGCCAATATCTGGGCGCTCCACTCTTCCGGTGTAACCAAGGTTATTGCCACCGCCGCGGTCGGCTCTCTGAATGAAGATATGCGTCCCGGGGATATTGTGCTGGTGGATCAGTTTATCGATTTTACGAAAAGCAGGCCGCAGACATTTTTTGAGGGAGGGGAGGCCGGCGTCTTGCACGTAGATATGACCCATCCCTATTGCCCTGAACTTCGCTCGGAAATTTTTCAAATAGCGTCACGCAACCGGATCCCGGTGCACCGGTGCGGCACCTATGCGTGTACAGAGGGCCCCCGCTACGAGACCCCTGCCGAGGTGAGGATGCTGCGCAAGCTCGGGGGAGATGTTGTGGGGATGACCTCCGTGCCGGAAGTGGTACTGGCCCGGGAAGCAGGCCTTTGTTATGCAGCCCTCGCTCTCATAACAAATTACGGCGCGGGGATCTCCCCTCATCCTCTCTCGCACCGCGAAGTCCTCGATGCGATGGAGAGGGCCCAGGAGGTCCTGCGGCGATTGATATTCAGCGCGGTTGAACAGGTGCGAGAAGAGCGCCACTGTTCCTGTGCTTCAGCCGCAGATGAACTGGGAAGCCTTGGACGCAAAACTGATCAAGAGGAGTAAGAGCAGTATGGAAGTCCTTGTCTGGAAAAATGAAGGCCTGATGATCCTGGACCAGACCAAACTTCCCCACCAGGTCAGTCATATTCTGTGCAGACATTACAGGGAAGTGGCTGAAGCTATCCGGAAATTGCGGGTACGCGGTGCCCCGGCTATCGGAATTGCTGCGGCATTCGGATATGCTCTGGCCGCTTTTAATTTTTCAGGTAAGGAAGAGCAAAGCATGGACGATTACCTCTGCCGGGCGGCGGCAGAGTTGAGGGCCACACGTCCCACCGCGGTCAACCTGGGATGGGCCCTCGACAGGATGGGGATGAAATATCAAAAAATAAAGGGTTTGCCGCTAAATCAGATCCGGGAAACCCTTCTGGCGGAGGCGCAGCAGATCTTTGACGAAGAACGCCACCGTGATGAAAGAATCAGCTCCTTTGGCGCCAAGCTCATCCCGGATGGAGCTCGAATCTTAACCTATTGCAACACAGGAGCATTGGCCACCGCAGGGTGGGGCACTGCTCTGGGGATCATCCTGATGGCAAATCGCCAGGGAAAAAATGTTCATGTTTACGTTTCAGAAACAAGACCTGTCCTCCAGGGAGCGCGGCTCACGGCATGGGAATTGCACCAGGCGGGTGTTCCCTACACCCTTATTACTGATAATATGGCCGGATACCTTTTCAGCAGGCAGCAGATCGACCTGGTGATTGTGGGTGCCGACCGCATCGTTGCCAACGGTGATTTTGCCAATAAGATCGGGACCTACAATTTAGCGGTGCTTGCCGCATACCACAAGCGTCCGCTTTATGTGGCTGCTCCCACCAGCACTTTTGATAAAAACCTGGCAACAGGGCAAGAGATCCCGGTAGAAATGCGGGCGCCCGAAGAGGTCAGAAGCATCGGGGGAACCCTGCTCACCCTTGCTGATTCTCCTGTCCTGAACCCATCTTTTGACGTAACCCCCCATGAATTTGTTTCGGCTTTCATCACCGAGCGGGGGATCTTGAGGCCTCCTTACAACGACTTGGTTGAAAAAATATCTTGACGGCGGGAGGGCAGCAGGGTGTTGATTCCGTCCAGCGATGCCGAAGAAATTCTCAAGATTGGCCACGCACTGCTTCAAGAAGGGCTCGTCGTAGGAACGACGGGCAACGTCAGTGTTCGCAGGCAGGATACGGGATGCATCCTGATCACCCCAAGCGGGGTCCCTTATCCTGATTTGCGACCGGAGGATCTCGTCCTGGTGGATGAGGATGGTCAACGCCTGGAGGGAAAACTCCGTCCATCATCTGAGGTCATGCTTCACACGGCGATCTACCGGCGCCGACAGGACGTTAACGGCATTATTCACACACACAGCCCCTTTGCCTCCGTTTTCGCCGTTAACAGAAAAGAAATCCCGCCCGTTCTCGTTGAAGTGGCACAATTGATCGGTGGTTCAGTCCAGGTGGCGGAGTACGCCCCTCCGGGAACTCCGGAGCTTGCCGATTTTGCCGTTTCCGCCCTCCGAGATCGACAGGCGGTTCTTCTGGCCAACCACGGCATGGTAGGAGTGGGCAGCAGCCTCAAGGAAGCACTGGTGGTATGCCAGGTGGTCGAAAAGGCCGCGCAGGTTTACCTCCTGGCGAAGTTGACCGGTAATCCCTATACTTTTAGTGAAGAGGAAGTCAAGGAACTGCGCCGTAGGTTTCTGAAAAGCTATGGACAGATAACGGGGAGGGAAAGTTAACAGGTGAACATATTAATTAAGAATTGTCATATTTTCTGCGATGATACTGAATCCCCTATTATTCTGGGGGATGTTGCTGTGGAAGGAAGCCGTTTGGTGAAGGTGGGAAGTGAGGGAGCGCTTCCCCCTGGCTGGCACCCGGAGAGGGTTATCGACGGAGGTAACTATCTCTGCCTCCCTGGTCTGATCAACTGCCATACCCATGCCGCCATGACCCTTCTCAGGAGCTATGCCGATGATCTCCCCCTGATGCACTGGCTGGAAAAGAAGATCTGGCCGGTAGAAAACCGTTTGACGGGAGAAGATGTATACTGGGGATCCCTGCTGGCAATGATGGAGATGATCAGGTCCGGCACCACCACATTTAACGACATGTATTTTTTTATGGACGAGGTGGCCCAGGCTGTTGAAAAGATCGGAATCAGGGCATGCCTGTCCCGCGGGCTGGTAGGAGTCGGAGGAACCGCCAGAGTCGGCCTTAAAGAGAGCCGAAAACTCATTGAAAAGTGGCAGGGGGGAGCCAAAGGCAGGATCCGGATCTGGCTGGGGCCGCATGCCCCGTATACCTGTCCTCCAGGCTATATTAAAAAGGTACTGTCCCTGGCGAAGGAGTACGAAACGGGAATACACATCCATGTTGCGGAAACCCGGGATGAGATCAGAATTATCAATGAACGGTATTCTAAAACCCCGGTGACATATCTGGAAGAGTTGGGTGTTTTTGAATTTCCTGTACTGGCCGCTCATTGCGTTCACCTTACCGGTGACGACATTTCCCTTCTTGCAAGGAGGGGAGTCGCCGTCGCCCACAACCCCGAGAGCAATATGAAACTCGCCAGCGGGGTTGCTCCGGTGGTCAAGCTTAGGGAGGCCGGGATCACTGTTGGAATCGGCACGGACGGTGCTGCAAGCAACAATAATCTGGACATGTTCGGGGAAATGCGGACCGCTGCATTGCTGCACAAGGTCTTTAATGAAGACCCGCTGGTGATGCCGGCACTGGAGGTACTCAGGATGGCAACAGGTGATGGGGCGCGGGCCTTGGGCCTGGGGGATGAAATTGGAGTTCTTAAACCGGGGTATAAGGCCGACCTGATCCTGGTGGACTTGAAACAACCCCATTATCACCCCAGGCATAACCTGGTGGCGCATGCCGTCTACGCCGCCGGAGCGGGGGATGTGGATCTCGTTATTATTGACGGTGAGATCGTCATGGAGAACCGAAAAATCCTGACCATTGACGAAGAAAGAGTCTTGGACGAAGTGGAGAGGTGCGCCAGAAGACTGACTTCCGGGTTCAACTAGATCCGGATTGTATTTGACACCGAGCGGGGCCTGGTTTAAAATATGTTAAGGTCTAGTCCTTGACAGATCGGGTGGCGCAAAGTGCTGTTGCATAAAGCAGGCCGCATGGTACTACTGTATGACTTTTACGGGAAGCTGTTAACTCCGAAGCAGCAGGAAGTCATGCGGCTCTATTATGAAGAAGACTTATCCCTTGGTGAAATCGCCGAAGAATTGAAGATCACCCGCCAGGCGGTTTATGACATCCTGAAGCGCTCTGAACAGGCCCTGGAGAAGTACGAAAGGAAGTTGGGTCTGCTTGAGGGGAACTCGAAAAAGAGCGCGGAAGGCGACTGAACTGAAGAGTGGTGATGATACTTGTTTTTTGAGGGGTTGGCAGAAAGGCTACAAAACACCTTCAAGAAACTGCGGGGAAAAGGCAAGCTGACAGAGAGTGATATCAACGAGGCTCTTAGGGAAGTGCGCCTGGCACTGCTTGAAGCGGATGTGAATCTGGCGGTTGTAAAGCAGTTCACGCAACGGATAAAGGAGCGGTGTCTGGGGGTAGAGGTTCTGGAAAGCCTCACTCCGGCCCAGCAGATCATAAAAATCGTTAACGATGAGCTCACTTCCCTGATGGGAGGGAATGTGAGTAAAATCAGTTTCAACACTGCAGGGCCCAGCATTTTTTTGCTGGTGGGACTGCAGGGAAGCGGAAAAACCACCACTGCCGGAAAGCTGGCACTCTTGTTTAGAAAACAGGGTAGGCGTCCGCTACTGGTGGGAGCCGATGTTTACCGGCCGGCGGCCATCAAACAGCTGGAGGTTCTCGCCAAACAGATCAATATACCCTTCTTCAGCCTCGGCGAGCAGGCGGGTCCGGTGAGAATAGCCGAGGAGTCTCTGGGGTATGCAAAAGCTCAGGGCTGTGATTTAATTATCATCGATACCGCCGGGAGGCTCCATATTGATGAGGAACTGATGGAGGAGCTAAAGCGTCTAAAAAATGTGCTCAAACCGCAGGAGATCCTACTTGTGGTTGATGCAATGACCGGTCAGGACGCAGTAAACGTGGCCAAAAGCTTTCATGAGGAGCTGGAACTGAGCGGCATAATCCTGACAAAGCTTGACGGCGATACGCGGGGTGGTGCTGCCCTTTCTGTGAAAGCAGTTACGGGTTGCCCTATTAAATTTATCGGCACAGGCGAAAAGCTGGATGCCCTGGAGCCATTTCATCCCGACCGGATGGCATCGCGCATTCTCGGTATGGGTGACGTCCTGAGTTTGATTGAGAAGGCTCAGGCGGCTTTCGATCAGGAGAAGGCCCGGGAACTTGAAAGGAAACTGCGGAAACAGGAATTTACTCTTGAGGATTTCGTCGAACAGATCAAACAGGTTCGTTCCATGGGTCCTTTAGAACAGGTATTGAGTATGATTCCCGGTTTGGGCGGGGCGAAACAGCTGAAAAAACTTCAGGAAGAGTTTGATGAAAAAGAATTTGTTTATCTCGAAGCAATCATCAATTCCATGACCCCTGAGGAAAGGAGAAACCCCTCAATTATCAACGGAAGCAGGCGCAGGCGAATAGCGAGGGGGAGCGGGACGAGCGTCCAGGACGTCAACCGGATGCTTAAACAGTTTGAACAGACACGTAAAATTATGAAACAGTTCAGTGAGTTAAGTTCGGGGAAAAGCACCCGTAAACTAAAATCATTCAAATTCCCTTTTTAAAGGATAGGAGGATGTAGAGTATTGGCAACAAGGATTAGATTGAAAAGGATCGGAGCAAAGAAAAAGCCCGCATACCGGGTGGTGGTGGCGGATTCACGTTCTCCCCGGGATGGGCGTTTTATCGAAGAGCTGGGATATTACCAGCCTACCGCCAATCCTGAGGTGATCAAGATCGATGAAGAGAAGGCCCTAACCTGGCTCTCCCGCGGGGCACAACCCTCTGATACCGTCAGGGCACTTCTCAAGAAAACCGGGATTTGGGAAAAGCGTACCGCTAAGAACACTGCTGTAGAAGAATAGTTACCCCAAACAGGGGAGGTATTTTATGAAAGAACTGATCGAACTGATTGCAAAGTCTCTGGTTGATAAACCGGAAGACGTAGAGGTGGCGGAGTTTCAGGACGAAAAAGGGGTTGTTGTCGAGTTAAAGGTCGCTCCTGAAGACATGGGAAAAGTAATAGGAAAACAGGGGAAAATTGCAAGGGCGATTCGTACCCTGGCCAAGGCGAAAGCGGCCAAAACCGGCACCAAGGTTCTTGTAGAGATCCTTTCCTAAATAAACGGGCGAAACAACGGGAATGGTATCAGTGGAGAGTTACATCACCGTCGGGCAGATCAGCAAACCTTACGGTTTGCGTGGTGAGGTTAGGGTAATCCCCTATACCGATTTCCCTGATCGCTTCCTGACAACGAAGCGCCTGTTTATCCGTCAAAACACTCTTTTTCTCGAAAAACTGGTAGAAAGAGCATCCATCAAGGATAACAGGATCATTCTCAAACTGGCCGGTATCAATACCCCGGAAGAGGCAAGCAAGTTCCGGGGTGCTTTGCTTCAAGTTCCGCCGGATGAGGTCAGGGCGCTGCCTGAGGGTTCTTACTATTATTTCCAGATTGTCGGGCTCCCGGTGTACACCCTTGACGGAAAACTGATTGGAAAGGTGGATGAAATATTAAATACCGGAAGCAACGATGTTTATTTAGTAAAGGATCCGAAAAGCGGAAAGGAGATCCTGTTACCGGCTATCAAAGAGGTAATTAAAAAGGTTGATTTAAAAGAGAGATGCATTGTTGTCAACCTGCTACCCGGTCTCCTTGAGGAGTGAGAGCATGGTTATCACAATTATTACGATATTCCCTGAGATGTTCTCCGGACCCCTGCAAGCCAGTATTCTTAAACGCGCTCAGGAGCAGGGGCTGCTGGAGGTTAACATTGTGGATCTCAGGGATTACTCCCGGGACAAACACCGCAAGGTGGATGACTACCCCTATGGTGGTGGGGCGGGTATGGTGATGAAGCCGGAACCGTTTTTTACCTGTTTAGAAGACATCGCCGGTAACAGAAGGGTGCATACCATTTTGCTATCTCCCCAGGGAGCAGTTTTTAACCAGCGAAAGGCCCAGGAACTGGCGGGGAAAGAGGAGATAATCATAATCTGCGGGCATTATGAGGGGATCGACGAAAGGGTTAAGGCTCTCGCCTGTGAAGAAATTTCTATAGGTGATTTCATTTTAACCGGAGGTGAGATCGCAGCATTAACCATCGTGGATTGTGTGGCGCGTTTGATTCCAGGAGTGGTTGGAGCTGAAACCTCCCTGGTTGAAGAGTCCTTTAGTCTCGGGTTGCTGGAATACCCCCAGTATACCCGTCCACGCTCTTTTCGGGGAATGGATGTTCCGGATATTCTGTTAAGCGGAGATCACCAGGCGGTCGCCCGCTGGCGCCGGGCCCAGGCGGTTGCAAAAACCTTTTTCCGGCGTCCGGATCTACTCCAGGAGGGAAGTTGGAGTGAGGATGACCGGAAAACAATAACTGAGCTGTTTCTTACCGAATGATCCTGCCGTCAGAACCGCTCCTATGAGTTCATTGTGGTTTACCAGTTGCTGTGCTATAATTAACGGCAGTGTTGATCTAGTAATGAGATAAATTGACAGTTGAGGAGGCATATTCATCGTGGACTTGTTAAGAACAGTTGAACAAGATTATCTAAAAAAAGAGATTCCCCCCTTTCGTCCAGGTGATACGGTAAGAGTTCACGTTAAGGTTATTGAAGGTAACCGGGAGAGAACACAGGTGTTTGAAGGGATAGTGATTCGGAGGAGGGGGAGTGGACTAAACGAAACCTTTACGGTACGCCGGGTGTCTTACGGTGTAGGTGTCGAAAGAACATTTCCGGTTCATTCACCCCGCCTGGATAAAATCGAGGTTGTGCGAAAAGGAAGAGTGAGACGGGCAAGGCTTTATTACCTTCGGGACAGGGTTGGGAAGGCAGCACGGATTAGAGAACGGAAGTAGGGGAGATATTTGGCCCAGGAGCAAGATAAATCATCCTTTTGGCGCGAGATTCTGGAGTCGGTTGTTCTTGCAGTTATTCTGGCCGCAGTTATCAGGATCTGGTTGTTCGAACCCTTTTACATCCCCTCACCTTCGATGCAACCGACTCTCTATCCGCATGATAGGATTATCGTCAACAAAGCTGTGTACCGGTTTCATCCTCCTGAACGAGGGGACATTGTCGTTTTTAAATTTCCGTTGGACCCGTCACGAGACTTTATTAAAAGGATAATTGCCCTTGGGGGAGAAACCATCGAAATCCGGCAAGGTTATGTTTATATCAACGGAAAACGGCTGGAAGAACCCTATATCCCTCACGAGATGATGGCGAATTATGGTCCTTATAAAGTGCCGAAAGGTTATGTGTTTGTAATGGGTGACAACCGGAACAACAGCGAGGATAGCCGCATCTGGGGCCCTCTGGCTAAAAAATACATAATTGGAAAGGCTATTTTTATCTACTGGCCGCCTGGGCGTATGGGAATTTTGAAATGACATCACCGGAAACAACGCCTGCTGTTCAAGGAAAGAAAAAAAATCTACTTATTAGAAGGCTAAGGGTCGTTGACCTGGTTTTTGAAGTGGTGGATGCACGCTGTCCTGTAAGCTCCCGCAGTCCGCTGGTCCGGCAACTGATTAAACATAAGCAGCAAATATTGATCCTAAATAAAGCCGACCTCGCCGACCCCCAGGCTACCGCAAGGTGGCTTGACTATTTTGCAGCCGCAGGTATCACTGCCGTTGCTGTGGACTCGCGGCAGGGGAGCGGTTTCAGGGAGCTATGGGGACATCTGGCTGGATACGAGATTGAGCTAAAAAAACGCCTGGAGGAAAAAGGACGTCTTGCCAGGGAATTGCGGACGGCGGTGGTTGGTATCCCGAATACGGGGAAGTCGAGTTTCTTAAATAGACTTGTGGGCAGACGAACGGCAGCTACGGGTGACCGCCCGGGTATCACAAAAGGCCCCCAATGGGTGCACGTGAAGGGAAGGATTTCTGTTCTTGATACCCCTGGAGTATTGCCGCCGCAGATTAGAGAAGGAGATGTATTCAAACTGATTTCAATAGGCGCAGTGGATTATATCGAGTACGAACCGGAAAGAGTCGGTGAGCAAATAATTAACTTCCTGGAGGAAAACTATCCGGAAAACATCACAAAATATCTTGGGACAAGCCGGGAAGGGCCTTTAACTCTAGAAATTCTTGCTCGGCATAAAAATTTCATTTTACCTGAAGGTATGCCCGATCTCCACCGTACTGCCGGTTACCTGATAAAGTTATTTAAACACGGTAAACTCGGCCGGGTTACCTTTGAATTGCCTGCGTAGACCTTTATGCGTCTCAATCTTCAATGTCTTGACCTGATCATAGGGAGGATAAAACGAATTGAAGGTCGTATCGCTCGGCCTCGCCAGATCATGACATATGTAAATATATCACCGGAGCCGGTTATTTCAACCCAGGCCGGGATCAAGCTCAAGAATAAGAGTATTTAAAAAATAGCAAGAGCCCCTATTAATTTAGGGCTTTTTTATTATCCTGGCAGGATTTGTGGTATAGAAAATGTAATAAAAGAAGAAGAGGGATTGATGGCAAGTTGAGTAGAGGAAAAACTCGCGTTTTAGATGAAGAAGAATATGATCGCTTGAAGAAAATCCATCTATTCGAGCAAAAACTATGGAAAAATGGTGCCGTGTTGATTGCCGGTGTTGATGAAGCCGGGCGTGGGCCGCTGGCAGGACCTGTAGTGGCAGCTGCAGTTGTTATAAAGGAGGAACTCTTGCTTCCTGGTTTAAACGACAGCAAGCTTGTAAATCCTGCGCTTCGCGCTGCTTTATCCCGGGAAATCAAGCGGAAAGCGGCAGGTTGGGCTGTAGGAATAGTGCCGGTCGGTTGGATTGAAAAATACAACATTCACGAAGCATCGATTCTGGCCATGAAAAAGGCCTTGGAACAACTTAAGGTAAAACCCGATCACATCCTGATAGATGGGTGTTGGCCTGTTAGAGACATCCCGGTTCCCCAAACTACCGTTGTTAAAGGGGATACACGGAGTGCCGTTATAGCTGCCGCTTCAATACTGGCAAAAACAACCAGGGATGCCATAATGTCATACTATGGGCTGCTCTTCCCGAAATACGGTTTTGAACAGAATAAGGGATATCCAACCCCTGCCCACCTAGAAGCTATTGCCAGGTACGGCCCCTGTTTTCTGCATCGCCGTACTTTTCGGGGCGTAAAGGAGGTGGATAGTGAACATCAGGTTGAATGCTCTTTTTGAGCAGGTTAACACTTCAAAATTGAATAACTGGGACCGGGGTATGAGCCAGGATACTTTCATTATTAAAGTAGTTGAAGTCAAGGGAGAAACGGTGGTTGTCTCGGTAAACGGCTACTGCCTGGAAGTCACGTCCCGGGTTCCTCTTGTGCCCGGACAGGTGTTTTTAGTGAGAAGGGCGCAAAAGGAGGGGGAAACGGAAACCTGGCATTTGATCCGGGAGGTGACGGAGTCAACCCCACAGTCGGTCCTTGCGAGATTTGGTCTCCCTGAGGTTCCGGAAAACACTTCTATTCTAAATGCTTTAAGTAAAGCGGGACTTCCTATCACGGAGGAAAACCTTCATTTAATTCAGCGCCTAATGGAAAAGTCGGGCGGGTTTACTCCCGCAAACCTGATGGTTGCCATAACCTCCCTTAAACTCGGTATTTCTTTCGAACTTTTGCTGCAATTACTAACCCCTTTCGTTGAAAAAATTACAGTTGCCACCGATTCTTTGAGAAAGGTTAATGGCGGTAGCATGGCTGATAGTTGCGAAAAGCTGGTAGCGCTGAAGGGAGAGGATAACAGGCTTGCTATCCTTGGTTTTCGGTTGAAAGAGGCCTTAGATATGCTTCAGAGAATGCTTCGTCGTTTGGCGGATAAAAGCGGCTCCGCTCCGTTAGAGGAGCTGCAGCGTTTAAGCAGTGGAGAAGGGGATGAGAGCAGGCTCCTGTTAGGGGGACAGCTTTTCGCCTGTGGGCAGTGGAATGTAGAAGAGCAGAAGCCGTTTTATTACATTCCGCTCTTTGCGCTTTTCAGAGGCGAAGATCACCCGGATGGAGAAATATTAATTTATCCTGAGTTATCGAGGGGAGCCACCTGTACGCGTTTTCTTCTGAACCTTGCCACCTGTTACCTGGGATGGATACAGGTGGAGTTGACCTTACAGGACAGCCTGCTGAAAGTAGGGATGCTTGTGGAGGAACAGACTGCCAAGCTGCTGATTGACAAATACTGGCCTCAATTGGCCGAGGTATTAAAAGACCTCAGATACAGTTTAATCTGGTCGGGGTGCAAAGTGGGTAGAGTCAAGTCTTTCTTCCGTGATTTACAAAAGGGGTGGTTGGACCACAAGGTCCATAAAGCACTGGATCTGACCGTATAGAGGGGTGCCGGTACTAAATGTCAGGCAAAGAAAAACAGGCGGTTGCCTTGAGATACCAAAAAGACAAAGACCGTGCTCCTCGCGTGGTGGCTGCCGGACGGGGCGAAATTGCCCGGCGTATCATTGAAGAGGCTGTCAGGCACGGGATACCGCTTTATGAGGATCACGATCTGGTGGACCTGCTTATGCGCCTGCCGTTGAATGCCGAAATACCTCCTGAATTGTATCGTGCGGTGGCAGAGGTGCTTGTTTTCATTTACCAGCTGGATAAAAAGCCTCAATCCTTCAGTTAAGGGAAGGAGGCCATGAACCTGTGCGAATTTCTATTGTTTATGCAAAACCGGGGATGAAACTCGCCGATAATGTTTATAAAAGCAGAAAGGTGCTCTTAAGAGCAGGCACTGTTCTTACTCCTGCAACAATTAATGCCCTCAAAAAACGCGGTATACTGGAGATAGAAGTTGAAAGTGAGCGGGACATGCAGGCCTTAGCGGCCGGTTCCCAAGAAGTGGATATTATATCCGAAGAGATCAGACTTAAAGCCGAACAGACCATTAAGGATATATGGGAAGAGGTTAGGAATGGCGGACGGATTCATATCGCCCGGGTAAGAAGCACGGTAGAAACAATCCTCGAGGATCTTTCAAAAAGGAATTATACTTTTTTGAAATTGGCGGATATCCGGGCTCTGGATAATTACACTTTCACTCACTCCGTCAACGTCTGTGTCTTGGCTTTAAACCTGGGTATTGCCAGCGGGTATACCGAAGCGGAACTTCTGGAGCTGGGGACTGGGGCGCTTTTACATGATCTGGGAAAAGTGATTATTCCGGGCGATGTTTTGAATAAACCGGGACCGCTTAATGAAAAGGAGATAGAAATTGTCCGCAAACATCCTGCCCATGGCTTCCACCTCCTCTCTCAAGAACCTGAAATCGGTATAAATGCTGCCTTAATACCTTATGAACATCATGAGCGGTATCAGGGAGATGGGTATCCCCGGGGCCTGAGAGGGGATGCCATCCATAAGTTTGCCCAACTGGTGGCTATAGCGGATGTATATGATTCTCTCACCTCAGACCGGAGTTACCGTTCCAAACTGAAGCCCTACGAGGCGGTGGAAATATTGATAGCCATGAGTGGTCAGGGATTTAACCCTAAACTGGTGAACCTGCTCCTCGATAACGTGGAAATCTACCCTGTCGGATGTATTGTCGAGCTGAACGATGGCAGCCTGGCTGTCGTAACGTCTGTAAATAAAATGCTTCCTATCAGGCCTAAGGTAAGAAAGTTAGTCAGGCATGGAGAAAGCTATGTGCCTTCGGGGGATGAAATGGACCTCATGGAGAACCCCACAGTCTTCATCACAAGAGTAATAAGTCTGAATTGGATGTCAAGGGGAGGCGCCGGCTCTCAGAGAGAGGATAAAGCCTTATGAGTTTCTATCGCAGACGCCTTGGTGCCGCAGGGGAAGAGGTGGCACTGTCTTACCTGTTGAAACAAGGATATCGCCTGCTGGAGAAAAATTACCGCTGTCGCTTCGGGGAAATAGACCTGATCGTGGAGGATGGCAAAACTGTTGTTTTTATAGAGGTGAAAACAAGGAGCAGTTGCCTTTTCGGGTTACCACAGGAGGCAGTCGGCTGTTCAAAACAGACAAAGATCAGGCGGCTTGCTCAAAACTTTTTGCTTTCCAGAGGGTTGGAAGAGAAGCCGGTCCGTTTTGACGTGATCGCTGTACTGTATTCGAAAACAGGTGATTTTGACATTGAGCATTTAAAAGGGGTTTTTTGATCCACCCTAAGTGAATAAGGTATACATGCCGGGAGAATATTTCTTTTTTTATTTATTTTGTTTATGCTAATATGAAAAAAGAGCAAGCGTGCCTGGTGTTTTAAGACAAGGGTACGGTTTTATATTGTGGTAAGGTAGTGATTTTGATGGAATTACCTTTAATGTACCGGGGGGTATTGGAATTCCCGGGGCCTGTTGTGCAGGATGCCCCGGCACGGGTCTGGGAGGTTTTCAGCAAGGCTGCTTTCTGGAACCGGATACAAAGCGGTGCCAGCATTGCGGTTGCGGTAGGAAGCCGGGGCATTTCCGATATAGTTCCGGTGCTGAGGACTGTTATCAACATGTTAAAAGATAAAGGATATCGTCCTTTCGTCATACCCGCAATGGGCTCCCACGGTGGAGGAACGGCGGAAGGACAGCGCAAGGTTCTTGCCGGGCTGGGGATTACCGAGGAGACTGTGGGAGTTCCCATTAAGGCCAGCGGGGAGGCGGTCATTATCGGTCATGTTGCCCCTGAAGTCCCGGTTTATTGCAACCGCCTTGCTCTGGACTGCGACGGCATTATCTTAATTAACCGGGTCAAACCGCACACTTCCTTCCATGGGCCCATTGAAAGCGGGCTCATGAAGATGCTCGCCGTCGGCCTGGGGAATCCTCAGGGAGCTGACACTCTGCATAAATTCGGGCCTTCCGGCCTGCGCAAAAATATTCCCCTGGTAGCCGACCATATCATTAGAAAACTGCCTGTTCTGTTTGGCATTGCCATTGTAGAGAATGCATACGATAAGACCGCTCTGATCGAGGGATTGGAACCCCAGGAGTTTTACGAAAAGGAAAAGGAGCTTCTTGAGAAAGCCCGTTCGCTGATGCCCCGGCTTCCTTTTCAGGACATAGACCTGCTGGTTGTCAGGGAAATGGGGAAATGCTTCAGCGGGACCGGCATGGATACCAACATCATCGGCCGGCTGCGCATACAGGGGGAGAAAGAGCCTGAACACCCAAGGATCAAACGGATTGCCGTACTCGACCTGGCGGAGGGTTCGGAGGGGAACGCCGCCGGCATAGGGTTGGCAGATTTTACCACTGATAGGCTGCTGGCAAAGGTTGACTGGGAAGCCACATATCTGAATGTTCTGACCACCACCTTTACCCAGCGGGCCATGATACCCATGCATTTTCCTACCGATGAAATTACCATTAAAAAGGCGCTCGACAGCCTGGGAGTATGGAACCCGGAAGATGTAAGGATAGTGGTGATTAAAAACACCCTGGAACTTAAAGAGATTGCCTTTTCCTCGGCCCTTTTGGCAGAAGCAAGACAGATTCCATATCTGACAGTATACGGAGAAGGACGGGCTTTGTCTTTTACTAATGGTAAACTGGAGATTTGAGGAAGCACTTTAGCCCAAGGAGGTTTCTGTTATGCTCGATGCATCTATCGTTGCAGAGATGAAGCGGATTGTGGGGGGAGAGAACGTCTTCACGACCCTCGAAGAAAGGCTGTGCTACGGCTATGACAGCACTCCCGAAGCATTCCTGCCGGACCTCGTTGTTCGCCCCGATGAGGTTGGAGAAATCCAGCAGATTTTAAAACTGGCGAACAAACACCTGATACCCGTTTTCCCCAGAGGGGCGGGGACCGGTTTGAGCGGCGGTTCGCTTCCGGTCAAAGGCGGTATTGTATTGGATTTAACAAGGATGGATCGGATTTTGGAAATCGACGAGGAGAACCTGGTGGCCGTTGTTGAGCCCGGTGTTATTACCCAACACCTGCAGGAGGAGGTTGAAAAGAGGGGTCTTTTTTATCCCCCCGATCCCGCAAGTTTGAAAACATCCACCCTGGGAGGTAATGTGGCGGAGTGCGCCGGAGGGCCCCGTGCCTTTAAGTATGGAGTAACGAGGGACTACGTACTCGGGTTGGAGGTGGTAACTCCCCAAGGGGAAATTGTAAGAACCGGTGGGAAGACGGTTAAAAGCGTCACCGGCTACGACCTGACCCGGTTATATACGGGTTCAGAGGGAACCCTTGGTGTGATCACGAAAATCTTCCTGCGCCTGATACCGAAACCCGAGGCCAAAAAAACATTAATGGCAGTCTATGAGCGGCTTGATGACGCTGCCAACAATGTTACCATGATCATCAAAAAGGGAATCATTCCTGTAACCCTGGAATTGATGGACGACAGGACCATTCACTGCGTGGAGAAACACTGCAAGATGGGGCTTCCCCTCGACGCAGAGGCAATCCTGATCATTGAGGTCGACGGGCTGAAAGATCTTGTTGAAAAGCAGGCGGCACAAATTGCAGAGCTCTGCAGGGCAAATGGAGCACGAGAGGTTAAAGTGGCGGAAGATGAGAAGACCAGAGATGAGATCTGGGCGGCACGCAGGGCCGTCTCTGCCGCGGTGGTACAGATTAAACCGACTAAAATCAGTGAGGATGTTTCCGTGCCGAGAAGTCAGATTCCCAACATGGTTAGAAAGTTGAAGGAGATAGCCTCCCGTTACCGCTTGAATTTAGTGATATTCGGTCATGCGGGTGATGGGAACCTGCACCCCAACATACTCTGTGATAAAAAAGACCCGGAAGAAATGGAGCGGGTGGAAAAAGCGATCGGAGAACTTTTTCAAGCCGCAGTGGAACTTGGGGGAACTCTTTCCGGCGAACACGGCATAGGCATCATGAAGGCCCCCTATCTCAAACTGGAGACAGGGGAGGCAGGATATGATGTGATGCTGGCCATCAAGAAGGCTTTGGACCCCAATAACATCCTAAACCCGGGCAAAATCTTTGGGAGTGAAAGCAATGGATAATCCAGCCGCTGCCCTTGAATATCTGGACCGCTGCAGCAAATGCGGGAGCTGCCAGGCCGTCTGTCCCCTCTACGGAGAAACCAGGGCCGAGCCTTTTGTCGCCAGAGGAAAGATATTTCTTTTAAAGAACTACCTCGAACGGAAGCTTGACCTCTCCCCGAAGATGAAGGAGATCATGAGCTTATGCCTGCTCTGTAAGGCCTGTACCTACCAGTGCCCGAACAAGATCCCCGTTGATGAACTGGTGATACAGGCCCGTTCGGAAATTGTCCGGAAAAAGGGGATGTCTTTTGTCAAGAAAAATGTGTTCCAGCATTTCTTAAAAAACAACGGAAGGCTCAGTTTCGCTGCGAAAATGGGCTATCTCTACCAGAGATCCGGGCTGCAGTGGTTAATCCGCAAGAGCCGTATTCTGGAGATGCTGGGACATGATCTGGCTCAAAAAGAAAGCCTGCTTCCTCAAATGGCAGGGGTGCCTTTTCGCAATCAGGTTCCCCGCCTCGTATCGTGCCGGGAGCCGAGGCTGAGAGTTGCCTATTACACAGGATGCCTTACCAATTACGTATTTCCCAACACCGGCCATGCGGTGTTAAAGGTGCTGCAAGAACAACAACTGGACATAGTAATTCCGGAACAGTGGTGCTGCGGAATACCGGCTCTGGCCAGCGGGGACGAAAAGACTGCCGCCGAACTTGCGCGAAAAAACGTTGAATCCTTCAATAATGCAGGGGTTGACGCAGTAATAACCGATTGCGCTTCATGCGGCCAAATGTTAAGGAAATACGCCGACTTTCTCGGAACTCCGGGGTCCAAGAATTTTGCTACCAAGGTACTCGACTTCAGCGAGTTTCTGGATAAGGCCGTATCCTTTCGGGTTGGGGACAGAGATATACCTGTGACCGTCACCTATCATGATCCATGCCACCTTAGAAGAGGACAGGGGGTAGTTGAGGCACCTCGCCGGTTAATCGGTTCTGTAGCGGGGCTTAGATTCATAGAAATGAAGGAACCGGACCGTTGCTGCGGCTCTGCGGGGTCCTTTAATCTTGACCACTATAGACTGGCGTCAAAGATCGGACACCGGAAAGTGCAGAATATTTTACAGACAGGTGCGGATGTTATGGTAACCGGCTGTCCTTCATGCATCATGCAGATAAGTCACAACCTTGGCCTAAACCACTCCAAAGTGCAGGTCCTGCACCTGGCGGAACTCATCAGCATGACATATGCTGATGAGTAATAGAGGCAAG
>CADDZD010000021.1 GCA_902812385.1 Clostridia bacterium | reverse complement strand
GCACGGATGAAGAATACGGGAGAAATGGGGATGACGACCTCATACCGAAGAAGTAAGCCGGTGCCTGCCCGAGGCAGTGGTGAATCTTTCAGGTAAAAGGACCGTATTCCGACGAACCCTGGAAAGTCGTAAGGACGCCGAAGGGGCAAGCCTGATTTCTGAGGTGAAACTCTCAGGTTAAGGACAGGGGGCATGGGAATAGTATTTTCCGTGCCCTTTTATGTTTTGCTAAGTTTTTCTTTTAATTATATCTGGCCTCACATTGTCAATAATATGTTTTTCTTTAAGAACGGGGCCTATACCATCGAGTCTGTTTTAAAAGTGGCTGTAGTAAGCGGTTTCGGCATCTCCAGCACAATTGTTCCCGTTGGACAATTAGATTGAGCTTCCCGGAGAAATCATCAAGGCCTGGTTTCGTGGGCCAAATGCGCCATACCCAGTACTGCAGCAAGGTAAAACAGTAAGGCCATCGGAAAGACGTAGCCTACAGTAACTACCTGTTCAGTGTTATTAACAAAGATCCAATCTTAGGTAAAGATCCCACCACCTCATCACCCGGAATCTTCAGGAAGCGGAAGGACAATCTTAACTGCAATCTTTGTTTTGTACTCACGCAGAACATCAGCGGTAACAACTCTTCTCGTCATGATCACATGAGGTTTAGGACAGGATGATTTCTTCCCTCAAAAAGAACAGCATCTAGTCGCCGGGGCATTGAAGGCAAGTTTTCGTCATTGATTGCGGATGTAATTGAAAAAATTTAATTAAGTTTAATTATTTTGCTAAAAATATCGGAAAAGGGGGGATGGTTATAGCATCAAGGAGCTAATGTTTTAAAAATCATCTTTGATCTCTGTGTATCCAAAATAATGAAGGAGGGATATGTCAATGACAAAATTATCATCTCATCCCTACATTCCCAACTCTGCTCGAGAGATAAAGGAGCAGATGCTGAAAGAGATCGGCATCAACAACGCCGAAGACATTTTCGGGCAGATACCTGAGCATCTACGTTTTAAGGGAGAACTAAAAATTCCTAATGGTATTTTTTCCGAATATCAGCTTCTCAGGCATATCAAGGGTCTTTTAGACAAAAACAAGAATTGTGAAGAATATATTAGCTTTTTGGGCGGCGGATGCTGGCAGCACTATACGCCTGCTGTGGTAAAGACCATAATGCAGCGCGATGAATTCCTGACAGCCTATGTTGGCGAGGCCTTTGCTGACCATGGTAAGTTTCAGGCCCAATTTGAATACGCTAGTATGCTTGGCGAACTCCTGGAAATGGATGCAGTCAATACGCCGACCTATGATTGGGGTATTGCTGCCGGTACCACTGTGAGAATGTCTGCTCGTATTACGGGGCGGAGCGAGGCTCTGATATGTGGGGCCGTAAGTCCCGAGAGGTTAGCCTGCATTAAGACTTTTGCTTTCTCCACAGTACCTGACATCCAGCTTGTCGGCTTTGATCCAGACACAGGATTGATTGATATAGACGACTTAAAGCGCAAGATGTCCGATAAGGTTGCCTGTGTCTATTTTGAGAACCCCAATTTCTTCGGTGTCATTGAGACACAGGGTGAAGAGATAGCCAAGCTGGCGCATGAATACGGTGCCATCGTAAGTGTGGGTGTTGACCCTATTTCCCTGGGAGTTCTTGAACCTCCGGCAAGATATGGTGCCGACATCGCCTGCGGAGATGTGCAACCTCTAGGGATACCCATGGGTTTTGGAGGCGGCCTGGGAGGATTTATAGCAACCCATGACGATCCCAAATTCGTGGCTGAGTTTCCATCGTTATTGTTTGGATTGACGACGACAGTTGAATCTGGCGAATACGGTTTTGGTGAAGTGCTTTTTGAGAGGACTTCATATGCCTCCCGGGACAAGGCCAAGGATTTCCTTGGTACTATGGCCCAGCTGCATGGTATTGGAGCGGGAGTGTATATGGCCTTGCTCGGACCCCAGGGTATGCAGGAGATCGGAGAGGGTTGCTTGCAGAGGGCTGCCTATGCGGCAAAGGTGCTGGGGCAGATCAAAGGGATTAAATCGCCGCATTTCAAAGGCGCTCACTTCAAAGAATTTGTAGTTAACTTCGATGAGACCGGGAAAACGGTTAAAGAGATCAACAAAAAACTTCTCGATTACAAAGTTTTTGGCGGCTATGATCTGTCTCAGGGTTTCCCCCAACTGGGGCAGAGTGCTTTGTACTGTGTGACGGAGGTCCATACCAAGCAAGATATTGACAATTTGGCCAGGGCTTTAACAGAGATAGTTGCATGAAAACTTTAAGTAGTGTTAGGAAAGGAGGAAAATAAAATGGGTATTGTTAAGGTCCGTAAAAACTTCCATCAAGCACGGTGGGATGAACCTATAATCTTTGAACTCTCCACACCAGGACTTCGCGGTGTAGTTCCGCCTCCCCCAGAAAAGGAATTACAGGAGGCGGTGGGGGATGCTGAGAAACTGATTCCATCCAGTATCAGGAGAAAAACTCCACCAGGATTACCGGAGCTCGATCAAAAGTCGGTGCTGGCCCATTATCTGCACCTGGCCCAGGAGACCTTGGGTGCCAATCTATGTAACGACATCAGCGAAGGCACCTGCACAATGAAGTATAATCCTCGTATCAATGAAGAAATTGCTTATCTCCCTGGAATAGCAGCTCTGCATCCCTGGCAGGATGAAGATACCATACAGGGGATATTGCAAATATACTATGAGTTCGAGCAGATCCTCAAAGAAGTATCGGGAATGGATAAATTTCTTCTCCATCCTCAGGGTGGCGCCCATGCCGTATTTACTGCCGCCTGCATAATGCGCGCTTATCATATTGAACACGGCAACTGGGGTAAAAAGGACGAGATAATAAGTGCGGCCTTTACTCATCCGTGTGATCATGCGAGCCCTGCAACCGCTGGCTTTAAGCTCATAATCCTGCCGCCAGGTCCGGATGGCTATCCACCCCTCGAAGCGTTTGAGGAAGCTATATCTGAAAGGACAGCGGGTCTGTTTATAACCAACCCTGAGGATACGGGCATCTATAATTTAAACATTGATAAAATTGTAAAGATGGTACACGACGCTGGTGGCCTTTGCTTCTACGACCAGGCTAATGCCAACGTCTTGCTGGGCATTGCTAGGGCAAGGGAAGCAGGGTTCGATATGTGCCACTTTAACATTCATAAGACTTTCGGTACCCCTCATGGATGCTCTGGCCCGGGATTAGGTGCCTTGGGTGTGCGCGAACACCTAATTAAATATCTTCCGGTGCCAACGGTGGAATATGATGGAAGTAAATACTATCTTGATTACAACCGTCCTCAAAGCATAGGCAAGGTACGTCAATTTGTCGGACCGGCGACGGTGCTTATAAGGGCATATGCCTGGGTTATGGCTGTTGGCAAAGAATATTTGCGTGAAGTATCTGAGATTTCGACTATCAACCATAACTATCTCCAGAAGAAGCTCCTTGAACGGATTCCCGAACTAGAGGTGCCCTATGCCGAAGGTCGTTTCCGCTTAGAAGAAGCGCGTTATAGCTGGCGCAAGCTCACAGAGGAGACCGGTGTGGGTACTGATGATGTCATGCGCCGCATAGGCGACTATGGTATTCAGCACTATTGGTCCAGCCACCATCCGTGGGTGGTACCGGAGCCCATGACCCTAGAGCCTTGTGAGACTTACCGCAAGGAAGATCTGGACGAATACGTAGAGGCATTGGCCCAGATAGTGGAAGAGGCCAAGAAGGATCCGGAATTTGTAAAGAATGCACCGTACAAGTGTGCATCCCACAAGCGTGACGACGAGGCTTCCCTGGACGATCCTAACAAGTGGGCCCTTACGTGGAGAGCTTATCTCAAGAAGCATAAAAAAGCTTAGTAAATCAGAAATAAGGAACATCTCTGCGGGATGCCGGTTCATCCCGCAGAGATGCAACCTTTTCTTCTCTCACACGGCACTGGAGGTGTAAAGGTTTGAAAAAAGTCGGATTAATCGTCAACCCAATTGCAGGCATGGGCGGCAAGCTTGGTTATAAAGGTACGGATGGTATTGTCGATCTATGTAAAGAATCCGGGGCAGTGCCAGAGTCACCTCGCCGGGCAATCGAAGCTTTAAAAAAGTTATCCCCGTTAAAGGATGAACATGAGATTATTACTTGTCCGTCTGAGATGGGTGAAAGCGAAGCCAGAGCGGCAGGGTTAGAGAACATAAAAGTAGTCGGTACGATAGTACCTGGTAATACCACTTCGGAGGACACAAAGAGGGCGGCGGCCCTTATCTCAGATCATGATATAGACATCCTTTTATTTGCAGGGGGAGACGGCACGGCCAGGGATGTTTATTCCGCAATCGATGGGAAGGTAGTAGTCCTCGGTATTCCGTCTGGAGTTAAGATCCATTCTGCAGTATATGCCGTTAATCCAAAACGGGCTGGAGAGGTTGCTTATGGATATTTAGCCGGTAAGATCCGTAAAACAAAACAGGCAGAGGTTATGGATATAGACGAAGAAGCCTTCAGGAACGGTAGGGTCACCGCAAGACTTTTCGGCTACATGACGGTGCCGGACGAACCGGTTTTTGTCCAGAGCGCTAAGGCCGGCGGACGTGGCAGCGAAGAGGTCGATGTAGAGAATATCGCCTTTCGGGTTTTGGACGAGATGAAACAGGGATGGATTTATATACTTGGCCCGGGGACCACGACCAAGGTGATTAAGGACAAGATTGGTGAAGGAGGTACATTGCTGGGTGTTGATGTGGTCCTCGATAGAAAGTTTATCGGTTATGATGTAAATGAAAAACATTTATTGGACATTCTGGATACTGGAAAGCCTGCAGCGATCGTTGTGACTATAATAGGCGGGCAGGGTCTCATATTCGGACGCGGAAATCAGCAGATCAGTGCCGATGTTATTAAAAGGGTAGGGCGTGAAAACATTATTGTTATTGCAACAAAGAACAAACTGGCGGGATTGGGAAATAAGCCTCTGCTTGTGGATACCGGTGATGAAGAAACAGATCGGATGCTGGAAGGATATATCCGCGTAACAACAGGCTATCATGAGCAGCGATTGTGGAAGGTGAGCCAGTAACAGGCATATAAAAGGAATTGTCGAGTTGAAGAAGGGAGAGCCGGTTTGTGGCGGAAAATAGCAGGATGGATGTAATACTAGTTTCTATGCCCTTTGCTAGTTATAAGCAGCCGTCGTTGGCTCTGGGCCTATTGAAAGCCGTTTTGAGCCGGGAGAGTATAAAAAGCAAAGTATGGTATTTTACACTTGATTTTGCCGAAATAACAGGGGGGTGGCTGTACGACAAGATAGGTACCTGGCATTTGCCAGATCTTTTCAGTGATTGGATTTTTGCTGAATACTTGTTTCCCGGCTCATTACCCAATGTCGATGCCTACGCCCGGGATGTATTAGCCGGAGGGCTTAAAGAGCATGCTGTACTCCATTTTGGGAAGGAAAACCTCTTCGGTCCTATATGGGAAGAGATTTTGAGGGTACGTGCGGGGGTAGAAGAGTTCCTGGATAAATGTACAGATAAAATACTAGCGTCCAGTCCCCGGATTGTCGGATTAACCTTGGGAGTACACCAACAAGCCGCATCACTGGCCCTTGCCAGGGCCATAAAAAAACGGGCACCAGAGGTTAAGGTAATAGTAGGAGGCCCAAATGTAAGGGGGATTATGGGACTACAAACCTTAAAGAGCTTTCCTGAAGTTGATTTCGTCGTGTCCGGGGAAGGGGAAATAGTTTTTCCGGAAATAGTGCGAAGTGTGCTTAGAAATGAAGAGATAAAAGATATTCCTGGCGTTTGGACGAAAATGGAACTTCAGAGTGGTTCCCTGTCCCGGAAATTAGATAAGAACCCCGATAGCAATTATTGGTATGCTCCAGCGGTAAGTCACCTGGATGAACTGCCTTTCCCCGATTATTCCGATTTTATAGAGCAGTGGGAGCATAGTTTTATGAGCCGGCGACAGGGAAGATTGCTGCTAGAGGGTTCCCGTGGCTGTTTTTGGGGAGAAAAGGTGCGCTGTATATTCTGCGGTCAGGCCAGTCCAACCTTGGTTTACCGGAACAAAACAGGAGACAGATTTGCAACTGAACTGAAGCATGTCAGTAGTTTGAAGACCGATTTCCAGATCTGCGTCACCGACGAGGCATTATCAACCGCAGTTGTCGGGAAAGTTGCCGAGGCTTTTAGAGAAACACAAGAGATTCCGGAGATAGTCTATGTGCAGGTGCGCCCGGAGCTCAAACGCGAAGATTTAAAGCGATTGGTAGAAATCGGTGTAAGAAGACTGGAAGCCGGCATTGAAACCTTAAATAGTCGTATATTGCAACTGATGAAAAAAGGAACCAGGGCGATAAAAAACATAGCTTTTCTCAAGTGGTGTAAAGAATTAGGAATTGAAGTAGTCTGGAACCTTCTATGGGGTTTCCCTGAAGAACCCTCTGAGGCCTACCAGGCAATGGCTCGGATAGCGCCGCTTTTATTTCATCTGGATCCACCTAACTTTACAGGAGAGGTACGCCTGGAGCGTTTTAGCCCTATGTACGAAAATCCGGATTATTTTAACTTGAAAAATATTAAGGCCTACCCTGCATACTCCTATGTTTATGCCTTGACAAACGACAGTATAGATAATCTGGCTTACTACTTTACCGCTCAATATCCTTCCAGGGAGCATCTTGCTGAGTATACCAGGAAACTGGCGGAAATGGTGGTGATATGGAAGCAACACAGAGGTTGGGCCAGGCTGGATGTTTATGATGAGGGCGAACAATTGAAAATTGTTGATGCCAGATCGCCCTTTGCTCCCGCGCAACATTTTATCCTGAAAGGACTTGAAAGAGAAGTTTATCTGTTTTTCGATGAGCCCGGAACTGAAAGCGACATGGCGAAATGCTTGTCAAGTGCTTTGAGCAGGGGGGATGAATTAAACAGAGCTCTAGTTAAACTGGTTCAGATGGGGATGATAATCAAAGAAGGCGATACCTTTTTGAGCCTTGGGATTAAGAGGAATTGCTCGTGACTTTTAAGTGCCAAAGTGGAAAGATTGTTTTCGCCCGAAAGCCGCTTGGTGGACCTTTTTAAGACGGAAGGGCGAAAATAGTGGTCACCGTGATCGGCGGCCAGGGGTATATCTTCGGCAGGGGCAACCGGCAAATCAGCCCTCATCATCAGCAGGGTGGGTTAAGGCAATACCATGATTATCACAACGAAGAACAAAAACATCTCTTTGAAAAGGAATCCTTTGCTGGTGGATACGGGTAGCCCTTGAAGTAGCTGCTGACCGGTTACGGTTCGCCTACACTTGGTAAAGGGGGGAGGGGTTAAGATGTAACAGCAGCACCGGTTGGGAGTGATCTGAGGATCCAGGAGGAGAGGAAAAGACAAAAAGGAGGGTATTTATGGCTGAATCTGTTGTGAGCAACGAGGATAGACTGGCAGAGCAGGAATTAGAGAAATTCGGTTATAAGCAGGAATTGAAACGTTCTTTGAACATATGGGAACTGACGGCTTTCGGAATTAACTACATGATCCCCATTGCACCGGCCATTATATTTGGATTTATCTTGCAGATTTCCGGTGGAACCGTCGCTCTCCCGTATGCTTTAGCCGGAATTGCCATGCTTTTTACCGCAATGAGCTATTCTGTTATGGTTAAAAATTACCCGCTTGCCGGCTCTATTTACAATTACGTGGGGCGCGGCTGGAACCCCCACGTCGGTTTCCTGGCCGGGTGGGTTTTGATCCTTGACTACATCTTGATACCTACTGTGACATCGATGAGCGCATCCATCTACATCGGACAGTTTTATCCTCAGATTCCCTATGCCGTCTGGTTGCTGATATTTGCGGTCAGTATGGGTCTGTTGAACCTTTTCGGGGTGGAACTGATGGCCAAACTCGGACTTTGGATGGTTGCTATCGGTGAGTTTGTGGTCTTTACAGCCTTCTTTGTCTGGGGTTATGCGGTCCAGGTCCATCACGTTGGTACCGGGACGCTCTTCAGCACATTGCCGTTCAAATTCAGCAGCTTCGGAGCGCTGGCGGCGGCCACTTCGGTCTGTGTGCTCAGTTACCTGGGATTCGATGCCATCACCACCCTCGCCGAGGAAACCCATTACCCTAAACGGGATATTCCCAAGGCCATTTATTATTCGATTCTCATCGGCGCCTTCACGATGGTAATGACGGGATATTTAGGAATGCTCGTGATTCCCAACTGGCAGCACCTGATCACCCAACCCGGCTGGGCGGAAACCACACTGATGAAGGTATCCGAAATAGCCGGCGGTCGTGGCTTCGCAGCCTTCTATACGGCTGGATTCCTGCTTGCTATGGGTGTTTTTAACGTGGTGGCAACAGCCGCGGGGGCGCGTCTCCTCTACGGTATGGGACGTGACAATATGATCCCGAAAGTGATTTTCGCGGCGATCAATAAGAGATGGAAGACACCGCATTGGAACATCATCTTGATCGTGACTATCGAATATGTACTAGGGATTATTTTCACCGTCGACAGGATCACAACTCTGATCAACTACGGTGCCCTTGGCGGTTTTGCCGCTCTGAACCTGGGTGTAATCTGGCTTTATTATATTAAAAAGAAGGGGGTCGGCCCTGAGAGTCTTGGCGAACCGGAGAACTGGGTGCCACCGGCAAAATATTTCCCGAGATATTTCCTGGCGCCCCTGGCGGGTTTCATCGTGGTAATGTGGGTGTTCTTAAGTCTTGACAAATACGCCTTAACTGTGGGTACCATCTGGCTCATTATCGGTATCATCTACGAAGCAATACTGTCCAAGGGATACAAGGAACTGCCACCGCAATTAGAACTTTGAGATAATCGTGTTCGAGTGGACCCGCCGTCTGCTGGAGCGTTGTTTGGCGGTGGGTCCTGCTTGAATTAATCAAAAGAGCCGGTGCGGGGAGGGATAGAGATGGACGGACAGGTAACCGCTGAACTTAATCTAAAGGAAATCACCGAACAGACCAGAACGGCTTTAAATGATTTGCTCCAGGCGGCCAATCTGAAACCCGGGCAGATCCTGGTGGTAGGCGGTAGTACGAGCGAAGTTATCGGCAAGCGTATAGGTTCCGCCACGAATTTGGAGGTAGCAGATGCCATTCTTGACGGGATTTTACCGCGGGTTAAGGAAAACGGAATCTGGCTGGCAATCCAGTGCTGTGAGCATCTGAACCGCGCCCTTGTGGTCGAAGAGGAGTGCGCCGAAAAATACAACCTCGAGGTTGTCACCGTTTTCCCTTATATCAAGGGGGGCGGTGGGCTTGCCGCAGTAGCGATGAACCGTTTCGACAGGCCGGTAGTGGTGGAGAGCATTAAAGCGAATGCCGGCATGGATATAGGCGATGTTTTTATCGGAATGCATTTGAAAGGCGTTGGTGTGGTTGTGAGGAGCAGCGTCAAACAAATCGGTTCTGCTCACCTGAGCATGATCCGGACGAGACCCAAATTGATCGGTGGAGCCAGGGCGAAGTATTCCAGAGAAGAAGCGATGAAGGTCGAATAATACCCGTTGAGAAGTATAACACCGGCGTTTCCGGTTTTTCACTCACAGGGTCTGCAAAAAAAGTGCGATCGCGCACCGGTTATGGTTAAGGAAAGGATGAGGTTGGCATGGAGGAGGCAAAAGGCACCTGGAAATTGAAAAAAGGATTGGCCGAAATGCTTAAAGGCGGGGTGATCATGGACGTCACCACGCCGGAGCAGGCGAAGATCGCCGAGGAGGCGGGGGCCTGCGCCGTCATGGCCTTGGAGCGGGTACCGGCCGACATCAGGGCGGCCGGGGGGGTAGCCCGGATGGCCGATCCTGACGTAATCCTCAGGATCATGGACGCCGTATCCATACCGGTCATGGCCAAGGCCAGGATAGGCCACTTCGTAGAGGCCCAGATCCTGGAGGCCCTGGGGATAGACTACATTGACGAGAGCGAAGTCCTCACCCCGGCGGACGAATCCCATCACATAGACAAGCATCAGTTCAAGGTGCCCTTCGTCTGCGGCGCCCGGGACCTGGGGGAGGCCTTGAGAAGGATCGGGGAAGGGGCTGCCATGATCCGGACGAAAGGGGAGGCCGGCACCGGGAACATCGTGGAGGCGGTGAGGCATATGCGCACCGTCATGGGAGAGATCCGCTGGCTGCAGAACCTGCCTGCGGAGGAGCTCATGGCGGCGGCCAAGAAACTGGAGGCTCCCTACGAACTGGTCAAAGAGGTGGCGGAACTGGGTCGGCTCCCGGTGGTGAACTTTGCGGCGGGAGGCGTGGCGACCCCGGCCGATGCCGCCCTGATGATGCAGCTGGGGGCGGACGGAGTCTTTGTGGGCTCGGGCATCTTCAAATCCGCGGACCCGGCGGCCCGGGCTAAGGCGATCGTGGCGGCGGTGACCCATTACAACGATCCCAAGATCCTGGCGGAGGTATCCCGGGGACTGGGCGAGGCCATGCGGGGGCTTGAGCTGTCCACCATCAACCCCGAAGAGCGCCTGGCGGTCCGCGGCTGGTAGAGAATATAAAATTTCCAAAACTGCATAGACTACGGATGAAGAATACGGGAGAAGCGGGTTTGCACCCGTACCGAAGAAGTAAGCCGGTACCCGCCCGGGGTGTCGGTGAATCTTTCAGGTGAAAGGACCGTATTCCGACGAACTCTGGAAAGTCTGCGGACACCGAAGGGGCAAGCCCGGCGAACGGGTGAATCTCTCAGGTCGAAAACAGAGCACGGGAGGGGTCTCCCGCGCTCTGTTCGTTTTTAGGGAGCGACTTTGCCAGGCAGATTCCAAAGCCGCCGGCAGCGGCACCGACGACGATGAAAATACACCGACGGGTCTGCCGGCGAGCGACCTATGGAAGGCCGGGTAACAGGACAGGCGAAGCGAGAATGACAGGTCGGGATGCGAGTACTTCATCCTGAGGCGAAATTTAAGAACAATCGATCTATGGAGGTTTTTACTCGCCCTTGACGAAGGAGCAGCCAACGGCAGCCGAATCGAGACAGGAGGTCGAGATAGGCGACTCTGCGGCAGGATGCCGTCATAGGAGCCGGTCGGCTACCGTCTGAGACGAGTTTAGGGAGAGTTCAACCGGAGTCCAGGAGCAAGCGCAAGGATAAACCGGGACGTATTTTTCAGGGCAGGGCACTGCCCGAAGGGAGGGGTGTGGATCGGATAAAACCGTTTCCGGTAAGGGCGGCGCCCCGCTGCGGAGGTCCGCCGAACACCAAAGAAAACAGGAGGAATGGAAGAAATGGGACTGCGGAGAACACCGCTCTATCCGATGCATGTAAAATACGACGGCAACATGATCGACTTCGGGGGCTGGGAGCTCCCGGTGGAGTACAAGACCACAGGGATCCTCGCCGAGCATCACCAGGTGCGCCAGAAGGCAGGGCTCTTCGACGTCTCCCACATGGGGGAGGTCGACATCCGCGGCGAACAGGCCGAGGCCTTTGTGCAGGAACTGGTCACCAACGACATCGGCCCGCTCAAAGAAAACCAGGTTTGTTACTCCCCGATGTGCTACCCGGACGGCGGCTGCGTGGACGACCTGCTGGTGTACAAGTTTTCAAAGGACCGCTTTTTCCTGGTCATCAACGCCGCCAACACCGACAAGGACTTCGCCTGGATGCAGGAACATAAAATCCCCGGGGTCACCCTGGAGAACGTGTCCGACCGCTATGCGGAGCTCGCCCTGCAGGGACCGCTGGCGGAGAGAGTCCTGCAGGAAATCTGCGACACCGATCTCAAAGAAATCAAATACTACTGGTTCCTGCCCGGGGTCAAAGTGGCGGGGATCGATTGTCTGGTCTCCCGCACCGGATACACCGGGGAGGACGGCTTCGAGCTTTTCACCTCTCCCGACAGGGCCTGCGAACTCTGGGAGGCCATTCTGGAAGCAGGCAGGGGAACAATACTCCCCATAGGGCTGGGTGCCCGCGACACCCTGCGCTTCGAGGCCAAAATGCCCCTTTACGGGCACGAACTAGACCGGGATATCACCCCCTTGGAGGCGCGCCTCGACCGCTTCGTCAGGATCGATAAGCCCTCCTTCACCGGCAGGGAGGCCCTGGCCCGGCAGAAAGAAGAGGGGCCGGAGCGCCTGTTGGTGGAATTCGAGATGACCGGCCGCGGCATTCCCCGGGCCCATTATGAAGTGCAGGAGAACGGGCAAAATATCGGATGGGTGACCAGCGGCGGGTATGCCCCGACCCTGGGCAAAAACCTCGGCCTGGCCCTGGTGAAGAGCGAATTCGCCCGGCCCGGGATCGAGATCGACATCATCATCCGCAACAAACCCGTCAAGGCGCGCACCGGGCAGGGGCTTTTCTACCGGCGGCCGAGATAAAAATCCAAAACCAAGGAAAAGGAGCGAAGTGAAGATGGAGATCAGAGAGAACCTGTATTACAGCGAGGATCACGAATGGGTGCGGGTGGAAGGCGACCTGGCCTACGTCGGCATCACCGACTACGCCCAGCACCACCTGGGGGATATCGTCTTCGTGGAACTGCCCGAGATCGATAGCGAATACGCCGCGGGGGATACCATCGGGGTCATCGAATCCGTGAAGGCGGTGGCCGACATGCACACCCCCGTCTCCGGCACCGTCGTCGAGGTCAACGAGGCCCTGGAGCAGGCACCGGAATCCCTTAACAAGGACCCGTACGGCCGGCACATCGCCATCCTGAGATTGAGCGACCCGGAGGAGCTCGGGAACCTGATGAACGCCGAGCAGTATACCGCCTTTTGCGAGCAAGCGGAAGAATAGCCGGGTAATGGAGGAGGAGCTCGGATGAACTACGTACCCAACCCACCCTGGGTGGTCCGGGAGATGCTGGACACCATAGGGATAAAAAGCATGGAAGACCTGTTCGCGGACATCCCGGAAGCGGTGAAGCTCAACCGGGAGCTCAACCTGCCGCGGCCGGAATCGGAAATGGAGCTGCGCCGGGATCTAGCGGCCCTGGCTGCCCGCAACCTGGCCGCTGACGACCGCCCCTGTTTTCTGGGCGCCGGGGCCTACGACCACTACATACCGGCCGTCGTCGAACACCTGCTTTTGCGCTCCGAATTCTACACCGCCTACACCCCCTACCAGCCGGAACTGAGCCAGGGCATACTGCAGTCCATCTTCGAGTACCAGACCATGATCGCCAACCTGACGGGTATGGACCTGGCCAACGCCTCCATGTACGATGGAGGAAGCGCCCTGGCCGAGGCCTGCGCCCTGGCCTGCGACACCACGCGCCGCCGCAAGATACTCCTTCCGGAAACGGTCCACCCGGCCTACCGGCAGGTAATCCAAACCTACGCCATGGGCGGTAAAATGGAGATCGTCCCCGTGCCCGGCGATGAAGGCATCGCCGATCCCGAAGCAGTTACCTCCCGGATCGACAAGCAGACCGCGGCGGTGGTGATTCAGCACCCCAACTTCTACGGAAACCTGGAGACGGAACTCCGCCGGATCGAACAGGCCGTCCACGGGGCCGGAGGGCTCCTGATCATGGCCGTCGACCCCATCTCCCTGGGTCTCCTGAAGCCGCCCGGTGAATGGGGTGCCGACATCGCCGTAGGCGAGGGGCAGCCCCTGGGCAACCCCTTAAGCTTCGGCGGCCCCTACCTCGGCTTCTTTGCGGCAACCGAGAAACTGATGCGCCGGGTACCGGGCAGGCTGGTAGGGGAGACCGTGGACCGGGACGGAAACCGGGCCTTCGTCCTCACCCTTCAGGCCCGGGAGCAGCACATCCGGCGGGAGAAGGCAGGTTCCAACATCTGCTCCAACGAAGCCCTCTGCGCCCTGGCGGCCACCATCTACCTGACCGTTGTAGGCAAGGAAGGCCTCAAGGAGATCGCCCGGCGCTGCCACGGGCTCGCCTGCTACGCAAGGCAACAACTTGAAAAGGCAGGCCTGAAGCTGAAATACCGGAAGCCCTTCTTCAAAGAATTTGCAGTAGCCATCGGCGACCCGCAAGCAGCAAACGCAGCCCTCTTAAAAGAAGGGATCATCGGCGGCTACGAACTGGAAGGCGCCCTGCTGCTGGCCTTCACCGAAAAGCGCACCAGGGCCGAGATCGACCGGCTCGTATCCGTACTGGGAGGGATCGCCCATGAGTAAACTCATCTTCGAGAAAAGCGTCAAGGGAGCCCGGTCCTTCACCCTGCCCGGGAGCGACCTGCCGGATCGGGTCCCGGAAGAGATCCCGGCCGACTTCCTGCGGGAGGAGGACCCGCTGCTGCCCGAGGTCGGAGAAGTGGAAGCCGTGCGCCACTACACCGAACTCTCCCGCAAAAGCTACGGGGTGGACAGCGGCTTTTACCCCCTCGGCTCCTGCACCATGAAATACAACCCCAAGATCAACGAGTGGGCGGCGCGCCTCCCCGGCTTCGCCGGCCTCCATCCCTACCAGCCGGAGGAGACTGTCCAGGGAGCCCTGGAGCTGATGTACGAACTGCAGCGGATGCTGTGCGAGATCACCGGCATGGACGCCTTCACCCTGCAGCCGGCCGCCGGGGCCCACGGGGAAATGACCGGGGCCATGATCATCAAGGCCTACCATAACAGCCGGGGGGACACCAAACGCACCAAAATGATCGTCCCCGACTCCGCCCACGGCACCAACCCGGCCACCGCCAACATGCTCGGCTACAAGGTGATCGAGGTCAAGTCGGACGAACGCGGCCTGGTGGACGTGGAGGACCTGCGTTCCCTGATGAGCGACGAGATCGCTGGCCTGATGCTCACCAACCCTAACACCCTCGGCCTCTTCGAGGAGAACATCCGGGAGATCGCCGAGATCGTGCACGCCGCCGGAGGCCTACTCTACTACGACGGGGCCAACGCCAACGCCATCATCGGCATCGCCCGGCCCGGGGACATGGGGTTCGACGTCTGTCACCTCAACCTGCACAAGACCTTCGCCACCCCTCACGGCGGGGGCGGTCCCGGCTCCGGCCCCATCGGGGTTAAGGGCTTCCTGGTCGACTTCCTGCCCGTGCCCGTGATCGAAAAGTCCGGGGAGAGATACCGCCTGAGCTACGACCGGCCGCGGTCCATCGGCAAGATCCACGCCTTCTACGGCAACTTCGGGGTGATGGTCAAGGCCTACGCCTACATCAAGGCTCTGGGGAACACCGGGCTCAAAGAGGTCGCCTGCAACGCCGTCCTCAACGCCAACTACCTGCGTACCATGCTGGCGGGTAGCTACGACATTCCCTACAACCGTCTCTGCAAGCACGAGTTCGTGGCCTCCGCCCGGAAGCAGAAGAAGGAGACCGGAGTCACCGCCCTGGACGTGGCCAAGGGCCTGATCGACCGCGGCTTCCATCCCCCCACGGTCTACTTCCCGCTGATCGTGGAGGAGGCCCTGATGATCGAGCCCACCGAGACCGAAACCCGGGAGCGGCTGGACGCCTTCGTGGAGGCCCTGCTGGAGATAGACCGGGAGGCCCGGGAAAACCCGGAGCGACTGAAGGAGGCGCCCCACAAGGCGGTGATCCGCAGGCCGGACGAGACCGCCGCCGCCCGCAACCCGGTTTTGAAGTGGGAACCCGGTAAATAGAGCGTAAAAACAAAAAATGCCGAAGGCAGCCGGTCACCCCCCTCTTTCTCGGACCCCCCGAGGCCCCCGAAACCAGCGACCATACCGGCTGCCTTATCCGGCATTCCTATATAAAAGTAATAGTGGACAGGCCGATTTTTATGTCACATTCATCCACAGTAATTAGGGAGGAGCGCGCATGAAGGACCTGATAGTCATCGGAGGAGGCCCGGGCGGTTACGTGGCGGCAATCCGGGCGAGCCAGCTGGGCATGGATGTCGCTCTGGTGGAGAAGGACGCTCCGGGCGGCACCTGCCTCAACCGGGGCTGCATCCCCACCAAGGCCTATTTTCAGAACGCCGCGGTGCTGCGGACCCTGTCCGGTCTTTCCGAATTCAATGCCAGAGCCGAAAACATCGCTTTCGACCTGCCCGGTGCCCGGGAGAGGAAGGACTGGATCGTGGCCAAGCTGGTCTCCGGGATCCGGGACCTGCTCAAGGGCTACCGGGTGGAGGTGATCGCCGGGGAGGCCTCCCTCGTCGCGCCCGGCCGCCTCCTGGTTGGCGGGGAGGAGATCGTCGCCCGGCGCCTGCTCATCGCCACCGGCTCCGAGCCGGCGGTGCCCCCCATCCCCGGCGTCGACCTGCCGGGGGTCGTGACCAGCGACGCCCTCTTGGAGACCGACACCCTTCCGGAACGCCTGGTGATCATCGGCGGCGGCGTGATCGGCATCGAATTCGCCTGCATCTTCAACGCCTTCGGCAGCAGGATCACGGTGCTGGAAGCGATGCCCGATATCCTGGGTGCCATGGACGGGGAGATTGTCCGGAGAATGGGCGTCTACCTTAAAAAGCAGGGGATCGAGGTGCATACCGGCACCGTTGTGGAGCGGATCGAACGGGAGGGCGAAGACCTGAGGGTGACCGCGCGGGGGAAAAAGGGACCCGTCGAGCGCCCCGCCGACCTCGTGCTGCTGGCCGCCGGGCGGAAGCCCTTCACCCGGGGGCTGGGCCTGGAGCAGCTCGGCATCGCCTGCGACGACAGGGGATTTATCAAAGTGGACGGGAATTACGAAACCGGCGTCCCCGGCATCTACGCCGTCGGGGACGTCATCGGAGGGCCCATGCTCGCCCATGTGGCTTCCGAGGAAGGGATCGTGGCGGTGGAGAGAATGGCCGGCCTGGACCACCGGGTGAACTACGACGCCGTTCCCTCCTGCGTCTTCTCCTTCCCGGAGATCGCCGCGGTCGGCCTCACCCAGGAGGAGGCGCAGGCCAGGGGGATCGATTTCCGGGTCGGAAAATTCCCCTTCGCCGCCAACGGCAAGGCCCTGACCATGGGCGAGGGCGACGGCATGGTCAAGGTGATCGCCGATGCCGATGACACCGTCATCGGCGTCCACATCCTCGGCCCCCATGCCGGCGACCTGATCCAGGAGGCGGGGGTCGTGGTCCGCAACAGGCTCAAGGTTGCGGACGTGATCGGCACAATCCATCCCCATCCCACCCTGGGCGAAGCCTTCTTGGAGGCGGTGATGGACGTGCAGGGGAGATCGCTGCATTCCCTGCCGAAAGCGCGGCGTTAATTTCCCGAGAGGAGGGTTCCCATGATCCAGGTTATCAACGATTCTATTAACCCCTATTTCAACCTGGCCCTGGAGGAGTATTTGCTGAAAGAGCTCGACTTTAAGGATGATCTTTTTATGCTCTGGCAGAACAGCCCGGCCATCATTGTGGGGAGAAACCAGAATACCTGGGACGAAATCAACCACGAGTTTGTTAAAGCAAAAGGGATTGCGGTGGTGAGGAGGCTGACCGGCGGCGGGGCCGTCTACCACGATCTAGGAAATCTGAACTTCACCTTCATTGTCAGGGGACAAAGAACGGGGCATTACGATTTTGAAAGCTTCGCCAGGCCGGTGGTAGCCGCCTTGAGATCCCTTGGCGTTGCGGCAGAATTCGCCGGGAGGAACGACATACTGGTGGCGGGCAAGAAGGTTTCCGGTAATGCCCAGTACCGTCACGGAGACTCCTTTCTGCACCACGGGACACTCCTCTTTGATTCCGACATGAGTAACCTGGTGCGAGCCTTGCATGTCGGCCAAGAAAAACTGGTGGCAAAAGGTGTCGCCTCCGTAAGGAGCAGGGTGACCAACATTAAAGAGCATTTGCCGGGGCCCCTGGAAATGGAGGAGTTCAAGGCCGCCCTTGTGAAAGCCGTTTTTCAAGAGGTTGGCGCGCAAAAAGCGGAATACCACCTCTCCGAAAGGGATTTTGCTAGGGTTGAGGATCTGGTGAGAACGAAATACGGCACCTGGGAATGGAATTATGGAGCGTCACCGGGTTATGGTTTGCGGAAGTCGGGGCGCTTCGACTGGGGCAAGCTGGAAGTGCTGCTTGATATCAGGGACGGAAAAATCGCGGGCTGCAAGATCTACGGTGATTTTTTCGGTAAAGAGGAGATCTCCGGCCTGGAGGAATGCCTTATCAATCTGCCTTTCCAGGAAGCGGCGCTCAGACGGGCCCTTGAAAAAGCAGATCCGTCCTCTTATGTGAACGGATTGGATGTTGACTCCATGGTCGGGCTGCTGATCGGCTGATTTATCAATCGGTCTCGAATTTTTATCTTATAATATAATACGAGGAAAGGAAGCGGCATGAGAACAGGTATCTTGGCGATGCAAGGAGCTTTCCGGGAGCATGCCGAAGCACTGCGCAAATGCGGTTGCGAAGCCGTTGAAATAAGAAAACCGACCGAACTGCAGTTTATAGACGCCTTGATCATTCCGGGAGGAGAAAGTACGGTCATCGGGAAACTGCTAAGAGATTACAGGCTGATGGAGATTATCATCGCCAAGGCGAATAGCGGAATGCCGATCTTTGGAACCTGTGCCGGCGCGATACTCCTGGCAGGTAAGATCGAAGCGGAAAGACGTTGGCTGGGATTGATGGATATCGAAGTCAGGCGCAATGCTTACGGACGGCAGATTGACAGTTTCGAGGTTGAGGTTGATATCCCCGTTCTGGGGAAAGAACCTTTTCCGGCCGTATTTATCCGGGCCCCCCGTATTGAAAGGGTGGGCCCGGGAGTAAACGTGCTTGCCCGCCACAAGGGAGGAATCGTCCTGGTACGCCAGGGCAATCTGCTGGCGGCGACTTTTCACCCGGAACTTACCGGGGACCTGCGGTTGCACCGATATTTTCTCGAAATGTTTTGTGGAGAGAGGAAAAAGGTAGTTTCTGTTTAGATGCCTGGTTGAATTTTGGGGGAGAAATGGAGAATAGTAGGCCGGTATTGATAGTGGACATCGACGGTACCCTGCTTTCCCAGAGGCTTCGAAGAAACAAGATCTTGCAGGAATTGTTTCAAATAGAGATCGATCATGATGCCCCGGACGTAGATATGCTTCTTGAACGGTTATATCAAAAGCTAATCAACCGGAAAACGGTTCCGGAGCATTGTGGTTCCCTGGAGGATATTAAGGATCTTTTTTATCAAACCCTCTTCGGCAATAAATACTACGAGCCGTGGTTCTTCTCGGAAATAGAAGATTCCAGCCTGGTTTTAACGGGGTTCAGCCGACACGTAGATATTTATTATTTAAGCGCCAGAAATAAATCTCTCTATGAGGCAACCTTATGGCAATTGAAAGAGTTTAATTTTCCGGATGTCGGCTTACGGAGCAAACTCATTATTCTGGATCATGATTTTCCACCCGAGGAGTATAAGCACTTCAGACGCTTGTCTTTTGAGTTCAAGAAAAAGAGCGTCCGGCGTATCTGTGGTGAGCGTCATGTAATGGCCGGCGTGGGTGATATCATAGAGGACGTCTGCGCTTTCAATGCAAATGGTGTTCCGGGTATTCTGTATACGAACAATCTTACCGAAAAAGATGTTAAAGAAAAATATGGGAAGCACTCGCTTCCCTATGATCCCAAGATGGTTATTATGCTCTCTTCCTGGAATGAGATACGGCAATACATCACCGATCTGCTAAAAAATTATACGAAGGACGGATTCGAGGCGAACGGGCCGCCGGTCATACCTTGAAAGAGGGAGTGTAATTTTAACCACATAACATCCACCTCAGTTATGTCAAATATCATATTGAGGAGGCTTGGTTTTATGTTGGGAAAGCTGCAGCATAAAATTATGCTGGCTATCGTCGCTTGTTCCGTTGTTGTCGTGTTTATAATCGGTTTGATCACTATAATTCGCGGTGCCGCAGTAGTGAAAACGGAAGCTAAAAACAAACTACTATATATGGCCAAAAGTGAAGCATATACTTTTAACACTTATAATAGGGAGGTTGAAAAAGCAGTCCAGGATCTGGCGGCAACGGCCGCTTCCATGGCAGATATATCGAGAATTAAGAGCGACCCTGCCTATCTAAAAGATTACAACGATAGGTTGGGTCCCATCGTAAAACAACTTGCATCCGAAACAAAACAGACCATGAACGCATATATAGTCCTTGCCCCGGAACTGGGAAACGAACTGTATCAAAATATCTATACGATGATAGACGGGGAGTTTACATTGAACAACTTCCTGGTAAAGGAGCAGTTCAAGCCGGAGGACCCGGCTATGGAGTGGTACTACGGGCCGGTTCAATCCAGAAAGGGAGTTTGGACCGACCCCTACCTGGACAGCAACCTTAAAATATATATGGTCACTTACGCCGCACCCATATACGCCCGGGACGGAACCCTGCTGGGTGTGGCAGGTATGGACATAGACTTTACAAGTTTCCGCAATCAGATCGCCGGTATTAAACTATATAAAACCGGTTTCGCCTACCTATTAAGCCCGGACTACAATTTTCTAGTACACAAAACCTTCAGCGAAAAAGATAACCTGTTAAAAGTTGAGCATGGATCCTTCAAGGACGTTTACGAACAAATCGTTAGAAACTCGTCGGGAGTTATGGAACACACATACAACGGCCAAAAAGATCTGATAGCATACTTTCGTCTGGCAAACGGACAAACTTTCCTCATCAGCGTCCCGGAAAAGGAGGTAATGAGCCTGTAACAAGCCTGCGTTACATTGTCATAACAGTGGCATTGATAGGGATCGTTTTGTCAATTTTAATCGCCTGGTATCTTGGAAGTCGTTTTTCAAGGCCGATCTTGAAGTTGGTTAGTGCAGCAGAGGCGGCTGCCGCAGGGGATCTCACTTCCGACGTAAACGTGGATACCAAAGACGAAATCGGCCTCCTGGCAAAATCCTTCAATAAAATGATCGAATATCTTAGAGAGAATATCAAATATACCTCAATCAGCGCCAACGATTTGAGCGACTCCTGCCAGCAATTGTCCGCAACAGCACAACAGCTTGCAGCCCAAATTGAAAACAGCAACAATATGACCCACGAGATTGCCGTCAGCATGGAAGCCTCCAGCGCGGCCACCGAAGAAATCAATGCCTCCGGACAAGAAATCTCCAGAGCAGCCGCGGATCTATTGAAAAACGCCGAAGAAGGGGTTCAAAGCGCAAATGAGGCCAAAAAGCGCGCCGAGAGTATAAAGAAAGACATCGAAGAGGCCATCAGCATCAGCGAAAAGTTATACAGGGAAAAAGAGGAGCGGATCAAAAAGGCGATCGAGGAAGGTAAAGTGGTCGCCGAAATCGACAAAGCCGCAGATATCATATCGGGTATAGCCGAGCAGACGAACCTGCTGGCGTTGAACGCCGCTATCGAAGCAGCACGGGCCGGCGAGCAGGGCAGGGGTTTCGCCGTGGTGGCCGACGAGGTGCGAAAACTGGCAGAACAATCCGCAACAACCGTTTCCACCGTGCAGTCTCTTACCAAGCAGGTGCAGAACGCCTTTCAATACTTGTCGGAGAACACCGAAGAAGTTCTCCGTTTCATCGACGAAAAAGTGAAAGATGATTACAAAAAGCTGGCAACAGCAGGTTTAAATTATCAAGCAGATGCCGAAAAAATGAACAATCTCATCAAACATTTCACGGCCGGCGCACAACAGATGAGGGCTTCAATTGATGAAGCGAGCAGGGCTATTGAATCCGTAGCCTCATTCGCAGAAAAGGCATCAACGGGAGCCCAAAAGATTTCCCAAAGTATGAACGAAATCACCAAGGCCATAGAAGAGGTAGTCTCAGTTATACAAAACCAGACCGAGCAAGCTGAAAAACTAAATCAATTGGTGCAACGTTTCAAGGTATGACCGGGGGATTCGCCTCGAATCCGTCATTTAATTTTTTAGCTGGTTCCGTGGAAACGATTGACCGGGTCACCTCCCACAGAGAGTCTACCTTTGAAGAATTCGGGATAATCCACTATTCTGTTGCCAATATACCGGCTGCCGTACCCAGGACATCGACCTTTGCTCTGACCAACGTTACCCTGCCGTATGCCCTGGAACCGCCGACAAGGGCTGGAAGAAGGCGGTTCAGGATAACAAGGAGTTGGCGAAGGGCCTTAACGTCTTAAAGGCTCATATAACCCACAAGGCGGAGGCTGAGGCATTCGGTCTTCCTTACACGCTCCTTGAAAAAATACTGTAATGGGGTGTTTTCAGATCGGGATCCAGGTGTCGGGCATACGGCCGTGGAGCTTCCCTTTGAGCACCGCATACCTGATGGCGGCGTAGAGGCGCTCCGGGGAAACCCATGGGGCGCCTGCGTTGATCCTGTAGAGGTGTGCCGGATCCTGTTCCGCCGTGTTGAAACCCCTGATGACGGTGAACATATAGCGGTATCCTGCCGAATGCAGGATCCTTACGAGCTGTGGGTTATAAGCGCCGTAAGGAAAGGCGAAATAAGGTTGTATGACCGAGTTCGGAGTACAAAACCCTTTGGGCTCTGCGGCTGTCGGTCAGCATCCTCTCCTCATATTCGGCGGCGCTCTCCCTTTTCCCGGTCCGGGGTGATCGGATGTGGCATACCGTTGCCGGTATAGGGTAGGTTACGCCCTCTTCCCGAAACCGGTAATGCTGCTCGTAGGTATGGCCGCCGATGGTCACCAGGCCGCTTCTCTCAAGAGATCTGATCTCCGGCCAGGTGAGCATTCCGGGCCTGGACCCCATTGACCCTTCGATGATGAAAAGCAACGCCGGGGCGTGCTCCTCCTCGAGCACCGGGAGGGCGTACCGATAGGTTCCCTCGTAGCCGTCGTCAAAGCTCACAAGGACGGCGTTGGGGGGAACGGATCCGTGACGGTCGAGAAAGGCCGCCAGCTGGGGGGCGCCGATAAAGTGAAAACCCTTTCTCCTTAACAGGTCCAGCTCGCTTTTGAAGCGTTGCGGAGTAATCGTTCCCCTCCCCGTGGCACGGGGATTGATATTGTGATACATCAAGACGATCACCCCGTCCCGGTAATAGACCGGGGCCGTCGCCGCCTGCCGTTCCTCCCTTTCTTTCTCTTCCGGATCGCGCATGGCACGGCCGGATCCGCTCCTGTGCAGGAAAGGCAGGAAGATGATACCCGCGGTCAGACCGACGGTGAGCAGCAGCCACAGAACTTTCCGCAACACTTTTCCTCGCATGTTTCTCCCTCCGTGGGTCGCCGTATATCGTTGCGCCGGAGCATGGGTTTTTGCAAAAACATATTACTTTAATCCGGTGTCACGGGCAAGATCCTTCTTGTTTCAATAAACCCGGATTTCGGTCCGCCTTCTTAGATCTTCCCGGGCACGGCCTTCCGGGGCAAAACGCTGTGGTCGAAAAACAACCTCCGTCCGGCTTTCTTTGATTTTCGGTAAGGCGGATAATCCTGGTAGGCGAACACCCTGTGTCCTTGGAATCCGGCTTGACAGAGCCATATTATGTATATCATAATGTATACGAAATCGGGGGGTGAGAACGTGATCCGCAAGCAGTTCTATATCGATCCCCACCATGATTACCTTTTGAAAAAGCTGGCCCGGGCGATGGGGACTACGGAAGCGGAGCTGGTGCGGCGGGCCCTGGAAGCGCATCTGAACACCGGTTTGGTGGCCGGGCGCAATCTGAGAGCCTGGGAGGCGGAAAGGTCTTTCATACAGGAGCGGGGCAAGATGCGGGGTGAAACGCGGCCTCTGCGGGGAAAGGACGGCAGAACCTGGCTGAGGGACGACCTCTATGACCGTTAAGACTCTTGTGGATACCAATGTCCTGGTATATGCATATGACATATCCGAGCCCGTAAAGCAGTCGCAGGCGCTAAAAGTGCTTGACCACCTGGCGACGTTCCGCAAGGGAGCGCTGACCGCACAGGTACTGGCCGAGTTCGCGGTGGCCGTGACCCGTAAAATACCGAACCCTTTGAGTTGGGAAAGGGTAGCCGCCAGTATGGAGAATTATCTGCAGTCCTGGGAAGTGCTGGAGCTTACCGGGCTGATCGTTCTGGAGGCCGTCAGAGGTGTCCGGCAGCACGGGTTTTCCTATTGGGATGCCCAGATTTGGGCGGCGGCGCGCCTCAACCAGATACCGGTGATCTTCAGTGAAGATTTTACGCCGGGGAGGACCGTCGAGGGGGTTGCTTTCGTGAACCCCTTCGCCGAGGACTTCAACCTGAGCGACTGGATTTAACGGAGGGTCTTGTTTCATTCCCGGGCACCCGGAAGCCGGGGCTGAACTCTTTTCTGCCGAAACGGCGTCGATGTTCTCATCAAGATAAAGCCTTATTGCCTCTTGAATGCGTTTCTCCAGGTCGGTCAGATTATCCGCCTGAGTGTGGCAGCCGGGAAGACAAGGCACGGAGGCAACGTATTTGCCGTCTTCGTCTTGTTCGATTATCACCAAAAAACGGCGTGCAGGCATTTCCGTTCACCCCCCTAAAATTATTACTTCCTTAGCTTCCAGGTCGATATGCGTTACAAAAGTATGGGACGTACATATATCAGGGCTACCCGTAGGGCTACCCGTACATTTTCATTATAAGGTTACTTCTGAGCCTTGTACAGGGAATAATGGGCCGTTATATAAGAGCCTTGTTTCCGACACGCGGAAAAACGGGCGCAAAAATTGTATAATAGTGTGTGAGAACTTGTCGGGGAAACCATCGAGAACGGGGAGGAATCGTTCGTGACCGGAGACGAAGCTCTGGCTTTGGTGAAGGAAAAGGTGCAGGACCAGAACCTGGTGAACCACATGCTGGCCACCGCGGCGATCATGCGGGGGTTGGCCCGGCGGTTCGGCGAGGACGAGGAGAAGTGGTACCTCACCGGCCTGCTGCACGACATCGATTACGAGGTGACGAAAGACGACCCGGACCGCCACAGCATCGTGGGGGCGGAGTGGCTGGAGGAGATGGGGCTGGACGGGGATCTGGTGCAGGCCGTCAGGGCCCACGGCCTGCACGACATTCCCCGCGTCACCCTTCTGGACAAAGCCCTCTACGCCACCGACCCCCTGTCCGGCCTGATCACCGCCACGGCCTACATGATGCCGTCCCGCACCCTGGCGGAGGTCCAGGTGAAATCGTTGAAGAAGAAGTTCAAGGACAAGGCCTTCGCCCGGGGGGCCAACCGGGAGCAGATCAGAACCTGCGAGGAGTTCGGCCTGCCGCTGGAGGAGTTCATCGAGATCGCCCTCAAGGCTATGCAGGAGATCGCCCCTTCCCTGGGGCTGTAGGGAAGGGGAGGGATTTACGGCGGCTCCGGCCGCTGCCCCCGAGTCCCGGCCTGCGGCACGGCCGGGATTTTTCGCGCCCGCCGGCCCCTCTCCTTCAACGGATGCGGATAAGGCCTCCGGAAGGCCGCCGTCGGGGTGCCGACCCCGGGCGGCGTCGAAGCGGTGGATCTGCATAACCCGCCCGGCCCTTTCGTACTTCTATTAACCGGAGGCAGGAATCGGACGGTCGGCGTCGAACAGAATAAGAATTGTGCTTGGATCGATTTGCACGGTTTGTGAATGAACGGGGGGTAATGCTTCTATGGCCAGAAAAAAGATAAAGAGCAAGGGGAAGAAGGTGGTCCCCATCACCGCCAAGACCCGGTCGAAGAGCCCGCAGCCGGCGAAGGGCAGGCGGGGGACCGCGACCGCATCTGCGGCCAAGGGGAAGAGGCTTCGCTTCCGCCTCCCCGCGGGAAGCGGCGGGGGAATGGAGAAGGTACGGCTGGGGATGAGCCGTACCTGGCGGGAACTGCTGATCCGGCTACGCCTGAGCCGTGCCGCCAAGGCCCAACCGGCTCCGGTGAAAGAGGCCTTCCCGACCGGGGATAAGGAGCCCCGGGTCAAACAGGCGGCCGGGAAGGGGACTCCCGCTCCGGGGGTGCGCCGGGCGGCGGCCGGGACCAGGCCGTCCCCCTCCGGCAGGCGCCGGCAGGCGCCACAGGATCGCCACCCGCTCCTGCAGGCCCTGATTAAAAGGGTCGCCACCGTGGAGGGGCTGGCGGCCGTCCTGCTGGCGGTGCTCCTCTTCTACCCCCCTTACTTCCGCGGCCTCTTCTTCGCCCGGGAGCTGCTGCCGACCCACATCTTTACGGCAATGCTCTTTGCCCTTCTGGCCTTTTACAAGATATACCGCCGGGAGCCCCTTTTCTCCCGGCATCCCCTTGACTGGGCGATCGTGGCCCTGCTCGGCTTATACACCACCTCCAGCATTGCGGCGTGGAACGCCCGGGACGCCGTTGGGGCGATCCTGAAAATGGCCAACTACGCCGCGGTCTACTGGATGCTGGCCTACGGCGTGCGCTCCCTGAGCGCCGTCCGCAACTACCTGGCCGTCTTCTTCACCAGCGGCACCGGCGTGGCCGTACTGGGGCTGGGCGCCGCCTTCGGCACCTTCCATTACAAGGATGCCTTCGTGGGGGGGAGAATCTACTCCAGCCTGCAGTACCCGAACACCCTGGCGGCGTTCCTGACCGCCATCAACCTGTTCGGGCTATACCTCTGGGCGGAGGCCTGGCATCTGGCATCAAGACTGCTCCTGTCGGTGGGGAACTACCTGCTGTTCCTGACTTTCCTGGGCACCCAGTCCCGGGGCGCCCTGCTCATCTACCCGGTCGGGCTGCTGGTGCTGCTGCTCGGCCTGACAGGAGGGGTGCAGGAGCCGGGCGCTAAGCAGAAAGCCGCGGGTGCCGGGTGCCGGGTGCCGCGCCCAGAGGGCGCGGCGTGGCGCGGGGCGGCGCGAGCCCTGGGGCACTTTGCCTTGCAGCTGGTATCCGTCCTTGCCGTTTTCGGGAAGGTCATGGCCGCCGCCAACAGCCACTCCCAGCTTGCCGGCTGGCTGTGGGTGCTGGCGGGGGCTGTCATCGCAGCCCTGCTGCAGCTGCTGTGGCACTATGCGGAGAACGGGATCAGGCTTTCTGCCGGGGAAGGGGAGCCAGCCGTGCAGCGCACCCTGAAGCCCTGGGTGCTCCCGGCGGCGGGGCTGGCTCTGGCCCTGGCCGTAGCCGCCGGCGGTTTTACCCTGGCCCGCCAGGCCGCCGCACCTGCGGCCACGGGCTCCGGAGCCGCCTGGAAATCGTGGGTGCAGCGTCTTGAAAGCATCTCTCTCAAGGATGAAAACGCCCAGGACCGGTTGAACTGGAGCCGGGATGCCCTGCGGATCATGACCTCCGGCCCCGTCAACGCCATCCTGGGTGCAGGAGGCGGGGGCTGGAACGCCCTCTACCACCGCTACCAGGATTATCTTTACTATTCCACCGAAGTGCACAACCACTTCATGCAGGTGGGGGTGGAAACCGGTATCCCGGGCCTGCTGGCGTTCATCGCCATATGGATCTTTTTCTTCGCCAGCGCTGTCAGGACATGGCGCGCCGCCGGCGACAGATCACAGCAGGCACTGCGGGGGACGGCCTGGGCGATCTTCAGCGGAGCGCTCGCCCTCGGCCTGCATTCGCTGATCGACTTCAATCTTTCCCTGGGAGCGGTCGCCATCCTCCTCTGGGGGCTGTTCGGGCTGGAGCGGGGTCTGGAGCGCATCTCCACCTTTGAGGAACGGGACGCTTCCGTAAAGGTCGTCAGGCATCCGGGCAGCCGGCTGTCACCCGGGGTTCAGGGGGCGATCGCCGGGGTGCTTGCCGGCGCCTTCTTCTTCCTCTCCCTGGCCCTTGCCCTGGGAGATAACTATGCCCAGGCCGCAGCCGCTGACCTCAAAAATCAGGACGCCCAGGCGGCGGTGGAAAACCTCGACAGGGCGATACGCTACGATCCCTGGACATCATCCTACCGGACCCAGCTCGCCCAGATCCTTTTGTACCAGGGAACTCAACGGCAGGACGGGGCGGCGATCCAGAGAGCCCAGGAAACCCTCAGGGCCGCCGTGCAGAAAAGCCGCGGAGACTTCGAGCTGCGGCTCCTCTACGCCCGGGCGCTGTTCAACGGCGGGCAGGTCAAGGAAGGCATAGGGCAGCTGGAAGAGGCCGTGGCGCTCATACCTCTCAAGCAGGAGGTTTACGACAACCTCGCCGTTGGCTACCTGGAGGCCGGGCGCTTCCTGCTGGAGCAGGCCGTCCAGAACCGGCAGCCTGCCGGGGGCGGTAGCGCCGAAGAACTCCGGGCCCAGGGACGCTCCTACCTGGAGAAGGCCCTGCAGGTGCCGGGCCGCATCGAGGCGCGGATGGCTGCGGTCCCGAAAGAACACCTGAAGCTCTGGAGGCGGGCGCCGCTCCTGGCGGTTTCCCCCTCTGTCAAGCTGAAGGCGGGGGAAGCGGCGGTGCTGCTGGGCAAATGGCCGCAGGCCGAAACCTACCTCACGGCCGCCGCCGGGGATCCGAAACTAAAGCCGGAGGCCCTCCTCTGGCACGGCCTGGCCTTGAACAGCCAGGGGAAAGACGGTGAGGCGCTGATCGGGGAAGCCCTCAAGCTCAACCCGGATCTGGCGAAGGAGCGGGAGAGGATCGAGAGGATCCTTCCGGGCAGGTCTGTGTCGGGTACAGTCGGCAAGGCCGCATCAAATCTTTCCGCCAGCCGGCAGTAATCTGCCGCAGCCGCCGGCTGGAACACTCCCCCAGGCGGGGTCCCGGAAGCCGGCGGTGAAACCCGGGCCGCAGCCGGCGCCGCAGCAGGAGCAGAGGCCCGCGGAAGCTCCTTCAGAGGGCTGGCAGTGGAACCCCTCGAAAAACGCTTCGCAGGGGGGCGAGGGCGGAAAGCCTTCGGAGCCCCCTGCGGCTTCGGCCGCTCCTTCTCAGCATGATGGTTTTTATTCCGGTTCCTCCGGGCGGAGGCTCCACAGCCGGTAGATGCAGTCGTGGCGGGGGCCTTTCGGAAACGAAGGAAGGCCCCGGCCCCAGCCGGGGAAGCCCCCTGCAGGGCATTTCCGGATCGCCGGTTACCCCCCTGCAGGGCATTTTGCCGCCGCCGGGAAGTTCCGCCTCCCTCTCCACCTTCTCCGCCAGCAGCAGCAGGGAGCGGATCCCCTGCATGTCGTGGGGCACGTCCAGGTGCGAGCCGTCGGTGAAGACCAGCCTCGTCCGCATCTCCTCGTGCCCGTCCCCGGCGGCATCCGCACCGGGTGCCCTCTGGGCGCGGCACCCGCCTCTGCCGCCGGGAGGCAGGCGGTTTAAACCGGCGATCTTTGATTTCACCAGGTAGGCCCGGGTCCCGTCATCCTTGAACCTGGCATACCTGGCGTGCACCGGAACCATGACGAGGCCGGGGCGCATGGGAATGGGGACGGCGTAGCAGCGGCCGCAGAGGGCCGAGTACTTATCCCGGGCGGCCCGCAGGTCGATGGTAAAAACCCGGGCAAGCCTGCGGAGCAGTGTTTTCGTTCGCAGGGGGCTGTACAGGCTGCGCCGGTCTACCAGGCGAATCTCCGTCCCGTTGCTGCTGTCCCTTCCGTAAACCGGCACCAGGCCGATCAGCTGCGGCCAGATCTCTCGGAAATCAACCTTGTCCAATAGTTTCCACCTCCGGTGCTGTTTTTCCTGATCATAACCCAAACAAGTGTTCGATGTCAAGCCGTCGGCTCCCCGTTACCGGCCACGACAACCGCCTCAAAACCGGCGGCCCTCAGCCTCTCCGCAAGGGCCTCGGCGTTCTCCCGCAGCGAAAAGGCCCCTGCCTGGACGCGGTAGATCTTTCCGCTCCGGGTGCCGCGCCCGCTGCCCTCAGGGCGCACCGCCCGATCCGGCCGCTCCGGCAGGCTGCGCAGCCTTTCCATGTCCAGGCAGCGCCCGGGGCAGTCGGTCGCCGCCCCCGGCACCTCCCGGTGGCCCAGCACGTTTGCGGGAGGTATCCCGAAGCGCTGCTGCAGGCCGCGGACCAGGTTTTCCAGGGCCTCCTCCTGCGATGGGAGCGGGGGATGGTTGTTGAGGTTTCCCAGGACGGCAATCCCGATCCCCTTGAAGTTCATCCCGGCAGCCTTGCAGTGAGCCCCGGGCAGGCCGAGGCTCCTCCCCGGCACCACCCTCCCATCCCGCTCGATCACATAGTGGTAGCCGATGTCCCGCCACCCCAGGGAAAGGTGGTAGCGGCGCACCTGTTCGGCATCTTTTTCTTCGGCTCCGGTGTGGTGGACGATGATGTGCGTCCAGCTGCGTTCACCCACAGGCTTCACCTCCATATCTTTATTGGCTTTCGGCAGGGCTTGTTTCCGTCGCCCTCAGGGCGCGGCCGCCCGGCGGGTGCCTGCGTACCCCGGGAAAACGGCTTCACCGCCCCCGGAAGCCCCTCCGGGGCCCGGAACCTTCAGAGAGGCCGCCAGCACCTGCTCCAGGCGGCTGATCGCCCCCGTCAGGGCGTCCAGCTTCTTCTCCACCCGCACCAGCAGGTAGATGGCCACCACCATCGGGAAGCCGTAGTTGCCGATCTGCACCAGCATGTCCTGCACCTGCATTCCCTCCTTTCTTCTGGCGCTCCGCCGCCTCGCGGCCCCGGCCCGCAGGAAGCGGCCCCCTGCCGCGGACGCCGGGTTGCCCTTTGGGCGCGGGCGCGCCGTCAATTATGAAGAGGCCCGCCCGCCGCAGCTGCGGGATAAACCGCCAGGCGGGCAGGCCCCGTCCCTTAAACCGTGATCACATCGGTGGTCTCCCTGCTGACGATCTGAGCGCCGAGAGTTGCCGTGGCATTACCCGTCCTTGACGTGAAGACATTCTTGGCCAGGATGGTGTTCATGGCGGCGTTCACTTCGGCGGAAGTCAGGTCCGGCCGGGGGTCCGGCACGGAGAGCCGCATCCTCCCACCTCCAGCGGTCTGGAAGACCAGCACCAGCGTCTTGCTCAGCATTTAAGTTCACCTCCTCTCCGGTTTGGTAAGCTGCGTCAGGTGCCTAGACGGTGATCAGTTCCAGCTCGTTCACCCTCTGGATGGCGTTGACCGGGTTCGCCTGCAGCCCGGCGAGGGCCTGCCCCACGGCATGCACGTCCTCGTCCGGGGCTTCCGCCTTCACGCTGCGGAAGGAACGGGTGCGGAGCACCGGATTGCCGTTGGCGTCGGTACCGGTCTGAACCACGATCCGGAGTGTAGAGTTCACGGGTACGGCGTTGACAGCCATTTAGTCACCTCCTCTCCACTTTTGTGCGGTAACCCCGTCGGGGTTCCCGCTGCGATTACATTTTAAAGGGGGGTGGCGCCGGCGGGCAAAAACCGCATCTCTCGAATGCGGCGGGTGATCCCGGGGCGAATTTGAGAAATGCAGGGGTTTCCGGAAGGCCGACCGGAAGGGGCTTAGGAGACAAGGTAGGTGGCGGGTGCCGGGTGCCGCGCCCAGAGGGCACCCGGCGCGGGCGCGGGAGATTCCCGGTGCGGACGGGAAGCGGGAGAGGATGCGAATTTTATAAATGAGAAGGCCGGGCGCCCCTCCGACCCGGCCGAATTTCACAAATACCGCTTCTTCTATTTTTTCTCCTGCAATTTTTTCACCGTGTTCTAAAATACATTTTTTAGATAATCCTGCAGGAATATGGCAATGCATGAAGAATTATACCCATATCGGGCTGACCGAAAAGGCTCGTCGCCCGGGCACGAGCCGGATGGGAACGGTATCAACTTACAGGCGATGGCTTCAGGGCTGGTGAGCGGGGGCATGGTGTTGACCGGTATAATTTGTGATAAACTATTGGTGAGAGGTTGGAAAAGTTTTGTTGGGACGGGTGGTTCCGGGTGGACGCAGCGAGGCTTGAGGAAGAAAGGGAGAGACCCGCAGCTCTGCTGCGCTCGGAGGTTGAGCGCCTGACGGAGGAACTCTGCAGGCTGGGGGCGAAAAAGATCGTGCTTTTCGGCTCGATGGCGCGCGGCCGCCTGGACCTTTTCACAGACATCGATCTTCTGGTTGTGATGGACAGCGACCTGCCGTTTGTGGAAAGGAGCGGCTGGGTCTACCGGAAGCTCATGCCCCGTGTGGAGGCCGATATTATAGTCTATACTGAGGAAGAGTTTAAGGCATTGAAGGATAGGCCTTTTTTGAGAAAAGCCCTGGCAGAGGGGGTAGTCCGGTATGAGAAAAAGTCCTCTTGAAGAGGGGCTGAGGTGGCTGGAGCAGGGATCCGCTATCCCAACGGGCCTGCCGGACGGCATTCCGGCGCGCGTCTTTAATGCCAGGCTGGCGCAGGATGCTGTGGGGCTTGCCGAGGATGCAGTCCGCTTCGTGGCCGACCTGTTAAAGCCTCTTAAGTAGGATGAGGGATGACCGGGCTGAGAAAGGCGGGATCGCTGTGGAATATCTGACTGCCGGTGAAAAAGAGGCGGTTGCCGAGTTAAAAGAAGCGCTGCAGGAGATGCTGGGGGACCGGCTGATAGGGCTTTATCTCTTCGGCTCCAAGGCGAGGGGGGATTACGGTGCCGGTTCTGATATTGACATCGCGGTGATCGTGCGAGGACTGACGAGGGATTTAAAAAACGCCGTATTCGACAGGGCAGCCGATATCGAGCTTGAGCGCGATGTCTGCCTTTCAACGCTGGTTCTTTCAGAGGAGCAGTTCGAGTTTTTGAAGCGGCGGGAGAGAAGAATAGCCCTGGATATCGAAAGAGAAGGTGTCCCTCTTTTATAGTTTTTTAAAGACATTTTTGAGGGCCGGCGGGGTGTGTTCTGTGATCGATGAGAACAAGCGAGAAAATATCAGGGAGGAAATCAACAGGGCAAATAATCTCCTCAATGCCGCGGACTATTTGAGCGCGGGCGGTTTTTACAACGATGCAGTTTCCCGTTTGTATTATTATCTTTTTTATCATTTCAGGGCGCTGCTTTTATCGGAACCCACATTTCGCACCCTGGGGTGAAAACGACCTTTAATTTTATGATGGCTAAAAATGGCAACTAATAAAATCTAGTTGGCATAAGGAGACATCCCATAGTTCGTACTGCAGTAAATATCTTCACT
>CADDZD010000020.1 GCA_902812385.1 Clostridia bacterium | reverse complement strand
GCTGGGAGTGTGCCGTTTCTTTGGTCTCGAGGGTTTTCGAGAGAGCGCACTCCGGGCAGGGTTCGGATGCGTGGCAGATCACCTCACAGCACTTTTTTCCCAGAATTTCTTCTTCGGAGAGGCCGGAGAACTGGAGGGCGGCCAGATTTGCGCGCAGGATCCGCCTCTCCTGGTCCACGACCACGATCAAATCCCGGACCGCTTTGAAGGTGGCTTCCCACTCGATCTTCGCCCTGGTCACCTCGGCGAAGAGTTCCCGGTCCTGGAGGTAAATCATCAACTGGTTTGCCAGCTGCTGGAGGAAGGAGAGGTCTGTCGGGTCGTAACTGGGTTTCTTGTAGCTGGCGACAACAAAGAGCCCGAAGACCCTTTTCTGGGCAAAGAGGGGGCTGATCACGGCAACCTGGATTCCCAGCCGTGCCAGGTGCAGGTCCTCGATTCCCCCCTCACGCTGCCAAACCAGTTGTCGTGGGTTTTCGCTCACATGCCAGAGGGCCTTTCCCTCTTCAGGAGGGATTTCCATGCCGGCGGAGCATACCCCGTCTGCGGGGTGAAAACAATTCAGGTAAAGCTTTCCTTCCCGGAAGGTGCACAGGCTCACCCGGTCGAAAGGGAGGACCTGTTCCAAGCTTGTACTGACATTTTTTACAATTTCCTCAAGCGGTGTGTTGATGCTGATCTGCCTGGCCAGGTCGCTTAAAATCTCCAACTGCAGGTTGCGTTTCGTGATCTCGGAAATTTTCTCTTTAAGCTCCGCGTAGTAGTTTCGCTTGGAAGCGTAAACTCCGGTGACTTTCTCGATGAGCTGGATCTTTTGATCCCCTAATTCGGAACTCTGCCACGTAGTGCAAACCCCAGGGAGTTTTTTAAGCAAGGCCTTTTGTTCGGGCACTTCCAACACCTCGCTGCCCTGAACAAGATTAACCTTTTCTACCGTGGATAATCAAAATATCCGCTTCTTGGTCCCCCCCTTTCCCTTTATTACCAGAGATATTTTCTCGGAACTTCTTGCTTTCCTATTCGAACGGCGGAGGTATTTTATTAAGTTGGTGATTGGGACCTGTATTGAGCACATTTTTAAAAGGTTTCCTGTCTTGACCTTTCTCAGGGAACCCTTGTGGCGTCTTGCGGGGTCATAATGAGGATAATAATGAAGCCCCAGAGTTTATCCTTGCGGCAAAGACACCTTGGAGGTTCCTTCTCAAAAGAGCGGGCACTGCTTCCCAGTAAGCATGGAGCGGCGGATCCGGAGCGCAAGGATAACTGGAGAAAACTAAAATGCCAAAATTTAAAATATAACTTCAAAGCAAAAAGCATGCCAGATTTCTACTCTACTTCAGTATCTGCCAAATACGCGATTTCGTAATTTTTTCGTGATTTCGGCATTGCCTCCGAAAAAAGGGAAAAAGATCGACTCGAGATTGCTCGAAGATTTTTAATGCCTTTTGAGGTATGGACGGGCATGTTTCTTTGGAAGTCGCAGTTTAGGCAGAATGACACTTGTCCAAAACACCAACAAAGAAGGGAGGAGCTTGCAATCCCCTTTCCTAATATTCTGAGTTATGAACATCTTGAGTAAGACTCTGCTTATATAACCGCCGCGGAATTGTTGCTGCACTGGCGCTTCCAGGCGGTTTTATGCTGGTTTTCAAGCTAAAGCAGGCACATTTTTTGCTTTGAGTTGAGAAGGGCAACCTGTGTTTTTCTGGATCTTGGTTAGAAATCCTGAATTTTTGATGGGAGGTGAAGAGCAGTTCAGAACAGCAATTCCTGGAGCTTGATCAATTTTATGGCCGTTTGGGAAGAAGGGAGGTATCATCTTTGTTATCGTGCTCTGAGAAGGGAAGAACAGAAAGAGTCTTAACGGTCTGCCCTTACTGCGGCACCGGCTGCGGCCTCTATCTGGTTGTGGAAGATGGCCATATCGCAGGGGTGGAGCCCGATAGCCTGCATCCCGTAAACGAAGGTGAACTTTGCGTCAAGGGTTACTTCGGGTACCAGCACGTAGAAGATCCCCGCAGGTTGACTGCTCCCTTGGTCAAAAAGGACGGCAGGTTCACTCCTGTATCCTGGGACGAGGCGCTCAATTTCGTGGCGGGGCGCCTGACCAGGATCAGGCAGGAGTCGGGCCCGGATGCCTTTGTCCTGTTCGCCTCGGCGCGGGCGACCAATGAGGAAAATTATGTTGCCCAGAAGTTCGCGCGGGCGGTGATGGGCACCAACAACGTAGACCACTGCGCCCGCCTCTGACACGCCCCAACGGTCGCCGGTCTGGCGATGACGTTAGGGAGCGGAGCGATGACCAACTCGATTCCGGAAATCAGTCAGCACACGGATGTTATTTTCATCATCGGTTCCAATACGGCAGAGTGCCATCCTCTGGTTGCGAGGCATGTGATCAAGGCTAAAGAACGGGGGGCCAAACTTATTGTTGCCGACCCGCGGCTGACTGAAATGGCGAACAAGGCCGACATCTGGCTGAGGGTTCCCGCGGGCTACAACATTTCGCTGATTAACGGGCTACTTCATGTAATTGTCAAAGAAAAGCTCTACAATTCAGATTTTGTTCAGAATTATACCGAGGGCTTTGACGACCTGGAGAAAGCGGTAGAGAGATATACCCCTGCCTATGTGGAGGGGTTGACCGGAATTCCCCAGCAGGATCTCGTCGAGGCGGCACGCCTCTTCGCTCGGGCTAAGAACGCTGCAATCCTCTACTGCATGGGTGTCACCCAGTTCAGCTACGGGACGGGAACCGTTGTCAGCCTTTCCAACCTCGCCGTGATCACGGGGAACCTGGGCAGGCCGGGTACAGGCGTGAACCCCCTGCGGGGGCAGAACAACGTGCAGGGGGCCTGCGACATGGGCTGCCTTCCCAATCTGCTGCCCGGCTACCTTGCTGTCACCGATGAGGGGTACCGCGCCCGTTTTGAGAAGGAGTGGCATGTCAAGCTTCCCTCCAAGCCGGGTCTGAGGATCCCCGAAGTGGCGGATGCGATCCTGGGCGGCCGGGTCCGGGCGGCCTATGTCTTCGGCGAGAACCCCGTGATGAGCGATCCCGATTCGGATCACCTCCGGCATGCCTTTGAGCATCTTGATCTCCTCGTCGTCCAGGACATCTTCCTCACCGAAACCGCCCGCCTTGCTCATGTCGTCCTCCCCGCAGCCTGCTGGGGCGAAAAGGAAGGAACCTTCACCAACACCGAGCGCAGGGTCCAGCGGGTGCGCAAGGCTGTGAATCCGCCGGGTGAAGCGCGTGATGACTGGTGGATCTTCAGCGCTCTCGCCCAGAAGATGGACTACGGGAGGATGAACTACCTCCATCCCCAGGAGATCTGGGATGAGGTGCGGCGGCTGGTTCCGGAGAAGTTTGGCGGGATTACCCACAGCCGTTTGGAAAAGGTGAGAGGGATTAACTGGCCCTGTCCAGCAGAGGACCATCCGGGCACTCCCATTCTCTACCAGGGCGGAAAATTCGCGACCCCGTCCGGAAAGGCCAACCTGCGTCCGGTTTTCTTCGATCCCGTGCGGATTCCGGAGGAGGTTGGGGAATTCAAAAATGCACTCGCAGGCAAAATCACGGAACTGCCCGACGAAGAGTACCCCTTCACCCTCACCACCGGAAGAAGAGGCTACCACTACCATACCGGCACCATGACCCGGAAGTCCTGGCCGATCACCCAGGTTACCCCTGAGCAGTTGATCGAAATCAACCCCCGCGATGCCAGGAAGCTCGGGATTGAAGACGGCGATTTCGTCAGGCTTTCCACCAGGCGCGGCTCCATTGCTGCAAAGGCATGGGTGACGGAGCGGGTGCCCGAGAAAACGGTTTTCACCACTTTCCACTTCTGGGAGGCCAATGTCAACGAACTCACCGTTAACTCGACAGACCCGGCGGCCTGCATTCCGGAGTTCAAAGTGGCAGCAGCAAAGGTGGAAAAGATCACTCCCGCCGAATTCCAGGCCATCCTCCAGGAAAAGAAGAAGAAGTACCTGGTTGATCTGGAGGCGGAAGTGGCAGGTCGGTTGAAGAGTGGGAGGAGGGAAGCTCATGTTTAACCGCTTTGTGATTGCCAATCCCGACCGGTGCCTGGGCTGCTATACGTGCATGGCTGCCTGCGTCGTGAACCACGCGAAGCAGGGGCTTCAGGCTTACCCGAGGCTCCACGTTACTTATACCCCGGTGGGAACGATGCCCGTGCAGTGCCATCACTGTGAAGACGCGCCCTGCGCCCTGGTCTGCCCCGTCAAAGCTATTGAAGTTAAGGAGCAGATGGTGAAGTTAAACGAAGGGCTCTGCATCGGCTGCAAGATGTGCGCCCTGGCCTGTCCCTTTGGAGCCATTACGATCCAGGGCACTCCGCCCCCCTCCGTACAGGCAGAACCGGCCCGGACGCTCACAGCTCTCCTCGCCTGGTTCGCAGGGCAGAAAACCATCGGAATCAAGTGTGATCTATGCGACTTTGATGAACAGGGCCCCCAGTGCGTGCGGGTTTGCCCCACCAAGGCCTTGCAGCTGGTGGAGGGAGGAGATGTGGAGCGCTGGAGCAGGCTCAAGCGGGCGGGCGCCGTGACCGGCGCAGTCGCGATGTTTAAAGAAGCGGAGGGGTGAGGTTGATGGGCGCGCAGGATCTTCTTTTGCTTGCTGTGTTCCTGTACGTGGCCGGAGCGGTTGCTGCACTGATCTTTAACAACAGCGGCAGGTTTGCCAACTGCATCACCAGTTTAAGCGCCTTTGCGGCCTCCCTTGCAGGAATTGCTTCGGCCCTCCTGGTGCTCACCGGGAGCGGATTCCGGTTGGATGCTCCGGGTTGGATTCCCTTTACCCGATTTACGATGGAGGTCGACCAGTTATCGGCCTTCATGGTCCTGGTGATTTCCTTTCTGGCTGCGGCTGTTTCCCTGTATTCCTTCTCCTACCTGGAGGAGTACTCCAGGAAGAATCCTGGTGTGCTGGGATTCTTAATCAACCTCTTTATCGCCTCAATGATTCTGGTCGTGACCGTCGGAAACGGGTTTTACTTCCTGATCTTCTGGGAGATCATGACCCTTGTTTCGTATTTCCTGGTTATTTACGAGCAAGACAGGGAGGCCCTAAGGGCTGGCTTCCTTTACTTCCTTGTCGCCCACGCCGGCGCCGTCCTGATCATGCTCTCCTTCATTCTGTTTTTTATCATCACGGGGAGCTTTGATTTTGCAGTTTTCCGGACTGCGAAATTAACCCCCGTCCTGAGTTCGGTGCTTTTCGTCCTGGCGTTTGTCGGTTTCAGCGCGAAGGCAGGAGCGGTGCCCCTGCACTTCTGGCTCCCCGAGGCCCACTCCGTGGCTCCCTCTAATGTCTCCTCTCTCCTCTCCGGTGTGATGATTAAAACGGCAATCTACGGGATCATTCGTGTTTGCATGGATTTTTTGGGAGCCGGGGGCTGGTGGTGGGGCTTCCTGGTTCTTGTGGTCGGGATCATCTCCGCCGTCCTGGGGATGGTATATGCCCTTACGCAGCACGATTTGAAGAGGTTGCTTGCATTCAGCAGCATTGAAAACATCGGCATCATTCTGATGGGCGTCGGGGCGGGGATGCTGGGCCTGGCCCTGAACAAGCCGCTCCTGGTCGGCCTTGGGCTGATGGCGGGGCTTTACCACCTGCTCAACCACGCCACCTTTAAGGGCCTCCTCTTCCTGGGGGCGGGTTCCGTCATCTACAGGGCCCACACCAGAAATTTAGAGGAACTGGGCGGCCTCGCAAAGGTCATGCCCGTGACCGCCTTTATCTTTCTTGTAGGGGCAACATCGATTGCTGCCATTCCTCCGTTGAACGGTTTTGTGAGCAAGTGGTTCATCTACCAGTCCCTTTTCACCCTGGGGATGAGCGGCGGCTTTGCCGATAAGGTGTTTATGCCCCTGTTTGCCATGCTCCTGGCCATGACGGGAGCCTTAACGGCTATGTGCTTTGTGAAGGCCTACGGGGTAACCTTTACCGGACCCTTCCGGAGCGAACACGGTGAAAAGGCCCGGGAGGCCCCCTTCCCCATGCTTTTAGGAAAGGCCATTCTCGGGCTTGGGTGCGTTGTCTTCGGGTTGGGCGCCCCCCTGATTGCACCCCGCATCATGTCGGTGGTTGCCAGCCTCCTGAACACAGGCGCGGTTCCGGTAAGTGCTGCTCTCACCGTTTTCCCCGGAGATGTTGGTCAGGCTGCACTTTCCACGCCTTTAATTGCTCTGCTTCTGATCGGATTCCTGGTCCTGCCTTTGCTCCTGCTGGTGCTGTACGGAGGAGCGGGAGTCGGGTCGCGGCTTGATCCCACGCCGTGGGCCTGCGGCTATAAATACATCCCGCAGATGACCTACTCTTCCCATGCCTTTGCCCAGCCGCTCCAGATCATTTTCCGACCCCTCTACCTGTTCAGTGCGACCCTGAAGGAATTCGGGGCGACCGCGGGCGCCTATTTCAGCACCCGGGTGGCCTATCTGGTGCAGGTGGAGGATATGTGGGAGAAGTTTATTGGAAAGCCTCTTGCCCGGGGTGTCCAGGGTTTGGGGAGGCTCGTCCAGCTGCTCCAGCTGGGGAATGTGCGGCTGTACTGCACCTATATCATTATCACTCTGGTCATTCTGTTGGCTGCCGTGAGATTTTAACTGAAAGGGGGCAAGATGATGTTCGATGCCAGGCTTTTCCTCATCGGTTTTCTGCAGGCTCTTTTTGTCCTCCTGCTGGCACCCTTTTTTGCGGGCTTAGCCCGGGTGCTGAGGGCTAAGATGCATTCCCGCAAGGGACCTCCTCTTTTTCAATACTACTACGACATCGTCAAGCTCATGAAGCGGCAGGAGGTCAGACCGGCTCAAGCAACCTGGGTCTTCCGAGCGACCCCCTACATGATCATGGTCAGCGTTCTCCTCATCGCTGCTCTGATTCCGATGTGGGTTTTACAGTCGCCCTTCGGGGTTGTTGGCGACATGATTCTTGTAATTTACCTCTTCGCAATGGTCAGGTTCTTCCTGGCAATGTCGGGTTTCGATTCGGGAAGCGGTTTTGCCCAGATCGGCGTGGCCCGGGAGCTTGCCCTGGGCGTGCTGGTGGAACCTGCGATCATGCTGGTGCTCTTCATTATCGCCCTCTTTGCAGGCTCCACAAACCTGGGAACGATGAGCCAGATGATTGCCCTTGGGAAGGTTTCCTATACAAGCCCGGCGATCTGGCTGGGCATGGCCGCCTTTGCGGTTGCCTCTTTTATCGAGACAGGAAAGCTGCCCTTCGACCTTGCCGAGGCGGAGCAGGAGGTCCAGGAGGGGCCCCTGACGGAATACTCGGGACCCGGCCTGGCGCTGCTCAAATGGGGGATCTTTGCAAAACAGGTGGTTGTCCTTTCCCTGTTTCTGGCCATTTTCTTCCCGTTTGGAAGCGCTGCCACGCTGGGCCTGCCTGGGGTTCTCGGTGCTGCGGTGCTCTTTTTCCTGAAGCTCTTCTGCCTGTACGTAATTGTTGCTGTGATTGAAAACTCCATGGCAAGGCTGACACTTTTCAGAGCGCCTCACATCACCTGGGTGGCCCTGGGAATTGCTCTGCTTTCCTTCGTTTTCTACCTGGTTCAGATCTGATGAAATGAGGTGAACGGTATGACGGGAGTTCAGATTATCAATGCCCTGGCAGTTCTGCTGATCATCACTTCTTTAATGGTTGTCGAGACAAGAAGGCCCCATCTCTCGGCTCATTTATACAGCCTTCAGTCCTTTGTTCTGGTGCTGATCTTCCTCTGCCTGGCCGTGTTCATGAAAGCAACACCCCTGTACATCTGGTCCATTACTGCCTTGATTACGAAGGTGATCCTGGTTCCCTACCTGATCATTAAAGCCCTCGAAAAGGTAGGGGACCCGGGAGAACCGGGGGCGCTGCTGAGCCCTGCATCTTCGCTCCTGCTCGCTGCGCTCTTTATCGGTCTGGCGTTTCTGATCGTGACTCCTTTCCACATGCAGGCCATTCTCAAGCTCAAACCCGCGCTGGCGGTCTCCATTGCCCACTTCCTGCTCGGCCTGCTCTGCATCCTGACCCGCAGGAACGCCCTGAAGCAGATCCTGGGCTACTGTTTGATGGAAAACGGATCCCATTTAACCCTTGCCTTTATGGCCTACAACGCCCCGGAAACCGTAGAGATCGGGATTCTTACCGACGCCATCTTTGCCGTCGTCATCATGAGTGTCATTGCCATCTCCCTGTTCAGGGTTTTGGGTACGCTTGATACCGATAAGCTTACTTTACTAAAAGGGTAGGTGATGCAGGTGAGCGGAAATCTTTTAGTGTGGCTGCTGGTAATTCCTTTTGTCGTCTCGCTCCTTGCCTTCTGGGCAAGAACCCTGGGCGCCGGCGCCCGCCGCTTTCTTGAAGCTGTGCACCTGATCGGAATCACCCTGCTCCTGGTCCTGACGCTCTGGGTTATCAAGCTGGTGCTCATAAACGGAAGTTTGCTGGCACTTTCTGGGTGGTTTTATGCCGATAAACTTGCCGCCGTCTTCGTGCTCGTGATCGGCCTGATGGGATTCCTGAATGGTCTCTATTCCATCGGGTACATGCGGCACGACCTGGTGACAGGTGAAGTGGACAGGAAGGGCTTGAGTACATATTACGGCTTCTTTCACCTTTTTCTCTTCACCATGATCTTTACGGTGCTCTCCAACAACATCGCCTTAATGTGGGTTGGCGTTGAGGCAACCACGCTGGGTTCGGCGTTCCTGGTCGGGCTCTACGGCCACAAGTCGTCGCTGGAGGCCGCCTGGAAGTACGTCCTGATCTGCAGTGTCGGCGTTGCTTTTGCCCTGTACGGAACGATCCTGGTTTACTCCAACTCTTTCAGCGTTGTGCAGAACGCCCACGATTCCATGCTCTGGACGGAGATCGTGAAGCATGCCCGGCTGCTGGATCCGATGGTGATGAAGCTGGCCTTTGTCTTCATCCTCATCGGCTTCGGGACAAAGGCGGGGCTCTTCCCGATGCACGCCTGGCTGCCGGATGCCCACAGCGAGGCTCCAAGCCCGGTGAGTTCTCTCCTTTCCGGAGTTTTACTCAAGTGCGCTCTGTTCGCCATCATCAGGTACTACATTGTGGTGGGAAAGGCCATCGGAAGCGCTTTCCCCAGCACCCTGCTCCTGATCTTCGGCGTCCTTTCCATTGCCTTTGCAGCCTTCTTCATCTTCAGCCAGCGGGACATCAAGCGGATGCTCGCCTACAGCAGCGTCGAAAACGTCGGGATCATCGCCACCGGTTTGGGCCTGGGAGGGCCTCTGGGCATCTTCGCCGCCCTCTTCCACGCCATCAACCACAGCATTGCCAAGTCCCTGATGTTCTGCACCTCCGGAAACATTTTAATCAAGTACGGCACCAGGGACCTGGACGTCATCAAGGGGATGCTGAAGGTGGCCCCCTTTACCGCTTTCCTGCTGGGGAGCGGCGCTCTGGCAGTTGCCGGCTCTCCACCCTTTAACGTCTTCATCAGCGAACTGTTGACCGTCACGGCCGGATTAAACAGCGGGTATCTCTGGCTGATGATTCTCTGTCTCCTCTTCCTGCTGGTGGTTTTTGCTGCTTTTCTCCGCCTGATAGGCGAGGCGGTATTCGGCTCACCTCCCGAAAACGTGACGCGAGGCGATGTCAGCTTCATAACCATACTTCCCATTTTCCTTCTCTTCATCCTCATGTTCGGACTGGGCGTCTACATCCCTTCGCCTCTTTCGGACCTGCTCAAGGGTGCAGCCGATATTGTCCTGTCCGGACTCTAGGTTTTAGGGGAAGAGGTTACTTCATTAATGAGGGATTCTGGAGGTGAGATTTAGATGCTCTGGTATGCGCTGGGAAGCATCTTGGTTCCGGCAATAGGTAGCCTGCTCGTTCTCCTTCTGCCGGAGCGGCACGCGAAAAAGGTGGGTCAACTCTTCTCTTTCCTGGCCTTCGTCTGCGGTTTGCTCCTGCTGGTCGGTTTTGCGGCCGACCGCGCGAGCTTCACCCGGGATCTGGTGACCATAGGTGGGATCAGCTTCTACGGTGTAACCATCGATGCTTTGAGCGTTCTGGTCAACTTCATCGTGGTTTTCATCGGCTGGCTGATCTGCACCTACTCGGCGGGGTACATGAGCCCTGAGAACAGAGAGCATCCGATCAAAGAAGGGGTTCCCAGGTTCTACGCCTTCATGCTCCTCTTTATCGGCTCGATGGCGGGCGTGGTCTTCTCCTCCACGCTGCTCGGGCTCCTGTTCTTCTTCGAGATGACCGGCCTCTGCTCGTGGGGATTGATCGGATTTTACGGGGACCAGAAATCCCGAAAGTCCGCGCTCCTGGCGATCGTCCTCACCCACGCCGCCGCCCTCGGGCTCTACGTGGCCACCGCCTACGTCTTTGTGAATACGGGAAGCTTTTCTGTCAACGCTCTCAACGAACTTACGGACACCGGAAAGATCATCGCCTTTATCGGGATCCTGATCGCCTGCTGGGGCAAGTCTGCCCAGTTCCCCTTCCAGTCCTGGCTCCCCGAGGCGATGGTGGCGCCGACCCCGGTGAGCGCCTATTTGCATGCCGCTTCGATGGTTAAGGTTGGAGTCTACATCTTCGCCCGGACCGTCCTGGCAACGGGGGCGGTTCCCCAGGTGATCGGTCTGATCGGGGCAATCATGGCGGTAGTCACCATGATCTACGGTTTTATCATGTACTTCCCGCAGGAGGATATGAAGCGCCTGCTCGCCTACTCTACGATCACCCAACTCTCTTACATTTTCCTGGCGATTTCCATTTCCATCTACGGGTCAAAGATGGCCTTTAACGGAGCTGTGGCCCACATCTTCAACCACGCCTTCGCCAAGGGCCTCTTCTTCCTGGTTGCCGGGGCGCTGGCCTATACGACCGGCACCCGCCTGCTCCCGATGCTCAAGGGAATTCTGAATAAAATCCCGGTTGTCGGTTTGGGGTTTATTGCGGCTGCTGTGGCCATTACAGGCGTTCCCCCCTTTAACGGATTTTTCAGCAAGTTCATGATCTTCGTCGGCGGTTTTGAGATTGGTAAGCTCTATCCGCTGATCCTTGTCCTGATCATCGTTACAATCCTTGAATCCGTCGGAAGCTTCATCTGGTTCCTGAAGTGGCTGGGAGCAAGCGTTCTGGGCGCTCCCTCAGAACCGGTTGCCGGGGCGTCGCAAGTGCCCTTTGCCATTTCATTAGTCCTGGCCATTCTCATGGTCATGACGCTGATTTCCCAGTACATTGTCTTGACCCTGTTAAGCTAGAGGGAAAAGGAGGTTGACGTGGGATGCAACATGAAGTGAAACCCGAGCAGGGCGGCAAGAAGCACGTGGATGCCCTGCGGGCCAAGTTTGGAGCGGCGATCCTTGAGGAGGCCTGGCAGACCCCGGACCAGGTAACCCTGACTGTTGATCTCAACTCCCTCCCGGAAGTTGTGGAAGAGGCATATTACCGGCAGGGCGGGTGGCTCTCCAGCGTTGTCGGCAATGATGAGCGCAGCCTGAACGGGCACTTTGCGGTATACTACGTTTTATCCATCGAGGAAGAGCGGGATCCCCGGAAAAACATCTGGCTGACGGTAAAGGCGCTGGTTCCTCCGGATAAACCGGAGTTTCCTTCGGTGACACCGCGGGTTCCCGCAGCCATCTGGTATGAGCGGGATGTGCGCGACCTCTTCGGAATCCACCCGGTCGGGCACCCGGACCCGCGCCGCCTGGCCCTGCCCGACGACTGGCCGGAAAACTTCCATCCGTTGAGAAAAGATGCCATGGATTACCGCTACCGCCCGGAGCCCACGACCGAAGAAGAAACCTTTGATTTCATCGAAGTGGAGGGGGAGGGTCTGGTGGAAATTCCCCTGGGCCCCCTGCACGTAACCTCCGATGAACCCGGCCACTTCCGCCTTTTTGTTGATGGGGAAACGGTTGTTGATGCCGACTACCGCCTCTTCTACTGCCACCGCGGGCTGGAGAAGCTGGCGGAAAACCGCCTGGATTACGACCAGATTCACTTCCTGGCCGAGCGGATCTGCGGCATCTGCGGCTACCACCACAGCATTGCCTACACGATGGCGGTCGAGAACGCAATCGGGCTTGAAGTTCCGCCGCGCGCTCAGTACATCCGCACCATCCTGCTTGAGACGGAGCGGCTCCACAGCCATATTTTGAACCTGGGGCTGGCCTGCCACTTCATCGGATTTGATACTGGGTTTATGCAGCTCTTCCGGGTCCGGGAAAAATCCATGGAAATGGCGGAAATTCTCACGGGGGCCCGGAAAACCTACGGGATGAACCTGATCGGCGGGGTGCGCAAGGACATTTTAAAGGATGAGAGGGACCGCGTCCTGGCCTTAATGGCCGGGGTCCGGAAGGAGGTCGATGAAATGATCGACATCCTGGTCAACACCCCCAACCTGTTCCACCGCACCCAGGGAGTGGGCATCCTCGATCGGAAGGTTGCCAGGGATCTCAGCCCGGTTGGCCCCACCATCCGGGGCTCCGGCTACAGGCGGGACACGAGGGCCGATCATCCCTACTGCGCCTATGACCGCGTTCCCTGGAAGCTGATCACCCAGGAAGGGAACGATGTTCTCGCCAGGACGCTGGTCCGGGCCTCAGAGATTTATGAGATTTTCTCGATCCTGGAAAAATGCCTGAGCGAGATGCCTGACGGCCCCATCCTGGTCGAGGGCTTCACCTACAAACCGCATCGCTGGGCGGTGGGGTGTGTTGAGGCTCCCCGGGGTGAAGACATCCACTGGCTGATGACCGACAATAACCAGAAGGTGTACCGCTGGCGGCCGCGCGCCTCCAGCTACAACAACTGGCCCCCGATCAGGTACATGCTCCGGGGGAATGTGATCTCCAACGCTCCCCTGATTGTGGCCAGCATCGACCCCTGCTATTCCTGCACGGAGAGGGTTACCGTGATCGACGTCCGCAAGAAGAAAGCGAAGACCATTCCCTACCAGGAGTTGGAGCGGTACTGCCGCGAGCAGAAAGACTCCCCGCTCAAGTCCTGAAATTTCTCAAACCGGGAAGAGGGAAGGAGGTTAACAAGATGATCAAGCTGCTTAAAAAAGTGCTCCAGGTGGGCGAAGCAACTCTTAAATACCCCTTTGCGCCGGCGGAGGTGGCTCCCGGCTTCCGCGGCAAGCCGGTTTATAACTTTGAGCAGTGCATCTCCTGCGGCGCCTGCACCCTTGCCTGTCCGGCGAATGCCATCACATTGAGCTGTGATCTGGAAAGGGGAATCAGGACCTGGCAGCTTTTCTACGGCCGCTGCATTTTCTGCGGGCGCTGCGAGGAGGTCTGTCCTACAGAAGCGATTACCCTTTCCCCCGAGTTCGAACTGGCTGCCTTCAAAAAAGAGGACCTGGTCTGCCGGGCGGACTTCCGTTTGAATAAGTGCCGTTTCTGCGACAGGTTCTTCACCCCTGCAAAGGAACTGGAATACGTTCTGGCCGTCATGGTGCAGGCCGGGCTTCCCGAGCCGGAAGTTGCCAACCGCAGGGCCCTTTTAGAGGTCTGCCCTGAGTGCAGGAGAAAGGTTGAAGTGGAAAAGATGAAAAAGGCCGTATTTACGCCCCTTGAATAGGAGGTGAGGAGATTGATCACTCTCAACCAGGAACTGGATGCCAGTCAGAAGGAAAAGATCCTGGAACTCAAGCTCAGACTCTTAAAACTGATCAGGCGTTCGGTTTACGTCTACCGGGTTGACTGCGGGGGTTGCAACGGGTGCGAGATTGAGATCTTTGCCGCAATTACGCCCCTCTTTGATGCAGAAAGATTTGGAATCAAAGTGGTCGGCTCTCCCCGGCATGCCGATGTCATCGTCTTTACGGGCCCCATGACCAGACCAATGCGGGTGCCCGCCATCCGGGCCTACCAGGCGGCTCCCGACCCGAAGGTTGTGGTGGCCTACGGCGCCTGCGGCTGTAGCGGCGGGATCTTTCACGACAGCTACGGGGTTTGGGGCGGGGCCGACAGCGTTTTCCCGGTTGATCTCTACATTCCCGGATGCCCTCCCACTCCCTGCGCAACCATCCACGGCTTTGCGGTTGCGCTGGGGTTGCTCCACCAGAAGATGAAGGGCGAACATTACGTGGAAGGGGAGGGTGCCGGAGTGCGGCTCAAGTTTCCCGAGGTTCCCATCGGCCTCCGGAAGGAGATCGAGCGGGAGGCCCGCCGCCTCTGCGGCTACTGGCACGGGAGGCAGATCGCCAATCAATATCTGGAGTTCCTTGCCGAAAAAGATCCGCAAAAGGTCGATAAAAGGGTGAAAGAACTCTTGAAGGCAGAAAAGGACGCGCGCCTTGTGGAGGTATTCATGAAAATTCACCGGATCTTCCTGGACAGCATGGAAAGGGCTGCCGGAAGTGCTTAAGATGGTTGAGTTTTACCAGTTGAACCGGAAATTTGTGGACAGCAAGGATGTCCCGGAGCAGTGCAAAAATTTAATCTACTACAGCCTGGCCATCGGTCACCACATCGGGGTTCTGGACTGTTTTCGCAAGATTATGGGCATGGGCCATGATGAATATGAGCGGTGGATTGCAAAGTTCCCGCCGGGGGAGGGCAGGCGGAAGCTGGAGGGTGTCTTGAAGTGGGGAGAAATCGAGATTACCAGGGAGCACCTCCCGGCCCTGTCAAGCGCTTTGCAGGCCGCCCTGCCCGGGATGCTGCCGGAGGAGAAGAGGTGGGCGCGGTCTCTCCTCCGGCTTCTGCAGATGATCAGACAGGAACCGGCAATTTACTTGGTGGTGAGGGCATCATGAAGGGTCTCGTGATTACGGTCGGAAACGAACTGATGGGTGACGACGGAGCCGGGCCGCTGCTGGCCCGGCTCCTGACCCTTTCTCCCCTGCAGAATTGGGAGGTCATAGATGGAAAATCGGTGCCGGAAAATTGCCTTCATCTCGTCCGGAGAATGAAGCCCGAGGTGGCCGTGGTGGTGGACGCGGCGGAGATGGGCCTGGCGCCGGGAAGTATCCGCCTCCTTTCCGAGGATTATATAGCCGAACAGTTCATGTTCACCACCCATAATTTGCCGCTGACGTTCTTTCTGCTCGCCTTAAAAGAAATTGCTCCCAGGGTCTATTTTATAGGAATTCAGCCGAAGGTGGTTGCCTTCGGCTACCCCCTCTCCGGAAAGGTCAGGGAAGCGGTGGAAGCTGTCTACGAGCAGTTGAAATCCGGGAGCCCAACATTCCCCGAACTCTAAAAAGCCGGTTTTTCCTCCTTTACGAAAGGGATACCAGATTCTCGGCAAAAATTACGAAATCACGGAACAAGAGGCACGAAAAAAGCCTTGCGAGGCCTGGAACGGGGGGCCAAAAAGATGCTGCACGCCTGGTAGGGCATCTTTTTTTTGAGAATTTTGCCGGACAAGGAAGCTCCAGAGCAGTGTGGTATGGTTTTTGCGTAAATATTATTTTAGCAAAAATCCTGAGATATAAAGATTAGAAGAGACTAAAAGTCTTCAGGATGATATGAGGAGAGAGGAGGAAGGGAAATGAGGGAAAACCGGGATTTCAATCAGGAACTGCCTTTTGAGGGTGAGGAAGCTCACGAAATGACTCAAAAGCAGCCGGCAACCGAAAAGGAAGAACAAAAAGTTGTTCTCGAGTTTCCATATTACGATTTCGAATTGCTCTATCATTATGTTTTAAAGGAAGTCGGAATTCTGAATCCTTTTAAGTGATAATTCATTGGCATGTTTATTGCTTGTTTCTTTTTTCACAAGAGAAGTAGTTTTTACTTTAGGAAGGAGGGACTGTATAATGATTCCTGAGAATGAGGGCGGTAACGGGTATGTGAAGCGTGAGCAGGAGGAAAAAATTGAAAAGCAAGAAATACCGGAAACCTCTCCCGAGGAAGAGGAGTCCCAGGCGGAAAAGATCGAACTTGAGTTTCCCTATGACGACCTCGACTTTTTCTATAAATATGTCTTAAAAGAACTGGGGATCCAGAACCCCTTTAAAAAAAAGGAAAAATAGCATTCTGAATGACAGGGAAATTCTAAAGGTAAAGTCCCCATCCGAGTACCCCCAGAATTTACCATACACAATTGTTATTCGTTACAATAAACGCTCATCGAAATGTTACGTTATTTGAATTTGGGCACGAAACCGGGCTAAATTATTGGTCACCGGCACCCCAACAATGGAAATTAGTCAGCCCAAGTTTGGCGGCAATATTTTCAAACACCAATAATAATAATAATGGTTGGAGAAACTAAAACTGAAAGTGTAGTCCCTGATAGATGCCTGATAAGATAGATTTAGTTAGGGCCAGGGGTGGCGGTATTGTAGTGAAGCATGACGCCTACCTGGCGGTAGCCGCCTTGCATCATTTATGGCAGCAATGGGGTTTCTGCGACTGCTATCCAGCCGACCGCTGGATAGCGATGGTGCTCAACCGCTGCCTTGAGCCGGTAACTAAAATCGATATCAAGGAGCGGATGGCGGCCACCTTTTTCAACGTTTGCGGGCCAAACCCGCCCCGGTGAGACTGTTGAGAGGTAGTACCAGATTCAATTAATAATGCTTGCTGGTGATTTTAACCCATCTCCCTGATAAAATTTGACAGCAAACCGGTTCGATTCAATTGATATGATTGTTATCTGAACCAAAGTTTAAAAGTGCTTCAATATAGGTCAAAATACATTCGTGTTCGGTTAAGCCCGAAATATACCATTAACCACCGAAGATAATGGGTCCCTCCCTCTATGGAGTTCCCCTTCAAACTACCCTGTAAAAAGATGGCTGAGGCAGGATGTCAGATGTTGGAAGCTGGCAGGAGCTATCTAACGCCGAATCAACCTCCAAACCTGACTTCGCCTGTCTCGTTACCCGATCATCCATAAGTTGCTCGCTGGTAGACCCGGCGGGTGAACTTGATGTATTTTCAGGGCAGACCTTCACGTCACCTCCGGTGACACCAGTAGAGGATGAAATCTGGTTATCCTTGCGCTTGCTCCCCGGCACTCAATACAGATTCACCGACTGAACCATTCCAGAACGAATTATGAGACTAAGTTGTTTGTACTTTGGCAGTGATTTTGAGTGCAGGTTTAACTCGCCCTAAAACTCGTCGCAGACGGCAGCCGACCGCCTCCTACGCTGCATCCATGCAACGGAGTCGGCTACTTCCCCCGCACTGTGTTTATGATTAAAGAGATATTTGCTCACTGATTATTATTTCATCGGGCACGCTTTTGGTAGCGGAGGTGCGGCACATACCGGTCAAAAAATTTTGTTTACTGGAAAGGCTTTTGACGAATTCTGGCGAATTATTATGATGATAGTTATAGTTTGTCAGGAAGATGAATAGTTGAAACGAGTCATATTAGGATTGGGAATGGATTTTATATTACAGTTTTCCATATCTACATAGATATGGACGGCTTAACAAAGGCCTGTGAAACTCCGATTTAGCTTACCTAAAGTGGCATGTCTTCAGAGAAACGGGCCGCTATGGTGGCTAAACGCAGGATGCCGGTTATAGATGGAAGCGGCAGCCGTAGGGTGTCCGGGGAAACCCGGATACCTCCCAACCTTGGAAAGGAGTTGTTTAATTATAAGGTGCGCCTGTCCGGGTTGGTGGCGCACCTTTATATGTCATGGGAGGGAAAAGAGGTTGAAGCCACAGCATCTTGAAACGCAGGAAATCGATCCCCGCATCAGGGAAGCTCTCCTGAAAGCCGCACCTGAAGGAAAGATTACCTGTCCGGAAGCCAGGGAACTGGCCGACTCCCTGGGGGTATCCCCCCGGGTTATCGGGGATGCATGCAACCGGTTGAAGATCAAGATCAAGGGTTGCGCCCTGGGGTGTTTTTAAAAGGAGAATTGTCCATGGGAACGGAACTTTTTACGGTGCTGCCTGTTAGTGAGGCAAGAGCGGAACTGGCCAGACACCTCCCCCACGAGCTGCGCAAAAGGGAACAGAAGCCGCTTCTCCAATGCCTGGGAAGGAGACTGGCACGCCCGGTGGTGGCCCGGGAGAACGTCCCCGGATTTGCACGTTCCACGGTGGATGGCTACGCGGTGCGGGCGCAGGACACCTTCGGGGCGAGCGAGGGTCTTCCTTCCTTATTGACCGTCACCGGGGAGATCAGGATGGGCTCCGCACCCCGGCACGGGATCGGAGCGGGCGAGGCAATGCGGGTGGCCACCGGGGGGATGCTGCCACCGGGGGCGGACGCAGTGGTCATGGTGGAGCACACAGAGCAGGTAGGGGAACGGAACATCGAGGTCGGCAGGCCGGTGGGACCGGGTGAGAACGTGATCGGCCCCGATGAGGATGTGAAATCCGGGGAAGAGGTCTTTCCCGCCAATCACCTGATCCGCCCCCAGGATCTCGGCTACCTGGCCGCACTGGGAGAGGTTACGATTGAGGTTTACGCTCCCCTGCGGGTCGGCATCGTCTCCACTGGGGATGAGATCGTTTCCCCCGAAGAAAAGCCGGGGTCCGGCCAGGTGCGGGACGTCAACAGCTATACCCTTTACGGACAGGTCCTGAGCCTGGGTGGGGATGCGTGGCTTTACGGGGTGGCCAAAGACGATCCCAAACTCCTGGAGGATAAATTGAACAGGGCTTACCGGGAGAACGATCTCGTCATCGTCTCCGGCGGAAGCTCGGTGGGTACCCGGGACCACACCGCACAGATCATCGTGGAGCTGGGCGAGCCCGGCCTCATCTTCCACGGGCTGGCCGTCCGGCCGGGGAAGCCCACCCTTGGGGGCGTCGTAGGCGGGAAACCTGTTTTCGGGTTGCCCGGCCACCCTGCCGCTGCCATGATCTCCTTTGATCTGCTCGTTGCCCCCCTCCTGCGGTTCGGCTCTTATGAAAAGATTAAACCCGGCGCTTTACCGGTGAGAGCCGTCCTTTCACGCAGCCTGGCCTCGGCCCCAGGCAGGGAGGAATACATCCGGGTGAAACTGAGGCGGGAACAGGAGAAATTGTATGCGGACCCGGTCCTCGGGAAATCCGGGCTGCTGGCGCCGATGGTGGAGGCAGACGGGCTGGTACGCATCCCCCTGGAAAGCGAGGGGGTCACCGCAGGCACCGAAGTAGACGTTTACCTGTTCGGCACCGACTATACCTTGTAAACGCCCATGCCGCCCGGGCGGCAATGTCAAAGAAGGAAAGTAGCAGTTTATCCCTGCAGGTCCAGAGGCCTGTCGCAAATCAAAGCAAACGGTTGCTTCCGGCGGGCGACTGATGGAGACCGGGCGGAAGGAAGCTGTTCGCAGTTTAACCGGAGTCCGGGAGCAAGCGCAAGGATAAACCGGAACACATTTTCAGGGCAGACGATCACGCCGCCTCCGGCGGCACCAACAGAGTATGAAAATACCCGACGGGTCTACCGGCGAGCGACCTATGGAAGGCCGGGTAACAGGACAGGCGAAGCGAGGATGACAGGTCGGGATGCGAGTACAGACACCTCTTGACCTGCGATGGAATGGATTTGCAGCGAGGCCAAACGCGGCGTTTGACAGAAGCAGTTCGCAACTTGTTACGCAGCATCCCAGAGCTGTCCCGAAGCGAGCCGTCGTCCTGTCCGGCCTGGAATCGGGAGTCGAGCGGTAGACCGGCGGGTAAACTTGATGTATTTTCAGGGCAGGTCAATGGTGACCAGGGAGGATACCCATGAAAGAAGTAAAACAGCGCTATCTGGACAATATCCCACTGGAAGACGCTTTGGAGCGCTACCTGACCAGGCTGGAGGAGATAGGTGCCCTGGAGCCGGGCAAGCCGGAACGGATACCGGTGTACCAGTCCCGGGGACGGGTCACTGCAGCACCCGTTTTTGCTGCGGTATCATCCCCTCACTATCACGCCTCGGCTATGGACGGAATCGCCGTGCGCGCCGCGGACACCTTCGGTGCCGCCGACACCAACCCCCTGCGCCTCCGCCTTGGCAGCGAGGCCTTTGTGGTTGATACCGGGGACCCCCTCCCCGAAGGATGCAATGCAGTGATCATGATCGAGGATGTCCATTTCCCGGAGGAAGGCACTGTGGAGATCATCGCCCCTGCCGTACCGTGGCAGCATGTGCGGGTGGTGGGGGAGGACTTTATCGAGACGGAGATGGTTCTTCCGGCACGCCAGGAGATCCGTCCCTATGACTTGGGGGGGTTGCTCACCGCCGGGATTACCGATCTGGAGGTTTTCCCCAGGCCGCGGGTAGCCCTGCTTCCGACGGGTACCGAGATCGTGCCCCCGGGAACCCCTTTGAAACCGGGGAATATCATCGAATCCAACAGCAGGGTTCTGGGAAGCCTGGTGGAGGAATGGGGTGGCGAGCCCGTTTATGCCCCTCCCACCATTGACGAATACGGGCTTTTAAAGAAGATCGTCCTTGAGTATCTGGACAGGTCCGATTTCCTGGCGATCATTGCAGGTTCCTCGGCAGGACGGGAGGACTTTACCGTCTCCCTGGTTCGGGAACTGGGAGAGGTCTATGTGCACGGCGTGGCCATCCGTCCTGGCAAGCCGGTGATTCTGGGTTCCATTCAGGGGAAACCGGTGATCGGGGTACCTGGTTACCCGGTTTCCGCCGCCCTGGCCTTCGAACTCTTTGGGCGGCCGGTGGTTTACCGGAAGCGCGGCCTTCCCCTTCCCGAAAAGCCCCGCCTCAAGGCCTTTGTGAGCCGCAAAACCGTTTCCCCCCTGGGAGCCGAGGAGTTTATCCGGGTAAGGCTGGGGCGTGTGAGGGACAAGCTGGTGGTACAGACCTTGCCCCGGGGCGCCGGGGCGGTCACCTCACTGGTTCAGGCGGACGGAATCCTGAGGGTTCCCTGTCTCTCGGAGGGGTTCCCGGCGGGAGCGGAGGTGGAGGTGGAGCTCCTGAGGCCCGCAGAGGAGATTGAGCGCACCGTGGTTGTGGTGGGAAGCCATGACCTGCTCCTGGACATGATCGCCAACTTCCTGAAAGAAAAGGGTGCGGGCTTCCGGTTGATCTCCAGCCATGTGGGGAGCATGGGTGGGCTGACCGCTCTCCTGCGCGGCGAGGCGCACCTGGCAGGGGTCCACCTGCTGGATGAGGAAACAGGGGAGTACAATTTACCTTTTATCAGGCGAATACTGGGGGATAAGAAGGCGGTTTTGGTAAATCTTGCTTACCGCATCCAGGGCCTGATGGTTCCCCGGGGCAACCCGCTGAACGTCACCGGGCTCGACGACCTGGCCAGGCCGGAGGTGCGCTTTATCAACAGGCAGCGGGGCTCCGGAACTAGGCTGCTGCTGGATTACCTGCTGCGCAAAGAGGGGATCTCCCCCGACAAGATCTCCGGATACGAACGGGAGGAATACACCCACATGGCTGTCGCCGTGGCGGTGGCCTCCGGAAATGCCGACGCCGGCCTGGGGATCCAGGCGGCGGCGGACGCCTTGAAGTTGGATTTCGTGCCGGTCGGGGAAGAGCGGTATGATCTCTGTATTCCCCTTGAATTTTGGGACACGGAGGAGATCGGGTTGGTGCGGGGAATTCTGGCCGACCGCGACTTCCTTGAATTGGTCGGCAAGCTGCCGGGGTATGATTTCAGGGACTGCGGCAAGATCATCGGTGAAACGTAAAATGATCGGGAAGGGGGAGGCTGATGGAGGACCGTTTTGGAAGGAAGATCGACTACCTGCGCATCTCGGTAACCGACCGCTGCAACCTGAGGTGCCTCTACTGCATGCCGCCGGAGGGGGTGAAGCCCAAACCGCGGCAGGAGATCCTGCGCTTTGAAGAGATCCTGACCGTAGTGGAGGCGGCCCTGGAGCTGGGCATCAACCGGTTTCGGCTGACAGGAGGCGAGCCCCTGCTCAGAAAAGGCATAATCCCGTTCATCAAAGCCATGGCCCTGCTGCCCGGAATAGAAGACATCGCCATCACCACCAACGGCCTTTTACTCCCCCAACTGGGCGAACAGCTGAAAGAGGCCGGAGTGCGGCGGCTCAACATCAGCCTTGACACCATAAACCCGGAGAAATACCGGAAGATCACCGGAGGGGGCGACTTCCGCACCGTCTGGGAGGGGATCACCACAGCCCTCGAACTGGGCTTCACCCCCGTAAAGATCAACGTCGTCGCCCTCAACCAGATCAATGACGAAGAATGGGCGGACCTGGCGCGGCTCACCCTCGACCGGCCCCTGCACATCCGCTTTATCGAACTCATGCCCGTCGGCACCAGCTGGCAGCTGGCGGGGAAAAACTATGTCTCCTGCGGCCAGGTCAAAAGCGAAATAGAAAAAAAACTGGGCAAACTCACCCCCGTCACCCACATCCAGGGGAGCGGCCCCGCCGAATACCACCGCCTGCCGGGCGCCCAAGGAACCATCGGCTTCATCCACGCCATGAGCAACCACTTCTGCGCAAGCTGCAATCGGCTGCGCCTCACAGCAGACGGCAAACTGCGTCCCTGCCTCCACGACCGGCGGGAGGTAGACGTGCGAGAAGCGGTGCGGAGCGGCGCCACCGGAAAGGAACTACAGGAACTATTCCACAAAGCCCTGCAGCTCAAACCGGCCAGCTACCGCCAGGCAGCAGTCGCACCTGCCGCCGGGCGGGGGATGGCTCAGATAGGAGGCTAAAAAAATGGCAGACGACCTCACCCACTTCAACAGCGAAGGGCGGGCGCGGATGGTCGAAGTAGGGGAGAAGCCGGAGACAAACAGAGAGGCAGTGGCCCGGGGCACAGTCTTCATGAAACCCGAAACCCTTGAACTTATCCAAAGCCGAAACATCGCCAAAGGAGACGTCCTGGCAGTCGCCCAAATCGCCGGCATCATGGGAGCCAAACGCACCGCAGAACTCATCCCCATGTGCCACCCCCTCTTCATCAGCGGCATCGACCTCCAATTTCGGATCAACCCAGACCGCAGCTCCGTAGAAATCGAAGCCCGGGTCCGATGCCAGGGAAAAACCGGAGTAGAAATGGAAGCCCTGACCGCCGTAAGCATAGCCGCCCTCACCATCTACGACATGTGCAAAGCCGTAGACCGCGGCATGGTCATCGGAGAAATCCGGTTAACAGAAAAAACCGGAGGCAAAAGCGGAACCTACAGGAGGGAAGGAGAAGAACCATGGGAAAAATCATAGCCGTGTGCACCAGCCGGAACACCGGCGAACGCAAACAAAACATCCGCAAAGGCACACTCATCCCCGGCCACGGCCTTGAAGGAGACGCCCACGCCGGCCCGTGGCACCGGCAGGTCAGCCTCCTGGCCATAGAAAGCATCCGGAAAATGCAAGAAAAAGGCCTCGACGTAGGCCCGGGAGACTTCGCCGAAAACATCACCACCGAAGGTATCGAACTCGTCACCCTAGCAGTCGGAACAAAACTGCGCCTGGGAAGCGAAGCCGTCGGCGAAGTCACCCAGATCGGAAAAGAATGCCACACCAGATGCGCCATCTACTACCAGGCCGGAGACTGCGTCATGCCCCGGGAAGGGATCTTCATCCGGGTACTCCAAGGCGGCCCTATTGAAGTCGGAGACCCCATCGAAATCATCGAAACCCCTCAAAAGGAAGTGACAGAAAGATGAAAGTAGCGATCCTGACAGCCAGCGACAAAGGCTCCCGGGGGGAGCGGGAAGACCGCAGCGCCCGGGTCATCAAAGAAATGCTGGTTCCCCTCGGGGGAGAAATCATCGCCTATGATATCGTCCCCGACGAAAAAGAACAACTCCTCACCAAACTGATCGAATACTCCGACGAGAAAAAAGTGGATCTCATCCTCACCACCGGAGGCACCGGCCTCTCCCCCCGGGACGTCACCCCCGAGGCCACCCTGGCGGTAATCGACAGGGCAATACCCGGTATAGCGGAGGCCATGCGGGCTGCAGGGTTGAAGCAGACACCGCACGCCATGCTCTCCCGGGCGGTGGCCGGCAGCCGGGGCCAAACCCTGATCATCAACCTGCCGGGCAGCCCCCGGGCGGTCCGGGAGAACCTGGAAGTGGTCCTCCCGGCCTTACCCCATGCCCTGGAGACCCTGCAGGGAAAGGGCGGTGAGTGCGCCCGCACCGAGCAGGGGAACCGGGATTAAACTCCCATATCACCTCAGGTGACACCATCAGGATGAAAATGGGTATTAGTCGAGTCGGCATGAAGGCCGGGCGCTCGAGCCACATCCTCGTAGAGGGGAAAATCGACTACCTCTATCAACTCAATTGACAGATTTGATGAGTCCGGGAAGCGAACGGAGCAGAGGTTTGAGCCATTCATCTTCAGCGAGTGACTCTGGGTTGGAAGGGAGGGACCAGAAAGGGTTGTGGAAGGAAAAAACGGCTCACAGCAACCTTCGCTCCGGCTAATCCTGATCCCTACAGAGCCTGCAAGAACCTTAGTGGATTCTTAAAAAAGAACCTGACCGGCCCCTGCAGACCCTCTCAGAACCAGGATTAACCTTTGCCCGACCGGGAAGAGATCCCTGCAGAGCCTGTAAGGACCTGGCGGCCCTTACAAACCCTTACGGAACCTCATCCGGTCTGCGCCCAGCCGGTATGGATCCCTGATGTTGAGCCTATCGTAGCCGGTAGGCTACGATAAACCCTCACCGAACCCATATCGACCTTCGCTCCGGCTCCTGCAGATCGTAAAGGGAATACCTTTTTTGACCTGCAGGAACCTTTGCTCGACTACTGCAGATCCTCATGAGACCTGCAGTAGTCTTAGCCCGGCTGCTGTGAACCTGTTACTATCTTCCCCCGATGTGAAACCTTATATGCATACTTAATCTTGATTTAATGCAGGAATTCCGCATCTAACCCTGCAAGCTCTTGAGGCATAAAAAATCCTGCCGTTGAATAAAACTGAGCAAATTCGTATTTTTCAAGGACGGGATGAGAGGAAAAAGCCAGGAAAGTGGCAAATAAAAATCTCCTGCAGGCAAAAACACCGATCCTCATCTCCGGGATGTGACACCACCGGTGTCAAAACGGTACAAGAATCAGGGAGAGTGAACTGGTAGTCGTGGTAGGATTGATTCTCTTTGTCGCCCTAATCTTTGAATTTGTGAACGGTTTTCATGACACCGCAAATGCTGTTGCCACATCCATTTCGACCAAAGCTATCAGCCCCCGTGGTGCTTTGCTGTTGGCCGCCACCTGCAACTTTGTGGGTGCCCTTTTGAGCACCAGGGTTGCCGCCACTGTTGGCAAAGGAATCATCAAACAGGAGTACATTTTGCTTTCAGTTATCCTTGCCGGTTTGCTGGGCGGCCTCATCTGGAACCTGATCACCTGGTATCTTTCCTTACCCACCAGCTCATCTCATGCGCTCATAGGCGGTTTAGCAGGAGCCGCCATCGCTGCCATGGGGGTTTCCGCCATCAACTGGACAGGCTTGCTGAAGATATTGAGTTCCCTCATCATTTCACCTGTCGCTGGATTGGCCGGCGGCTACCTCTTCTTTTTCCTTCTTCATTGTTTGTTCCCCAGGTGTGACAGCCACAACGACATATTTCGCCGCATCCAATTGATTTCGGCCTCCCTGATTGCCCTTTCGCACGGTTCCAATGATGCCCAGAAGATGATGGGGATCATTACAATGGCCCTTTTCAGCGCCGGGGTCTTATCCTCGATCCAGGTGCCGGTCTGGGTAATGCTCATCTGCGCCACCACCATCACTCTGGGTACTGCTGCCGGCGGCTGGAGGATCATCAAGACACTAGGCACCCGCCTTACAAAACTGCTGCCCTGCCACGGTTTTGCCGCCGAAACGAGTTCTGTTCTGGTTATCTCCGCAGCTACTTTTTTGGGTGCTCCGGTGAGTACCACCCACGTTGTGGCAACTTCCATCATGGGAGTAGGGGCATACGAGGGAAGAAAGAACGTTGCCTGGCCCCTGGCTAGCGAAATTGGGCTGGCATGGCTTTTAACCCTTCCATTAAGCGGGATCCTTGCCGCGGGATTTTACTTCCTGCTCACCCTGCCCGGTTAACCGGCAGTGTATAACTCCTTATTGAGAGGGAAAACCTACCTGTAACAGCCCCGAAGAGGGTTCTGAAAAAACGAAAAATAACCGGTTTTAGAAATTTAGAGGAGAAATATCGAGTACATACTCCCTTGTCGTCTTTCGGGTTTGAGAATGGGGTTGCTTTTCGCAGAACTAACAATTAATATAATGATTGGGACTTAGCACTCACAAATGGAGAGTGCTAATAATTGAGTGTAATAAATTCCAGAAGGAGGTTTAATTTATGGGTCTGAAGCCGCTGGGCGACAGGGTTGTGCTGAGAATCATCGAACAAGAGGAAAAAACTAAAGGCGGCATCGTGTTGCCGGATACCGCCAGGGAAAAGCCTCAGAAGGGGGAAATTGTGGCGGTTGGCACAGGCAGGTTGCTGGAAAGTGGAGAAAGAGTCCCCCTCGACCTTAAGGTTGGTGAGAGGGTGGTCTTTGCCCGCTATGCAGGCACTGAGGTGAAAGTGGACGGAGAGGAATACCTGATCGTTAACGAACGGGATATTCTGGCGGTTGTCAGTTAAGATTTCACCAGGGAGGTAGGAAGATGCCGAAGGAGCTTAATTTCCGCCAGGAGGCGCGCGCTTCATTAGAGCGTGGTGTTAATAAACTCGCGGACACCGTGAAGGTGACGCTGGGGCCAAAGGGTCGGAATGTGGTTCTCGACAAGAAATTTGGCCCCCCTCAGATAACCAACGACGGCGTAACCATAGCCCGGGAGATCGAACTGGAGGATCCGTGGGAGAATATGGGGGCACAGCTCGTTAAAGAAGTGGCCACAAAAACCAACGATGTGGCCGGGGACGGGACCACCACCGCCACGGTGCTGGCCCAGGCGATGATCCGGGAGGGTTTGAAAAACGTTGCCGCCGGGGCCAACCCGATGATCCTGAAAAAAGGTATGGAAAAAGCCACAGCAGCGGTTGTGGCCGAACTCAAAAGGATGGCAAGGCCTGTTGAGAGCAAGGAAGCGATTGCCCAGGTGGCGTCCATTTCTGCAGCCGATGAGGAGATCGGCAAATGGGTTGCAGATGCCATGGAGAAGGTCGGCAACGATGGAGTCATCACCGTTGAGGAATCCAAAACCATCGGCACAACGTTGGAAGTGGTTGAAGGGATGCAGTTTGACCGGGGCTATATTTCACCGTATATGATCACGGACGCCGACAAGATGGAAGCCGTTCTGGAAGAGCCTTATATCCTGCTCGTGGAGAAGAAAATTTCATCGGTACCAGAGTTGATACCAATTCTCGAAAAAGTTGCTCAGACAGGGAAGCCGTTACTGATCATTGCCGAAGACGTTGAAGGAGAAGCCCTGGCAACACTGGTAGTCAATAAACTGAGGGGTGCCCTGGCGGTGGTGGCGGTAAAAGCTCCGGGATTCGGCGACCGCCGCAAGGCAATGCAGGAGGATATCGCCATCCTGACAGGCGGCCGTGTCATTACCGAGGAGGCCGGGTTGAAGCTGGAGAACGCCACCCTCGACATGCTCGGTCAGGCAAGCCGGGTTGTAGTCAGAAAAGAGGAAACGACCATCGTTGAGGGAAGGGGCTCGACCGAGGAAATTGAAAAAAGAATTGCCCAGATCAAACGCCAGTTTGAAGAGGCGACCTCCGATTACGACCGTGAAAAACTCCAGGAACGGATGGCCAAACTGTCCGGCGGTGTTGCTGTGATCAAAGTAGGGGCTGCTACAGAAGTGGAACTGCGGGAGAAGAAGCACCGGATTGAAGATGCACTGGCTGCCACGAGAGCCGCGGTTGAAGAGGGGATCGTCCCCGGCGGTGGGGTTGCCCTGATCAATGCCATTCCTGCGCTCGAAAAAATTGAAGCCGAGGGGGACGAGGCCACCGGAGTGAGCATTATCAAGCGGGCCTTGGAAGAACCCCTGCGGCAGATAGCCGCCAATGCCGGTTATGAGGGTTCGGTGGTAGTGGAGAAGGTAAAGGGGCTGGAGCCGGGCGTGGGGTTCAACGCCTATAAGGAAGTGTACGAAAATATGTTTGAAGCGGGAATTGTCGACCCTACCAAAGTAACCCGTACCGCCCTGGAAAACGCTGCAAGCATTGCTGCGATGCTCCTGACCACCGAATGCCTGATCGCGGATAAACCCGAGGAAGAGGAGGAACCGAAGGCTTCCTAAGATTCAGATCAGGAAGCAGTCTGAAGTAAGGTTTCACCTCTTTTGAAACATACCTTGATAGTTTGAGGACCCGTTTTTCTACGGGTCCTTTTTTTGGTTTCGGTTTGATTTTGTCGAAAGAATTCATGTAATAAAAAGACAACGAGAGAAGTAATAGGTAATGAATACAGAAATATGGAGTATAAATTCAATTAATTAAAAGGGGAGATGAGATGCTGTGAGGCGTTGGGCGGTGATTTGGACTGTTATTTTCCTGTTGAGCGGAAGCATGGGGTGGGGTAACGCGGCTTATGCCGGTACCGGGGGCGGCCAGGGGTCCGCGGGTGGAGTTGAAGTTTCAGGGACCAGAGGAGCTAAAATAACCCTTGAACAGGCGATCGCGGTAGCAAAGCAGTTCGTCCGCGTCCCTGAGGAATTCAAAAATTTTCAGCCGGGTTACAGCGAGGGGGAGGGACAGGGAATTTTCTGGAACCTTCAGTGGAGCGGAGAAGCCGGTTCCGGCAGCATTAGTGCGCGGGTTAACGCCGAAACCGGTGAACTCTGGGGAATGGATCGGTGGATACCCACACCCCCGGCAACCGGCCGGCACGGCCTTCCCGGCCTGAGCCGCGCCCAGGCGCAGGAAAAAGCCCTGGAGTTCCTTCGGGAGGTTTTACCAAACTATGTAAACAACCTTAAAGTGAATCCGGACGATACCGCTGATATTCCCTATTACAACCTGCGGGAAAGGACAACGCCCGTATATTACTTTAATTTCGTCCGGATGGTGAACGGTATTCCCTTCTCTGAGAATTCTGCCAGCATTGGAGTAAATGGCGATACCGGGGAGATTCAGAGTTTTAACTTCAATTGGGACAGCAAGGCGAAGTTCCCAGAGGCGCAGGGGCTGATTACCACCGACCAGGCTGCTGCCTTGTGGCGCAAAAATGCCGGGGTCCGGCTCATTTATTACCGGACCGGGCTCAATGAGAAGGATGCACAGATAAGGCTCGTTTATGAACCCAAAACCCGGAATATGATGATCGACGCCAGAACGGGGGAAATCTTGAAGCCGGAGGATGATGCCGATTATTACTGGTATGAAAGGGTTGGAAGTGGTGGTGCCGAAAGATCTGTGATGAAGTCTGTGCCCTTGACCCCTGCGGAACAGGCGGCCATGGCCGAAATGGAAAAGCTCGTCAGCAAGGACCAAGCCCTTGCCGTTGTCCGGGACGGGATCGAGATTCCGGCCGGCTACGAGCTGGAAAGCGCCAACCTGCAGGAGGAATACCTTTCCGGGCAGAAGGTCTGGAATTTTTACTGGCGCAGCAAGGAGAATGAGGGGTCCCTCAACGTGCGGGTTGATGCCAGAAGAGGGCAAATCACCGGTTTTAACATTTATGGCCCCTCCGGTGAGCAGCCCGGAAAGCCGCGCCTCACCGAGGCCCAGGCCCGGGAAATGGTAACCGGCTTCCTTGGTAAAGTGGCAGGCGGCTATCTCAAGGAACTCGAAGAGTTGCGGACCTTTCCCCGTCTTCCCTACCCTGTAAAGCCTGTGGCATCCGGGAAGGAGAAACAGGAGCCGGTCGCCTACAGTTTTATAGCGACACGCCTCGTTAACGGTATTCCCTTCCAGGGGAACGGTGTCCGCCTTGATGTGGACGCCGTTCAGGGAAGGATTACCGGATACGAACTCAGGTGGTGGGAGGGAAAATTCCCGGTGGCCCGGGGGGTCATAGCCAGGGAGCAGGCGGAGAGCGCCTTTCTGGCGGACGGCCTCGGGTTGAGCTACCAGCGAGAATTCCCCAGGTATGGTTACGAACCACCTGCAGACAGACCTGTTCGTCTCGTCTACACTCTCGACATGGGGAAGTCGCCAAGTTTTATCGATGCCTTTACGGGGGCGGGTCTGGATCCGGAGTTTCAGCCAAAGCCCGGCAAGAACCAGCCGGTGTTTACCGACCTATCGGGGAATATGGCAGCCGACCTGCTGGCGAAGGCAAGGATCATCCCGGTGTTTGAACCTGCTTTCCACCCGGATGCAAAGCTCACCCAGCGCGATTTCCTGATCTGGCTGGTGCGTGCAACCTCCTGGCAGCCCCCAGCCACCGGCACTCCGGACCAGGAATTTGAAAGGGCTTATCGCCAGGCCGTCATGCTCGGTATCGTGAAACCCGGGGAAGAATACCGGCCCCAGGATGAGATAACAAAGCTTACAATGGCCCGCCTGATCATTCGCGCCCTGGGATGGGGTGAACCTGCCGCCCTAACCGGTATCTGGGCACTGCCTCCTGATGTCATGAAGCTGGTGCCCGCAGGCGACCAGGGATGTGTTGCTCTGGCGGTGGGGCTCGGCATTTTCGATCTGACCGGCAAGAAGTTCGACCCAGGTGAAAAGCTATCCCGCGCCGAGGGTGCCCTTGCCCTTTACCGGCTCCTCAAGTAGCGAGGAAATCGGTTTCTGCTCCGTCCTCCCTTGCAGAAGAGCGCATAGCTGAAACGAACTTTGCATAAAATGGAGGTAGTTAAGGGGGGACCCCGGTTTGGAGATGAGGAGAGGCTTCCGCCTGATAGCTTTAATCTGTACCGCAGTTTTACTGGTGGCAGGGGGGATTTACTATTACATCACCGCCCTTAAGGTGGAACCGGAACAGCTGATCAGGGAAACGGTCCAAAACGCCCTTCAGGCGAGGGGGTACCGTTATACGGTTACCGCGGACTTTAACATTGCCGGGAAGAAACAGACCTGGATCAAGGTGAGGGGAGAGAGGACATCCGCCGATGCGCATTTTAAAGGGACGATTCTCGGAACCCCGGTTGAGATCTACCAAACCGGCACGAGAAGCTACACCCTTGATCCCGTATCCAACAAGTGGATCATTCTGGATGGAACGGATCTTGACAGGCAGCAGTTGTACATGGCGGAAATCGATCCCCTGAGCAACTTCAGGTTTAAAGGAATTGACACCCCCCGCCTGCTGGGGACGGAGAAGGTGGGGAGAAGAAAGTGCTGGGTGGTGGAGTTTCGCAGCCGTAAAGTAGAAAGCAAAGTCCTGGATATGTACTGGAAAAATATCACTTACCGGTTCTGGGTGGATAAGCGGGGGAGGATCCTCCGCAAGGCCATGGCAACCGCAGAAAACAAGAACAGCCCCGGAACCTTCCTCTCCCTTATAGTCGAGTTCCAGGACTTCAATAAAAGGATCGACATCAATCCACCGCAATGAGCAATGCCGGCAAGGCGCCGGCTTTGTTTTTTCAGCGGAGACCACCACGCCGCCTTCGGCGGCACCAACAGAGGAACAAAAAGCGGTTTATCCTTGCTGGCGCAGCGACCTACGGAGGTTGTTACTCGCCCTTGACGAAGGAGCAGCTAACGGCAGCCGAAGCGAAACAGGAGGTTGAGCTAGGCGACTATGCGCCATGGATGGCGTCATAGGAGCCGGTCGGCTGCCGTCTGCGACGAGTCTTAGGGCGAGTTCAACCGGAGTCCGGGAGCAAGCGCAAGGATAAACCGGAACACATTTTCAGGGCTGATAAGATTAAATCTCGATCAACCGGTACTTTCTCGTGCCGAGCCCGATTTTTTCAGCGTAGTCCAGCTGTACGTTCCAATCAATTTGCGGGTAAAGCCCCCGGAACTTATCCGCTCCTGCCGGCAGGTCGAGCCGGGAGCCCGGGGTGCTTGGCTGGGCGTTTACCAGGTCCACGCAGGCCTGATCGAGGGCCACCGGGTCCCTGCTTGCCAGGATCCCTACATCGGGAACTACAGGAATGTCGTTGTAGTTGGTACAGTCGCACTGGGGGGTTACGTCAACCACAAAGGTGATGAATCCCGCTTTGCCGTTTTTGTTCTTCAAGACGGCGCAGGCGTATTCCACTATTTTTTCCTGGATCACGTCGGGCTCGCCTTTCCAGTTGACGGCAATCGCCTCCTGGTTGCAGGTTATGGTGCATTCCGCACATCCCAGGCATTTCTCCGGATCGATTACTGCCACCTCCTCCACTGCAATCGCCCCCGCCGGGCACCATTCGGTGCAGCGGCCGCAGGCCACGCATTTTTCCCCGTTGACTTCCGGCAGGATATCGGAATGGATCACCTGCTTGGAAGCCCGGGATGCCAGGCCCATCCCGAGATTTTTCAGGACGCCTCCGAACCCTGTCGTCTCATGCCCTTTAAAGTGGGAAACGGCCATCAGGACATCGGCATGATAGGTTGCGGCGGCCACCTTTGCCGCATGGAAGTGTTTCAGATCCACCGTAACGCTGACGTAGTCCCGGCCGGTGAGCCCGTCGGCGATGATCACGGGAGCGCCCACGGTGGCATAGGCGAACCCGTTTTCCAGGGCTGTTTCAATATGCTCGACGGCGTTGGCACGACTCCCGACGTAGAGGGTGTTGGCATCTGTCAGAAACGGTTTCCCTCCGGCCTGTTTGATCTTATCTACGATTTTCCGCAGGTATTGAGGTCTCACAAAAGCGGTGTTGCCCCGTTCGCCGAAGTGCACCTTGACGGCAACCAGGTCCTTGGGATTGATAAGGGAAGCAAATCCTGCACGTTCAAAGAGCCTTTCCACCTTGTCAAGCAGGTTTAGACCGCTTTTTCCCTTTAGATCCGTAAAATATACCTCGGCAGGCATCGCTTGCACTCCTTGTCTTTCAGAATGTGTCTACCTTGAGTGTAACACAGGAGGCCGTCCTTGCACATACTGCACTGAAAATACGTTCCGGTTTCTGCCCTGAAAATTAAAGATTCCAAAAAAGGCAACACCTAACCAAGCCCTTAAAAAGGCGTTTAAAAGTAAAGCATCCTTTACAAAAAACTGACTAACAAAACATCAAGCAACTTCGATCTTGAC
>CADDZD010000019.1 GCA_902812385.1 Clostridia bacterium | reverse complement strand
CAAGGAGGAAATCGAAAGCTATTTCCAAATCAAGAAAAAGGAATCCTGGGGACAACTTTGCCTTTTTTCAAATTAAGAATGGCTTAAGATCAGGAGTTTTAGAACCCCAACTGTCAAAGTCGGGAGTCATGTGGTGGGATTTGTTATTTTTCGCTGTCACCGGGGTGGCCCTATACGGGCTGTTTTTGCTTGCCTGCCGGATCACCGGCTTCATGCGCAGCCGTCCTGCTGCACCACCTGCTCTAAGCCTGCTCGTGGTCGTCCGCAATCAAGCGCCTGTTATTGAGGGCCTGATAAGACACATCCTGGCGTACCATCACAAGCCTCTGGCATTTTTTGAACTTGTCGTTGTGGACGACCATTCTGGCGATGAAACCCCCGGGATGGATTCTCCAGCGTTTGAACCGGAGGCACCATTTTACCCTGATCCAAATGGATCAATTCCCGGGGGAGAAAGCTCTGGAGACCGGCCTCAGATTCTGCCGGGGGGAGGTTGTTTACTGCTTTGACCTGACGGGGCGGGTACGCCCCCACCTTGTCGTCAGGCTGATTGGCCGCCTTCTAAAAGGTGAGAAGGCGAGTCCGGCCGGTGAAAGCTGCAACATCACTCTTGTTACAAAGAGAGTTGGATAAACGGGATCAATTAGGATTGGGCTCACCTTTGGCGTGGGCTCTTTTATTGGGCCTTCATGGGCCGCTCGTTCGCCGCTTTATTTTCTGAAAAATCTGAAGCACTACAACGCAGGCCGCTAAAGGTTCGCCGGGAAATCTGGGACTATAGTCTTATGATAAATTCGGGAGTAATTACCCAGCATAGAACGACAAAAGGGCGATTTTGTAGTTTTTGGATTGTTATTACAATAAAATAGGACATATCGGATAGCAGTTGTTGTCGGGTGGAATTGTGCCGTGTTGTTCGAAGGTGAAATTTATGAAGGTAAACATGGAAGGGGGTGAAAGACATGCGTGAGATGTTAAGGCGTTTAATACGGGAAGAAGAGGGACAAACCCTAACAGAATATGGTGTTCTACTTGCCCTGATTGCAGTAGGTGTGATCGGTGTATTGGTTCTTTTAGGTCCGAAAATCAAGAAAGCGTTTGAAGATGTAAATTCTGCATTGCAGTAATTCGATTTTTAAGTTGTCCGATGTCCATGATATTGTAATATCTAATATTGGTTGTGGCCCTACCTCCTGTAGGGTCTATGTTTCACCAAAAGGTTTAGGAGGGGTTGGAGATGGTCGTGCTGATAAATGCAATTCTCATAATTGTTCTTGTCATCTGCCTTTATACCGACCTGAGAAAAAGGAAGATCTACAACATGGTGGTTTTCCCGGCAGCGGCTTTGGGAATTATTCTAAACTCGGCTCAGCACGGCCTCTCCGGCTTAAAGTTTAGCGCCGCCGGCCTCGGCCTGGGGGTGCTTATCTTTATTATACCCTTTGCCCTGGGAGGCATGGGAGCCGGCGATGTCAAGCTGCTCGGCACGGTGGGGGCCCTGAAAGGACCCCTTTTTGTTTTCCAGGCCGCCCTGGGCACCGCCCTGGCAGGCGGGGTGATTGCTCTGGGTGTCCTCATCTGGAGGCGCCAGCTCTGGGGTGCAGTCAGGCGCATTGCTCTGGCCTGTGCCTTGTTTCTGGGCGTGAGAAGAAGGAACAGGGATGCCTTTCTCCTGCTGGACAGGAAACCTTACAGCTCCCTTTTTCCCTACGGTGCTGCAATTTTTATAGGCACTCTGCTGGCTTACTGGTTTGGAAACCAGTTGGCTTTCTAAAGAGGTGGGTGCAGTGCTGGGGAAGCTGCGTTCCACAAAGGGACAGGCCATCCTGGAGCTCGCCCTGGTCCTGCCCATTCTCCTGCTTCTCGTTTTCGGCATCACCGAGTTCGGCCGGATTTTTAACGCCTCCCTGGTGATCACTCAGGCCGCACGGGAGGGGGTGCGGGTAGGGGTTGTGGGAGGGTCCGACGCAGACATCACTACCGCTGTAAAAACAGTTGCTGCCAATCTCGACGTTGACAAACTGGAGATTTACATTGATCCTCCTGAGCCGCCCGTAGGGTCCCGGGTCCGGGGGAGCAGCCTCCGGGTCGAGGTTGATTACAGGGTCCCGGTGGTCGTTCCCGTAATCGCGGAAATTGTTCCCAATCCTTATCCCTTGAAAGCGGTAGCCGTAATGCGCGTAGAGTAGGGCGGCTTGAGGCCGAACTCCATTTCTGTCCTCCGGAAAGTGAGTCAGATTATGTTTCGGAAGCCGTTAAATCGCAATGTTAAAAATCAAATCGAAAGCAAGCTAAATGTTAACATAAAACAGGCTATCTGCGGCGAAAAAGGAACGGTTCTGGTCCTTGTGGCAGCGGCCATGGTTGCTTTACTGGGCTTCGTCGCCCTGGTGACCGATGTCGGCCTCCTCTACACCAGCCGCACCCGGCTTAGCAATGCAGCGGACGCCGCTGCACTGGCCGGCGCCCAGGAGCTTCCCGCCAACCCCGCGCTGGCGGAGGCTGTTGCCAGGGAATATGCAGAAAAGAACGGCGTGGAGCCGGATGAACTGCAGGTTGAAGTTGCACCCGACAGCCGTTCCATCACCGTCACGCCGCGCCGAAGCGTGGGGTTCTTCTTTGCCAGGGTGCTGGGTATTAGCAGCGGAGAAGTCGAAGCTACGGCCACCGCCATGGTCGCTCCCCTCACCGGGGCGGTCGGGGTTGTGCCCTTCAGCATCGAGGAGCAGGAACTGGATTTCGGTCGGGAGTACGTCCTCAAAGAAGGGGCGGGCAACGGGGGCTCAAGCCTTGGGGATGACGGGCGCAGGAACGGGTGGTTCGGTGCCCTCGACCTCGACAACGAAAAGGGGGGCGGCGCCAGGGAATACGAAGATACCATTGAAAACGGTTACCGGTCAATGATTCGGGTGGGGGATGTTATCAGTGTCAAGACCGGCAACATGTCCGGCCCTACGATGAGCGGGGTATCCTACCGCATTGGACAGTGCCGTGACGGCTGCACTTTTGACAACTTCAAGCGCGACTGCCCCCGGGTCGTCGTCGTTCCCGTGGTCAGATACCTGGGGGGATGCGGCAGCAACCAGAAGGTTGAGGTCCGGGGGTTCGCGGCCTTCTTCCTGGAGGGTGTTGAGGGCCAGGGGAGCAACAGCAATGTGATCGGGCGCTTTGTTCGCACGGTTTACCCTGGAGAAATGGGCCACGGCGATGACTACGGTCTTGAGGCGGTCAAACTGATCAGATAGGAGGGGGTAGATTTGTGGCGAGCGAAGGTAATGATTGCTCTGGCATTTGTGCTGGCCGTACTGGCGGCGGCTGCAGGTTACATGTATCTCTACCGGGCGTCCGAGGCTGCTCAGAAAGTTGAAAAGGGCAGCGTTGTTGTAGCACGGGAAGCGGTTCCGGCGAAAACCATGGTGACCTATGATTCGGTGGAACTGGCCAAGATACCCGTCGCCTACATTCACCCCCGCGCCGCCCGCAAACTGGATGACGTGATCGGGAAAATTGCCCGGGAGCCGCTGGTGGCCGGCGAGCAGGTGCTGCTTGACCGGCTGGTGAAACAGGGGGACGTAAAGGAAGGCTTCTCCTACGCGGTGCCTCCTGGAAAACGGGCGGTTTCGGTGGCGGTGGATGAGGTTACGGCGGTGGGCTGGCACCTCCAGCCCGGTGATCACGTGGATGTGCTGGGAACCCTGGAAATCCCCGTATCGAACAACGAGACCAAGACGTTCACCGTTGTGGCCCTGCAGGATGTCGAGGTGCTGGCAGTCGGCAAGAATCTGCAGATTGTTCAGGACCAGGGGAAAGATACAAAGGTCGAGGTCAAAACCGTCACCCTTGCGGTATCTCTGGAAGAAGCAAAACCGCTGATACTGGCCGATGAGAAGGGGAAGATCCGGCTGGCCTTGCGGCCTGCCCTGGACCGGGAGAAAACGGTCAGTCCTCCCTTTGAGTTAAATAATTTTCTCCAGTGAGATTGAAAACGAGTAATTATTGAGGATAGATATTGGTAGCCGGGAGGGGGTGTAAGAGTATGGAGCCGATCCGGCTCATGATTGTAGACGATATCCCCGAGACTTGCGAAAACATCAAGTGCCTGCTTCATTTCGAGCCGCGCATCGAGGTCATCGGTGTGGCAACCGATGGAGAAGAGGCTATCAAAAAGGCGGAGAAGCTCCGGCCGCACATCATCCTGATGGACATCAACATGCCGATCCTGGACGGTATTGCAGCGACCGAGATCATCTCCTGCCGGGTGCCCAACTCGGCGATCATCATCATGTCGGTCCAGGGGGAGCAAGAGTACCTGCGCAGGGCTATGGCCTCGGGTGCTAGGGAGTACATCGTCAAGCCCTTTACAAGTGACGAGCTCATAGAGACGATCTACAGAGTCTACGAACTGGAAAAAAAGCGCCAGATACAGGCAAAAAACCTGCCCCAGCAGGGAGAGCCTTACGAGGGCAAGGTGATCACCGTTTTCAGCACCAAGGGGGGAGTAGGCAAGACGACCCTGGCGGTCAATCTGGGGGTTTGCCTCGCCCAGGAGTACGGCTTTTCCGTGGTCCTGCTGGATCTCGACCTGCAGTTTGGGGATGCCGCGGTCATGCTCAACCTCTCCCCGCGTCAAACCATCTCCGATCTAGCGGCGGATTTCAACCAGCTTGACGCCCAGCTCCTGGAGTCCTGTCTTGCCAGGCATAGTTCCGGGCTGCGCCTCCTGGCGGCGCCTTCCCGTCCGGAATTTGCCGAGTTGGTATCGGCGTCCCTTGTGGAAAAGGTGATCAAGCTCCTAAAAGAGAGGTATGATTACATAATTGTGGATACACCCGGCTCCTTTACCGACGCCGGAATGGTCGCTCTCGATTATGCCCACCAGATTCTCTTGGTGGTCTCTACGGATCTGCCCACCTTGAAGAACCTGAAGCTAGGCCTGGAGGTGCTCGATTCCCTTCACCATAAAGATAAGGTGAAGGCGGTCTTAAACCGGGCCACGCCCGAGATGGGGATTGGGCCCGGGGAAGTGGAAAAGACTCTGGGACTTCCCATAACCGGCCAGATTCCAAGCGACGGCCGGGTGGTGGTCGGCGGGGTAAACAAGGGGAAGCCCTTCATTATCGGCAGCCCCCAGAGCCGGGCGGCCGACAGCTTAAGGCAGCTTGTCTGCCAACTGGTACAGAATGAACCGTCCCCGAACGGCCAGAGGAAGAAACGGGGTTTCCTGCGGCTGTTTAGTTAACATAAAGGCTTGGGGGTGGCCCACTTGTCACTGTTAAAGAGGTTGCAGGAGCAAAATTCCTTCCCGGCGGGTGAGGCGCAAAAAACTGCGGCCCGGCCCGCACCCAGGCAGAACAACCTTTGGGACCTGAAATACTCGCTGCACCAGAGGGTTGTGGAGGAGTTCGAGGAGGACCTGCGGGACACCAAGGAAGAGAGTGACGAACAGAAGTCCCGGGATCACGCCAGAGGCGTGATCGAAGAGATCATTCAGAATTATGTACTGGAAAAAGGGATTGCTTTGAGCCGTAGCGACCAGCAGCGGTTGTTGCAGGAGCTTCTGGACGAGGTTTTTGACCTGGGCCCGATCACCCCCCTGCTCAAGGACCCCACCATCTCAGAAGTCATGGTGAACGGGCCCTACCAGGTCTACGTGGAAAGGAACGGCATTCTGGAAAAGACCGGGATCCAGTTCCGGGACGATGCCCACGTTCTCCATTTGATAGAAAAGATCGTGGCACCCCTCGGGCGGCGCATTGACGAATCCTCACCGATGGTGGATGCCAGGCTGGCCGACGGCTCCCGGGTTAATGCCATTATTCCTCCCCTGGCCCTGAACGGCCCAACCCTGACCATCAGGAAATTCAGCCTGGACCCCTTCCAGGTTGCCGACCTGATCCGTTTTGGAACCCTGACGGTGGAAATGGCGAAATTTCTTGAAGCGTGTGTGAAAGCCCGTTTGAACATCATAGTTTCCGGGGGCACCGGTTCGGGAAAAACCACGACCCTGGGCGTCCTCTCCTCCTTCATCCCGGAGGAGGAGCGCATTATTACCATTGAAGATGCGGCGGAATTGCAGCTTCGCCAGGAGCACTGGGTGCGCCTGGAGACGCGCCCCCCGAATGTCGAGGGAAAGGGCGCGGTGACCATGCGGGACCTGGTCCGCAATGCCCTGCGTATGCGCCCGGAGCGGATCGTCGTCGGAGAGGTGCGGGGTGGGGAGGCACTGGATATGCTCCAGGCAATGAACACAGGCCACGACGGTTCTCTCACCACCGGCCACGCCAACTCCCCCAGGGATATGCTATCGAGGCTGGAAACCATGGTATTGATGGCCGGGATGGATCTTCCCGTCCGGGCGATCCGGGAACAGATCGCCTCCGCCCTGGATCTGATTGTGCACCAGAACCGGCTGCGGGATGGCAGCAGGAAGATCACCCACATTACCGAGGTGCTGGGGATGGAGGGGGACACCATCGTCCTTCAGGATCTCTTTATTTATGAGCAAACCGGCATGGAAGCACGGGGGAGGGTAACCGGTTACTTCAGGAGCACGGGTATCAGGCCGAAGTTCCTGTCCAAGATCCATGCCGCAGGAATCATGCTGCCGGATGAGATCTTTCTCAAAAAAGGGCTTTGAAGCAACTGAACCGGAGGTGCTGCGATGCTGCTCTGCGCTTTTTCGGTCTTGATTTTCTCGGCCACACTGCTTCTAGCCTTCGGGTTATACGGTCTTCTCACCGGGGAAAGGAACATTATTCAGGGGCGCCTGAAGCGTTATACCTCGGGGCAGAAACCGGGTGCCGGTGAAGGGCTTCGCGGCGGGAGAAGGCATTTCGGCCGTTCCCTCCTGCGGCGCGGCGGCCGGCTTTTCGCCGCCCTCAAATTATCCGCAAAGGTGGAAGAGAAACTCGCCCAGGCGGACCTGCCCCTGCGCGGGGAGGAGTTCCTGTTCCTGAACCTGCTGCTTGCCCTGGGTGCTCCCCTTTTCATCTGGCTTTTGACTTCCAACGTCAGCCTGGCGCTTCTTGGCGGCCTCTTTTTTCTAATCTCTCCCTGGTTCTACCTGGAGCAGATGCGGCGGAAACGCCTGCATTCCTTTAACAACCAGTTTGCCGATTCCCTTTCTGTGATGACCAACTCCCTCCGGGCGGGGTACAGCCTTCTGCAGGCTATCGAGATGGTGGCCAGGGAAATGCCCCCGCCGATTTCCGACGAGTTCGGCCGGGCGCTGCGGGAAATGCAGCTTGGAACCGCCACCGAGATGGCATTAAGCAATCTATCCCGCCGGGTGGGAAGCGAGGACCTCGACCTGATGCTTACCGCCCTGCTGATCCAGCGGCAGATCGGGGGAAACCTGGCCGAAATCCTGGACAATATCGCCGAAACCATCAGGGAGCGGGTGCGCATCAAAGGGGAAATCAAAACCTTGACGGCACAGGGCAGGATTTCGGGCATCATCATAGGGCTTTTGCCGGTTGCCATCATGGTTGTCCTGTTTCTGATCAGCCCCTCCTATGTAAGCGTTCTGTTCACCGAGCCGCTGGGCCTGGCTCTGCTGGGCGGGGCGGCCTGCGGGGAGGTTCTCGGCGTTCTGATCATCCGCCGGATTGTTGACATCCGGGTATAAAGAGGGCTGAAAGGAGGAACTGTGTGTATGCTTTTGATCTTCTCAAGCCTGGTGTTTTTGAGCACCTACATCCTCCTGTTCGGTTTTTACCAGCTTGTTTTTCAGGACCGGGTGGTGGTTGCCGAGAGGCTCGCCCAGTTGAGCAAGCAGAAAAAGAGCGGTTCCAGGCTGCGGGAGGAACTGCAGCAGCCGCTTCTGACACGGCTTTGGAAATTAATGTGGGGAAAGCTTTCCCATCTGGTTTCCCGGAGGATGAGTGAGGAAAAGCGCCTGTACTTTCAACGCCGTTTGCAGTCTGCGGGCAACCCCGGCGGATGTGGCCCCGCAGAGTTCCGGCTGCTCCAGTTTTTTCTGGGATGTTTTGGAGGGTGCCTGGCAGCGGCGGCGGGGTGGTTGACCGGTTCCGGTGTGAAGGAAGCGGGCCTGGCAGCAGCCCTTGGCCTGGCCTGCGGGGTATTGCTCCCGGAATTCTACCTGTCCTCACGGATTAAAGAAAGGCGCCAGGAGGTGGTGCGCAGTCTTCCCGACGCCCTGGATCTGCTGATGGTCAGCGTCGAAGCCGGACTGGGTTTTGATGCGGCACTGGTCAAGGTGGCCGAAAGGTTCAAGGGTGTCCTGGCCGAGGAATTCGGACGCCTGCTCCAGGAGATGAAACTCGGCAAGCCGAGGCGGGAGGCCTTTAAAGATATGGCGGAGCGGGTTGGGGCGGAGGATCTGACCGCTTTTGTAGGAGCCTTGACCCAGGCCGACCAGTTGGGAGTGAGTATCGGAAACATTCTGCGTTTGCAGGCGGAGCAGTTGCGCCGGAAAAGGCGCCAGCGGGCGGAGGAAATGGCCATGAAGGCGCCGGTTAAAATGTTGATTCCCCTCGTATTTTTCATCTTCCCCGCCCTGTTCGTGGTCCTGCTCGGCCCCGCAGTCATGCAGATAATGAGAAATTTGTAGGGGGTTGTTTAGATTGCAGGTTTACAATGTAACCCGCAAGGTTGTGATTGCCGAGGAGGTGCAGGTAGCCTTCGATTTCTGGCGACGTCTGAAAGGACTTCTCGGGAAACCATTGCTTCCCGTCGGGCACGGGTTGCTCTTGAAGCCCTGTAACAGCGTACATTCCTTTTTCATGGCCTTCCCCTTTGATGCCGTCTTCCTGGACGAGGAGCTGAAAATCGTCCACATTATAGAGGCTATGCCCCCTTACCGGGTAAGTCCTATCATTCGCGAAGCGCGCAGCGTGCTGGAACTTCCTGCAGGTATCGTGCGGTTAAGTGGAAGCCGTGTCGGTGACCAGCTTTCCCTGCGGACCTGCTTCCGTTGATCTCCGTGAAAATATGTACCGGTTTATCCTTGCGCTTGCTCCCGGACTACGGTTAAACTTCGAACGGTTTGTTTCCGCTCGCTCCTGATTACGTCCCGGACAACAACCCCTAACTCCATAACGGGTGAAATTTAAGCAAGCGAGCGACCTATGGAAGGTTGTTACTCGCCCTTGACGAAGGAGCAGCTAACGGCAGCCGAACTGACCCCGCACTCAAAGGAAATTCTCCCCTTTAACGCTCCTTCGGAACCGGCCATTATTATCTCTTTACAGAGAAAGTGCCATTGAGTGCGGGGGAAGTAGCCGACTCCGATGCAGGGATGCAGCGTAGGAGGCGGTCGGCTGCCGTCTGCGACGCGCTATAAGCGAGTTCAACCGAAGTCGGGAGCGAGCGTTTAAATTTCACCGAATTAACAATGCCCCATAAGTCGCTCGCCGGAAACAACCGATCGATTTGAGTTGCGACATGTTGCTGCGCCTGCAAGGATAAACCACCCTTTTATTCTTTTGCTGGTGCCGCCTGGGCGGCATGGTAGCGTTTAAAAATATTTCATAGCTGAGGCAGGTATTTCCAAGGTAGAAGTGGAACAGAATTATTACGATTCTTTAAACACAAATGCTTCGGGGAGGCGGGCGTTGTGGGGCTTTTTTCTTTATACATGGCATGGGGTGAAAACTTTAGGCTCATCTTTCTTTCACCTGACGCTGCCGTTGATTTCGCGTTTGTCCAACGGATTTACGGCTGCGACAGCTTCGCCTGCCTCACGAGCCCCCTGCCGGCAGGCATCGCCGCATACCTGCTGCACGCCCTGGAGAAGCAAAACCCCCTGCGCCGGGATAATTCAACGGGATTGCCGCTGGTTAAGAAACTCCGGCAGTTCTGCCTCCGACAGATGACTTCCCTTCCCTACCCTTTACAAAATGCTTCTCTCCCGTCAGAAATCATTATCTCGAAACCGGACCCTTCATACGAGACCATTGCCGTGGATGAACTCGACGAGGTGGAGGCCATCCTCACCGGACGCCTGCTGAGCCTTGGTGAGATCGGGCGGATTCTCCGTTTGGGAAATGAATCCGGAAGAAAACACTTAAGCATGGTCCTGCAGGCTCTCTGCCTCACGGGGAGGGCCGCTCTTTTGCCCGCCGTCGTCCCTTTGAAAGGCAGCCTGGTGCGCTGCCAGCGGTGTGGCTGGGAGGGGATTCCCCGGTTGAAGCCCTGTAAGGGGTGCGGAAGCCAGGCCTGCTGCATGTGCCCCGATTGCCTGATCATGGGGGGCCTCAGCCTTTGCGAAGCGCTGTACACGGCACCGGTTCCTTCCGGGGAAGCAGGGGAAACGACAGGAATGTCGGGACGGAGCAGGTGGCGGCATTGGGTTGACCGGTTTCTGTCCGTTTGGCCTGAGGGGGAGACAGGCGACAAGGATGTTGTCTGCTCACCGATCATGTCGGGGGAAGCCAACCCTGCGAGATGGGTGGCCAGCAAGGCTGCGGTGGGTGCCACACCTGCAGAAAGTGAGGGAGAAGCGGGACTTGCAACCGGAAGGTATCACCTTGATATAAACTTTACACCCCCGCAGGAGGCGGCGGTGCAGGCCCTCTTACGGTTTGGGGAACGAGAGGCCCCGGGAGGCGCCTGCCTGGTTTGGGCGGCATGCGGGGCGGGCAAAACGGAGGTCTCCTTTTCCCTGATCGGGCAGGTCCTGGGCCGGGGAGAGAGGGTGCTGTACGCCACCCCGCGCCGGGACGTGGTTCTGGAAATAGCGCCCCGTTTGGGGAAAGCTTTTGGCAGCAAACGGGTGGTTGCCCTGTACGGGGGGTGTGGAAACCAGGGAAAGGACGCTCCCCTTATAGCTGCCACCACCCACCAGGTGTTGAGATTTTACCGCAGTTTTGACCTGGTAATCCTTGATGAGGGGGATGCCTACCCCTATCCGGGGAGCCGGATGCTGCATTTCGGCGTAAAGAAGGCTTTGCGCCTCGGGGGTAAGCTTGTCTATCTGACCGCTACTCCCGCCGGGTGGATGTTTGAGCAAAATAAAGCCAAGCTGGTTGACATAATCAAAATCCCTGCCCGGCCGCATGGCTTTCCCCTACCGGAACCCCGCTTTTTGAAGGTCACTGCGCTGCAAAAGGCCGGCCGTGGCCGGGTGCTGCACCGGGAAGTCCTTGAATTGATAAGGACGATCCTCGAAAGGGAGGGCGGCCGGATCTTTATCTTCGTACCGTCGGTCGATCTCACGAGGGTGGTGGGAGAGGCCCTGCGCTCGGCGGTGGGAAGGCCGCCCCTTGAGGGTTTCCGGCCTGACTGGATCCAATGGAGCCATGCCGGTGACCGGGAGCGGGACAGAAAAAGGGAAGGCTTTTTGAAAGGTGAGTTTCCCGTGCTTGTGACCACGACCATCATGGAACGCGGGGTAACGGTTCCCCGGGTGCACGTGCTTGTCCTGGAGGCGGATCAGGCCGCTGTTTTTGACAGGGCGACCCTTGTCCAGATGGCCGGACGCTGCGGGCGCAGCCCGGACTACCCGACCGGACAGGTTTGGTTTATCGCCCGGAGCATCAGCAGGGAAATGGAGGAGGCACTGCATGAGATTCGTTCTTTAAATAAGGAAGCCTTTCAAGCCGGGTTCCTCCTGGATGACTACGATGCCAAACTCAAGGAGATCCTAAGTAAGGGGTGGCAGAAAAACGGGATTGCGCTCGGAACTGGTTGACATAATTAAAGAGTTCCTTTTCCCTCCATCCTCCGGCTGTCCCTTATGCGGGAGGGCCGGCCATCCTCAACACCTCTGTCATGCCTGCCTGCTGGCCTGGTCGGAGCTGGGGGCCGGGATGGATATCTGTGAGGTGTGCGGTCGGTTTGGGATTGGTTTTGGAGAAACAGGGATCTGCAGGGAGTGCCGGGCGGAAAGGCCTCCTTACGTGCTTGCCCGGGCGGTGGCGCCCTATGAAGGCCCGGTTCGGGATGCCCTGCACATCTTCAAGTTTGCCGGGAAGAGAGAACTGGCACACCCCTTAGGGGAGTTGATGGCCGGCCTGGTAGCAGATCTCTATCCCTACCGGACCTTTGCGGCGGTTATTCCCGTTCCCCTTCACCCGGCCCGGGCCCGGGAACGCCGCTTCGATCAGGCGGAGCTGCTTGCCGGGGTGATCGCCCGCTACCTGCGGATCCCTCTTGCCGGCAGGGCGCTTCGCCGTATAAGGGAGACGCCGAGCCAGACAACCCTAACCCGGGGAAACCGCCTTTCCAACCTGAGCGGTGCCTTCGCCGCCGGTGAGGATGCGCGCCGGCTGGAGGGTAAAGGCGTCCTGCTCGTTGACGATGTATATACCACAGGGGCCACGGTGAGGGAATGCTGTCACACCCTGCAGCAGGCCGGCATAGGATTTGTCTATGTGGTGACACTTGCCACAGGCATTGTTAGGGATACTGCATAAAGGAGGAAATAACCTTGCCGTTCATCCTTTTGCTCCTTCTGTTCCCGTTCCTGCTTTTCATGTTGTTCTTTAACGTGGCGACGTTCTCGTTCTCACGTCTCGGGCTTTCACCCGACGGAGCGTTCCTTTTCCTGACGGCTTCCATAGTAGGAAGCCTGATCAATATCCCCCTTTCACGGCGGCGGATCTATATTCCCCAGCGGCGGATATTCCCCTTTCCCCTGCTGTTCTTCTATTACCCGCCGGTGGTGCAGGAGCAGGTTATCTGTTTTAATGTGGGGGGAGCGGGCTTGCCGGTTCTGTTTTCCCTTTACCTGCTGGCCACCCGGCGTGCACCCATCCTGCCAACCCTGTTCGCCCTGCTCATCGTCACGGTCGTTACCAGGCTGATGGCGCGCCCCCAACCGGGGGTGGGGATCGTGATGCCGGCGTTTATACCCCCCCTGGTGGCGGCAGCAGCCGCTCTTATCCTGGCCCCCCACGGTCAAACTGCCCCTGTTGCCTACGTGGCAGGCTCGATGGGGACGCTGATCGGGGCGGATCTCCTGAACTGGGGGAAAATCCAGGGCCTTGGAGCACAGATGGTGAGCATCGGAGGGGCGGGAATTTTCGACGGTATCTTTTTAGTAGGTGTGATAGCCGCCTTTCTCGGATGACAGGCTGTTGCTGGGATTGGATGAGCCTGTTATACTTGAATTAAAGAGGTTCCTTTTTGCCGCGCAGGCGTTGAGTGGATGGGAGGAGTAAAGGGATGGAACTGCGCAACTGCCCGGAGTGCGGGAGGCTGTTTGCTTATGTGGCGCGGAATCTCTGCCCGGCATGCCTGGAAAGGGAGGAGGAGTTCTTCAAAAAGGTTGAAAGCTTTCTTAAAGAACACGGGGGGGCGACCGTCTCCGAGATCAGTGAAGCTACAGGTGTCCCTGAGGACAAGATAATTTCCTTCCTGCGGGCGGGTCGTCTGATCTCTTCATCAAGCAACCTGGTACTCGAATGCGAGCGTTGCGGAAAACCCATCCGGATCGGCCGCTTTTGTGACGAATGCCGCAGCGTGCTCGAAAGTTCGTTGAAAAGGGATGAGCAGAAACGGGCTCAGGAAAGGGATGCCGGGAGAGGGGAGCCGGAGACCGGGGCGGGCAGGAGCAGAATGCATACCGCGGAATTATACCGCAAGAGCCGCAGCAAATCCTGAGCTTAGATCCGGCGAAAATCTCAATAAATTACAGCGTGCCCGGGTTAATCGGAGAATTTTAAGGGATGACAGGTTCAAGCCTCCGGTCTGAACAATCGAAAATAAAATTGATAGCATACCTGTCCCCCGTTTGTTCAAGAAAGATACCCTGAGCGGCGGATGCCTGCCGATCAGGGGTGGGAGGGAAGCGCGTGATCATTTCCAGCCAGCAGATTCAGATGGTTCTCCGCCAGTACGGGGTGCATCAGACAAAAGGTGTTGAAGACAGGCGCCCGGTGGAAGACTCCAAAACAGGCCGGGAGGAGGTTGACCGCGCGGAGTTTTCGCGGGAGGCTGCCACTTTCCAGAAAGCGCGGGAGGCTGCGAAGAAGGCGCCGGAAATCAGAGAGGACCGCGTCAGGGAAATCAAAGAGGCCCTTGCACGCGGCGAGTATTCTGTTTCGGCGAGGGATGTGGCGGAAAAGATGCTGGGAAGGTCGATAGTTGACCGTCTGGTTTAAGATTGCGTGGGATTGCAGATGATTCAAGAAAAGGGCCGGGAGGAAACGGGTTTCGCAAGGCGGGGCGATGAACTGCCTGAAGGATGGGAAGGCGAGTTTGCCGCCCGGCTTGAACGGCAGGCAGCCCTGTATACCAGGCTTCTGGAACTGGCACGGGAAAAACGCCGTATCCTGCTGGCGGGGCCTGCCGGTGAAGACCAGGCCAGAGCCCTTGAGCTGATTGTTCAGGAGGAGCAGGCCCTTATTGCCCGGTGCGTGGCGCTGGAGCGGGAAGAGAGGGCGCTGCTCGAAGGCCTGAACGGCTGGAATTGTAAGGAGATGATCTCCTGCGTGCCCGAAGGCACGGAGCGTTTTCAACGCCTTTGCCGGGCAGTGCAGGAGTTAAGGCAGCTTAACCGTGAAAATGGTGAGATACTGAAGCGTTTTCAAAGATACGTTGACTTTACGGTCGGCCTGCTGGAAAAAGAGGCGGCGAGCGGAACCTACCGGGAGACGGGAGCAGGGAAGGGAACGGTAAAAAGGGTGGCCTTCAACCGGTCCCGGATCAGCAGGCAGGTGTAATAAAGTAGCTGCGAGGAGGGGTGAGCTTGACTTCGACTTTTTTCGGACTTGAAATTGCCCGGCGCGGCCTGCAGGCGCAGCAGCGCGCCCTGGACGTGACCGGCCACAATGTTTCCAATGCCAACACGCCGGGTTATACCCGGCAGGAGGCGGTGATGGCAACCACCCCCCCTTACCCCGTCTCGGGGCTGTCCGTGCCGGCCGGCGCCGGCCAGGTGGGAAGCGGAGTGGAAATATCCGAGATCCGGCGGCTGCGGGACGGCTTCCTCGACCTGCAGTACCGTGGGGAGAACAATGCCCTCGGCTACTGGGAGGCCCGGTGGGACGCCATCCAGAAGGTGGAGACGATCCTGAACGAGCCCTCCGACAGCGGTCTGAGCAAGGTTTTTGAGCAGTTCTGGCAGTCGCTCGAGGATTTGAGCAAAAACCCCGAAAGTCTGGCGGCGCGCTCCACGGTGCTGGAGCGGGGCAAAGCCCTCGCCGAGACCTTCAACTACCTGGACCGGCAGCTGCAAGCCCTCCAGAAGGACCTGGACAGCACCATAAAAGTAAAGGTGGACGAGGTCAACTCCTTTGCCAGGCAGATCGCCGATCTCAACCGGCAGATTCAAAAAATTGAAGTTGCCGGGCAGCGGGCCAACGACCTGCGGGACAAAAGGGACCTGCTGCTCGACCAGCTCTCGAAAGATATCAATATTCAGGTGCGCGAGGATGCAAACGGGATGGTGCAGGTGGGTATCGGCGGACGTCTCCTGGTGGAGGGGGACCGGGTTGATGAGCTGAACGTCGATACAACAAAAGTGGGAAATGATAATTTTTACAAGGTAGTCTGGAAAGCGGACAATCAAGATGTGCAGGTCACCGGCGGTACTATTCGAGGTTTGATCGAGATGCGCGGGTATCTGGATGAGAATAAGAAGCCGGTGGTAGGTTCGGTGCTTGAAATTAGAAGTAAGCTGGATAACATGGCTAAAACTTTAGTTCAAGTATTTAATCATGGGACTACCGATAATAAATATAAAGGTCATTATAATGGTTACGGTCTCGAGGGAAGCACTTATAAGTTGTTTTTTAAAGAGAAAGATGATAATCAAAATAATAATACTGGTGGCCTTTCTGAAGAAGTTAATGCCGGCAACATAGCCGTACATGATGATGTTTTGAATGATCTTAATAAGATTGCCGCATCTAAAACAAAGCCAACTGACATTACGGGAGGTGCCGGAGACGGCTTAAATGCCCTGGATCTGGCCCAGTTATTGAAACAGGAAAAAATAAGTGAGTTAGGGAACGCCACCTTCGATGGCTACTACCAGGCGGCCATCGGCGAACTCGGGGTGCAGGGGCAGCAGGCGAAGCGGATGGCGGAAAACCAGCAGCTGCTGGTGTCCCAGCTGGACAGCAACAGGCAGGAGGTCTCGGGGGTTTCCCTGGACGAGGAGATGGTGAACATGATCCGCTTCCAGCACGCCTACGCCGCCGCCGCCCGGGTGATCACGGCGCTGGACGAAATGCTCGACCTGATCATCGGGCGCATGGGGCTGGTGGGGCGTTAGCGGCCTTTATCTGCTCAGTTCCTCAATTTGGTTTACATAATACTCCCGTTCGGATTTCTCCTTGAGAAGGGGCAGGTTGTACCGCGCCACGGCCAGCGCGGCTTTTTTGCTTCCCCGCACCAGGCAGAGGGCGGTCTCGGCGTCGGCACGCACAGGGGCGTATGATTTCGGAAAGGCCGCCTCGATCAACTCTGCCAGTTCGCCGCCGCAGCGAGCGATCCCCAGGGGAACCTCAATGGAGTGGGAAGGCCCCTGGGGTTTTTCATCGACGACCTCCCGGTAGGCGGTTCCGTCCTCCTGCGCAAGATCCAGGAAGCGCCGGGTGCAGGAAACGGCCAGTTCGAGGGATCTTTCCCAAAAGGTCAGCTGCTCCTGCTCTGGTGCTCCGCCGCTTCCTCCTCCCGCCGCTTCTTTTATTTTCCGTAGGTTTACCCGGCAGACCATGGCGAACAGGGCCGCAGCCTGGGCCCCCGTCAGGGCGGCGGCCGCTCCGGCGCTGGGGAAGAGGGAATCGGAAGCGAGCTCCGCAAAATACTCGGATACCTTCAGGTCTCTGATAACCGGCAGATCCGACACAGTACCACTTCCTTCCTGGTATGAAAATATGTCCCAATCCCGATTTATCCTTGCGCTTGCTCCCGTACTCCGGTTGAACTGCAAGGATAAACCACCATTTTCATTCTTTCCGATGGTGCCGCTTGGGCGGCATGAGCGTCTAAGCTATTATTTCCCTTTCGAGATAAAAAGAGAGATTCCTTCTTTTCTATGGGTTTCGGGCAGAAGAGGGAAAGGTGAAATAGGGTATTAACAAGGGTAAACAGCGAGGTTTTTTGCCGAAAACCGATCAATTCGGCGAAATACCGGGATTAAGGAATAGCATAAAATGACGATGAATTAGATAAAAGCGATTCTCCGGTGAAGGAAGAGGGATGGCGGATGCGGGTCACCAACATCATGCTGGCAAACAATCTGCTCAGAAACATGCAGTTCAACATGGAGCGGCTGGCAGAGTGCCAGGACAGGCTTTCCTCGGGGAAGGAGATCAGGCGTCCCTCGGACGATCCCGTGCGGGTCGCCGCCTCCCTGTCCCTGCGCAGCAGCCTGGGGGAGATCGAGCAATATGCCAAAAACGTAGACGATGCCAGGACCTGGATGGAAGTCACCGACGACGCCCTGGCCAGTGCCATCGAGATACTCCAGACGGCCAGGGAACGGGCGGTTGCCGGGGCAAACGGCACCCTTCCCCAGGCCTCCCGGGAAGCCATAGCGCAGGAGGTAGAGCAGCTCAGGGATCAGCTGATGCAAATCGCCAACACCAGCCTGGGCGGACGCTATATCTTCGGGGGTACGAAAACCGACAAGGAGCCTTATGTGAAAGATACTTTAGATACTTCTGTGATAAAAAATATAAAATATCAGGGGAATACCAGTGACATCGAGTATGAAATCGCCCCCAACATCTCGGTATGTGTGAATTTTGATGGTAAAGAAGTTTTTGGAGATGAAAATGAGGGTGTTTTTGTTGTTCTGAAAGAACTGTATACAAAGCTAAATAAAGATGATACCGCAGGTATTTCCGCTTCAATCGGGGATATTGATAAGCTGGTCGACAACCTCATCGCCAGGCGGGGAGAGTTGGGCGCAAGGGAAAACCGGATGGAGATGAGCGCCGACCGGCTGGCGCAGGACCAGGTCCAGCAGACGAGTCTCCTTTCCCAGGCGGAGGATGCGGATATCGCCAAGGCGATCATCGATCTCAAAAACCAGGAAAACGCCTACAGGACGACGCTGGCGGCCGGCGCCCGGATCATCATGCCCACTCTCATTGACTTCCTGCGCTAGGGCGAATAATGCAGTTTCCTCGTATCGGCGTCGACACCGCCGGTGCGGATCCGGTACCAACCCGGCGGCATTGATGTGCGGGTGAAACCCGGTGGAATCCGGACGGCATGGCTGGAGGAAGGGGAAGCCTGCCCGGCGGTGCGTCCGGAAGTCAGCTGCGGGCAGGCCTGCACGCCTGAAATGGAAAGGCTTTTATTATTGTGTTCGGTATGAAAAGCTGTGGTGTGGGAGGTGGCTTATGGAGGTATATACCGCACGCTTCGGGACTCTGGAAGTGGCGCCGGAAAAGATCCTCAGGTTCCCGCGGGGGATGGTGGGTTTTCCCGAGTTGAAGGAGTTCTTTTTTGTCCCTCTCCCGGATAACGATGTTTTTGTCTGGATGCAGGCGGTAAACAACCCGGATGTGGCCTTTTTGATGGTGGATCCCTTTGTCTTCTTCCCCGATTACGAAGTGGACCTGTCGGAAGCGGTTTGCGAGTTTCTCGGAATAAAGGACCCCTCCGATGCGACACTGCTCACCGTGGTGACGATTCCCTCCCGCAATGTGCGGGAAATGACCACAAACCTGCTGGCCCCTGTGGTGATCAACCACGTGAAGGGGCTCGGCCGGCAGGTTATCCTGGAGTCGAGCGGTTACCGGACGAAGCACCTGCTTTTTCACCGGGTTCCGCCGCATGAGGCGCGGCGCGCCTGCGGTTAGGTGGTCGGGATGCTGGTTCTGTCACGCAAGTCCGGGCAAAGCATTGTAATCGGAGAAAGCATCGTGGTGACCGTTCTGGAGGTGCGGGGGGATCAGGTGCGCCTGGGCATTGAAGCGCCCCGGGAGCTGCCGGTCCACCGGGAGGAGATCTACGCCCTGATCCGCGCCGAGAATGCGGCTGCCGCCCGGGCCGGCACCGATGCCCCGGAAGGGCTGGAGGAGCTTCTCGGGGGGACGGTGGCCGGAAGGCCGGACAGGCCGCCCGGTGAGACCGGCCAGGAAGAGTAAATATGGTTATCTGGCTGAAAAATCAGAGCATGCTCTGGTTTTTTATTTTTCCGGGGATGTATGCGCCTCAAGCTGCCTTTCGCCGGACCCTTGCCCGTTATATCTCCCATTCATCAAGGCGGCGCAGGGCATTCCCGACCACCTCCGCAGCAAGCGCAAGATTAGTTTGCCGTGGCTTGACTCCCCATTTGGGGGATTGGTGCTGCCTGCCCAAGACAGGATAAACCTGGACATATTTTCATGACAGACGATCACGCCGCCTCCGGCGGCACCAACAGAGAAGCGAAAAAGCGGTTTATCCTTGCAGGCGCAGCGACCTACGGAGGTTGTTACTCGCCCTTGACGAAGGAGCAGCTAACGGCAGCCGAAGCGAAACAGGAGGTTGAGCTAGGCGACTATGCGCCATGGATGGCGTCATAGGAGCCGGTCGGCTGCCGTCTGCGACAAGTCCTAGGGCGAGTTCAACCGGAGTCCGGGAGCAAGCGCAAGGATAAACCGGAACGTATTTTCAGGGCAGACGTACGTTTATTTGGAGATGAGCAAGGAATTTTCATCCGGTTGTAGAATTTTTAACTTGTAGGGAAGGCTCGGGTATCGGTTCTATTTCTATTTATTTCTCCCAGGAAAGGGGGTCGGTTGTTTGAAACAGGTCCTGGTCGATATCAAGAAGTGTCTCGGGTGCCGTTCCTGTGAGCTGGCCTGCGCGGTGCAGCACTCCAAAACGAAGAACCTCTACCAGGCCGTCCAGGAAAGCCCGCATCCGAGAAAGAGGATCTTTGTGGAGAGCACCGGGGATGGATCCTTTCCTCTCAACTGCCGCCACTGCGACGACGCACCCTGCGCCGCTGTCTGTACCACAGGGGCGATGAGAAAGGATACCTCCACCGGGGTGGTTGCCAATCAGCCGGAGAAGTGCGTGGGATGCTGGATGTGTGTTATGGTCTGTCCCTTCGGGGCAATTGCCACCGACGGGGAAAAACACCTGGCCGTCAAGTGCGACCGCTGCCCGGGTCTTGAAGAACCGGCCTGTGTGGCGGCGTGCCCCACGGGGGCGCTGGTCTACCAGGAGGTTGACAGCTTTGCGAAAGGTGTCAGGAAACAGTTTCTGGCCGACTTTTTAAGGGAAGAGGGGGGTAACCTGTGAAATTCGACGGTTATACCATTGACCCCGCCGCCTCCTCAATGCTGGAGAGGTGCGCCGGCCAGGGGATAGATACCGTTTGGGACCGCTATCAAAGCCAGCAGCCCCAGTGTGGTTTCGGGCTACTGGGGGTCTGCTGCCGGAACTGCGTGCAGGGGCCCTGCCGGATCAACCCCTTCGGTGACGAGCCCCAGAAGGGAATCTGCGGAGCCGGGGCCGATCTGATCGTGGCCCGCAACCTGCTGCGCGCGGTTGCCGGGGGAGCCGCCACCCACGTTGACCACGCCTACGAGGCCATCGAGGCCCTGGAGCTGGCCGCCCGGGGAGGCGCCCCGTACCAGATCAGGGATGAGGCCAAACTGCAGGCCGTCGCCCGCAAGCTGGGGATCGCCGTGGAGGGCAGGGCCAGCCAGGAGATCGCCCGGGAGGTGGCAGAGGCGGCCTACGCCGATTTTTCCAACCACGGCAGAGAGCCGATGAAGTGGCTGACGGCCACCGCCCCGGCCGAAAGGGTGGAGACCTGGGGCAAGCTGGGCGTTCTGCCCCGCAATCCCGACCGCGAGATCCGGGAAGGCCTGCACCAGACCACCATGGGTGTGGATGCCGACCCGGTCAACCTGATTTTATCAACGGTGAAGCTGGGCCTGGTTGACGGCTACGCCGGCCTGCACCTGGCCACCGACATTCAGGATATCATCTTCGGGACTCCAACCCCCGTGGCATCGGAGGTCAATCTCGGGGTGCTCAAAAAGGATCATGTGAACGTGATCGTGCACGGCCACGTCCCCCTCCTTTCTGAGAAGGTGGTGGAGTGGGCGAAGAGGTTGGCGCCCGAGGCGGAGAAGGTAGGGGCCAGAGGCATTCAGGTGGCGGGCATCTGCTGCACCGGCAACGAGGTGCTCATGCGCCAGGGGGTTCCCATCGCCACCAACTTCCTCTCCCAGGAACTGGCCCTGGCCACAGGGGCGGTTGACGCCATGGTTGTCGACGTCCAGTGCATCATGCCTGCCCTCCAGGCGGTGGCCGGATGCTTCCATACCAAAATCCTCACCACCATGCCCATCGCCAAGATCCCGGCGGCCGAGCACGTTGGATTCACACTGGAGGATGTAGACAAGAGGGCGGAGGAGATCGTCCGCATAGCCATCGATAATTTCACCAGACGCGACCGGTCGAGGGTGCAGATTCCTACGGAAAAGTCCGCCATGATGGCCGGGTTCAGCGTCGAGGCAATTGTAAAGGCCCTCTCGTGCCTGGATCCGGATAACCCTCTGAAGCCCCTGGTGGATAACATCGCCGGCGGCAATATCTTAGGCGCGGTGGCCACCGTGGGCTGCAACAACGTCAAGGTGGTCCAGGACTCCTTCCATGTTACACTGGTCAAAGAGTTGTTGAAGGAGAACGTTTTGATCGTCACCACCGGTTGTTCCGCCCAGGCCCTGGCGAAGGCCGGCCTGCTGCAGCCCGAGGCCACCGAGAAGTATGCGGGTGAGCCCCTGAAAGCCGTTCTGACCGCAGTAGGGAAAGCGGCAGGGCTGGACGGGCCGCTTCCGCCGGTGCTGCACATGGGAAGCTGTGTCGACAACTCCCGCATCGGCGACCTCTTGAAGGCCCTGGCCGATTACCTCAAGGTTGCGGTGAAGGACCTGCCGGTTGCCGCATCCGCCCCCGAATACCAGCACGAGAAAGCCCTGGCGATCGGCACCTGGGCGGTGGCTCTGGGAGTATTCACCCACCTGGGCGTGGTTCCGCCCGTGCTGGGGTCCCCGCAGGTGGCGTCGATTCTTACCGGCCAGACGGCGGAGGACCTCTTTGGCGGCAGGTTCTACGTGGAGACGGACCCCTTCAAGGCGGCACAGGGCATTCTCGACCACATCCGCAGCAAGCGCAAGAAACTGGGTATTTAGTTTGCCGTGGCTAGACTCCCCATTTGGGGGATTGGTGCTGCCTGCCTTGTAATGCCGGGCAGGCGGTGAAGGGAGCGGCTTCCTCGGCTTTCAAGCCTTCCGAAGGGAGGCGAAAAGGTTCAGAAGAATAAAAAGGAAGCCGCTCCTGCTATTACCGCTGCTCCTATAACTATATAATCAAGCTGGGCCATGGTTAGTTCCTTTAAATAGGTTCTGGGGCCTCTTCGATAGCCGCGTGCCTCCATCGCCGCTGCAAGCTCTTCGGCTCTGCGGAAGGTGTTTAGAGTCAGGGGGATTGCTAATGAAGTAACGGCTTTCGTTCTTTTCAGCAGGCCGCCCTTATTAAAATCGGCCCCTCTCGCCAGCCGGGCTTCCCTGATCCTGTCGATTTCTTCGAGGAGGGCAGGCATAAATCTTAAGGCGAGGGAGAGCATTACGGCCAGATCGGATGAAGAGATCCCCAGAAACCTTAACGGTTTGAGGAGCCTTTCCATACCGATGATCAGCTCGGAGGGGGAGGTGACCATGGTTAGAAGCGAGGCGCTTAAGACCAGCAACACGAACCGCCATACCAGCAGAGCACCCTGCCGCAGCCCCTCGTAAGTAATGCTCACATGCCACAACGGGAATGGGGGAATGGGGGTCCCCCCGGTACAGAAGAGGTGTACCAGGAAGAGAAGGGCGAAAAACGGCAGCGCCGGCCTGATGGCTTTCAGCACATACTTAACCGTTAGCCGGGAAAGGAGTATGATGGCAGCCAGAAACCCGCCGACCGCCGCTAAAACAAATGCGCCCGCGCGGAAAATTATTATGCTCAAGGCTATAACCACTATGATTTTGGCCAGCGGGTGCATTTTGTGAACGCACGACCCGCCGGGCGTATATTGACCCAGTTTATACACATTTATCAACCTCTTGCCTGCCTGCCGGGAGAGATGGAAGCTGCTTTTCTGATCCTTCTTAACAGCGCAGCTATTTCATCACAGGCATCATCGACGGTCAGGATATCGGTGCGAACCTTTTCTCCCATCTGTTGCAGACGCCACATCAACTCTGTAACCTGTGGAACGCCCATGCCCAGCGCTTTTAGCCGTTCGACTTTGCTGAAAACCTGCTCCGGTTTGCCATCGAGCAGAATACTGCCTGCATCCATCACAATAACCCGGTCTGCTCTGACAATCTCCTCCACGTTGTGGGTGATGTGGATGATCGTCATCCCCTGTTTGTTCAGTTTTCTCAAAACTGCGGCGACGCTGCGCCGTCCGGCAGGGTCGAGAGAAGAGGTCGGCTCATCAAGGGCGATGTGCTTCGGCATCATGGCCAGTATGCCTGCTATCGCCAGGAGTTGCTTTTGACCTCCGGAAAGAGTATGGGGGGAACGCCCGGCGTAGCCGGTTAGCCCCACCGCTTCAAGCGCTTCATCAACCCTCTGCCGTATCTCCCTGGGCGGCAAATTCAAATTTCCAGGCCCAAAGGAAACGTCTTCTTCGACAGTCATACCAACAATTTGATTATCCGGATTCTGGAAAATCATCCCAACCCTTTGCCGTATTTCTCCAACGGCGGAGGGGTCTTTAGTATTCAGCCCGTCTATCCACACGTCACCCTCGGTAGGGGACAAAAGGGTGTTGAAATGCTTTATCAGAGTCGTCTTTCCGCAGCCGTTCGGCCCGATGAGGGCAACGTACTCACCGTCTCTTATCTCCAGGTTTACGGACCTGAGCACCGGAGTATCATTTGGATCGTATTTATAAACCAGGTTTTCCACCCGGATCATGGCTGCAGGATGCCCCCTAGAGTTTGATCCTGTCCCTTACTTTAAGAGCGATGGCGGCGGCTGCAATGATCTTTAACGCATCTCCCGGTAGAAAGGGGATTACCCCGACGGCACCAGCTTTCGCCAGAGAAAGCTTTGCGACTACAGATAGCTGAATTATCCCCAGCCCGTAGATCACTATATGTCCGACTATCATCGAGAATAAAACCCAGGTAAAACCCGGTTTCTCCTTGACTTCAATTAGTTTTCCGATCAAAAAAGTTCCAATGATAAATCCGATTAAATAGCCACCGGTAGGACCCAGCAGAACCCCCAGACCGGCTTTACCCCCGGCGAAAACAGGCAGTCCCATTACCCCAAGCAGAACGTAAATAACCTGACTCAAGGCTCCGAGATATCCGCCCAGGAGCGCACCCGCAAGATTTAAAAACAGTGATTGCAGGGTTATTGGGACGGGCTGGAGGGGGATTGTGATATAGGCCCCCAGGGCGGTCATAGCGCCAAACATAGATGCGTAGACCATTCCACGCAATGATGCTTTTTTAGAATTCATTCCTACACTCCTCCTCAGGCAGATCTTTTGTTGATGATCTTATTTTTACTTCCAAAAGACTTAAATGTCAACCATCTAGAATATTAAATGTTGACGATTGTTGTGTAAAAACATGCTCTATACGGCTTGTTTTTATATGTTAACCAAATAAAAGATAAAGGTTGACAAAAAGCGCGGCGGAAATATAATTAAGAATAACCATAAATGGGAGGATTGTTTTCCCGGTATTATCAAGCATCTCTAGCAGCAGGGGCTTCAAAGAAAATAAAGAAAGGAGAAATCGTCATGATCGGTAAAAGGCTGGCCGAAATTGCCAGTAAAGTCGTAGAAGATAAAGAATACTCTCTAACCCCTGATGAAATTTCAGAACTTATCCGAGTACCGCAGGAAAATATTAGCGATCTTATCGACCTAATGAAGGAAGCTAATCGTATTAATAACAAGTATAAAGGAAAGAAAGTGCATATTTGCTCAATATAAATGCAAGGTGTGGTTTTTGCAGCGAAGGCTGTGCTTTTTGCGCGCAATCGGTTTGTCACAATACGAATATCAGGGCCTATCCAATGCTCGATGCTGATGAAATTGCCCAAAAAGCTATTCAACTGTATAAGGCAGGCGCGCGGTTTTTTTCATTTGTAACCAGCGGGTATATGATAACTGAAGACGATGTAGAGACCATCTGTAAGGCAGCCAGGATAATTAAAAAGGAAACCGATCTTACCCTGTGTGATGCGCGATTTAGGTGTTGGATGGGTGGAGATGTAGCAAGGAGAATACCGTTTTGATATAATGGCCCGGGAGGCGTCGCCATGGGCATTTACAAGGCGGAAGCCGTGGTGCTGCGGAGCCGGGTTTACGGCGAGGCGGACCGGATCTTAAGCCTATTCACCAAAGAGTGGGGGAAGATTGTGGCGATTGCCAAAGGGGTGCGGAAACCCACCAGTCGCCTGCGGGGTGCCGTCCAGCTTTTCAGCCATACCCACCTGGTTTTGTACAGGGGTAAGAGCCTGGATACCGTTACCCAGGGTGAGGCGAGCGAGGACTTCGCCTTTCTCCAGGACGATCTGGCCCACCTGACCGCGGCCAGCTACTGTGCGGAACTGGTAGAACGGCTTACCCTGGAGAACCAGCCCATTCCCAGACTGTTCCGGCTACTGTTGACCGCCCTGAGGACCCTCCGGTGGGGCGATCCGGCTCTGGTCGCCCGGGTGTTCGAGATGCAGCTGCTGGCGATCCTGGGGTACCGTCCCCGGCTGGAGGACTGTGTGGTATGCGGCCGGAAAGGGCGGATTATGGTGTCCGACAACCGGGAAGGGCATCCCTCCTGGTTCAGCATCGAAAGGGGAGGGGTGGTGTGCCCTGCCTGTGCTCCCGTTACCGAGGGGGTGCGGGCCGTTTCTCCCGCCGCCCTGGAGGCGATGGCCTATTTTTTGCGAACACCCCTCGACAGGGCGGTAAGGGTTAAACTCGCAAGGGGCTGTAGCGTTGAAATCGCCTCTCTGCTGCGTTCCTTCCTTGCCTATCACAGTGAAGTGAAGCCGCGCACCTGGGAGTTTTTCGATGATCTGCACAACGCGACATAGATTAAATTCGGAATAACTGCGTAAAGTATAAAAAGATGCGTTGCGGGCAGATTATTCGGGAAGGAGGTGCCGCTATGGACGAGATGGAACTGCTGAAAAAGATCGATATAATCCGGGCCAGGGCGAACGTCGGCTATAAAGAGGCAAAAGAGGCCCTGGATGAGGCCGAAGGGGATCTGGTTAAGGCTCTCATCCACCTGGAAGAGGAGAGGGAGTCGTGGGCCGGGAAACTCCAGGACAAAGGGGAAGAGTTATTACATATCCTTAAGGATATTTATGAAAAGGGGGCACACACAAAAATCCGTCTCAAGAAAGACGATAAGACCCTCTTTGAAGTACCTGCGGGCGTCGGATTGCTCGGCGTGGCGGGAATGCTGCTAAGCGGGGAACTGGCCGTGCTGGGCGCAGTGGGGACCCTTACGGCCATGTTGAGCAGGTGTACGCTGGAGATCGGCGGCGGGGAAAATAACCCTGCGCCCGAGACCGGTCAGCAGCCTGAACCGTCAGGAGAAGGCTGATAGTGTCTTGACAAATTAACGGCTAATTGCTAAAGTTTGATAAAACACGCTATGATGGAGAGGAGTAGTCACTTGCGGCACCGCACAGCGAGCCGGAGTCGGTGGGAGCCGGCCGGGCGGAGTGGCGAAGGCGCTTCCGAGCGGCAAGAGGAACCCCCTGGTTAGCAGGGGTAGTAAAGCTTGCAATAAAAACAAGGGGGTACTCGCAAGAGTACCAAGCAGGGTGGAACCGCGGGAATTTCCCGTCCCTGCAGCGTTTGCTGCTGGGGCGGGTTTTTTATTTAGCTATTCAGGGTAGTGTTTCCTGTTTATCAAATCAATCTTGCGAGGAGGAGGCAATATGGCCTGGACGTTTCAAGAAATCATACGAGCCTTAAACGACTACTGGGGCCAGTACTGCGTCATTCAGCAGCCCTACGATGTGGAGAAGGGGGCGGGGACCATGAACCCGGCCACTTTCCTGCGGGCGCTGGGGCCGGAACCGTGGCACGTGGCCTATGTGGAGCCCTCCCGCAGGCCCACCGACGGCCGCTACGGGGAGAATCCCAACCGGCTTCAGCATTATTACCAGTATCAGGTGATCCTCAAACCCTCACCCGATGATGTGATCGACCGTTACCTGAAGAGCCTCGAGTTTCTGGGGATCAACTTGCGGGAGCACGATATCCGCTTCGTTGAAGACAACTGGGAATCGCCGACCCTCGGCGCCTGGGGGCTTGGCTGGGAGGTGTGGCTGGACGGGATGGAGATCACCCAGTTCACCTACTTCCAGCAGTGCGGGGGGATTGACTGCCGGCCGGTCAGCGCCGAAATCACGTACGGGATCGAGCGGATCGCCATGTACATCCAGAAGGTGGATAATGTCTACGACGTGATCTGGACGGGAAACATCACCTACGGAGATGTCCACCACCAGAGCGAAGTGGATTACTCCCGCTACAATTTCGAGGTGGCCGACACGGATATGCTGTTTAAGCTCTTTGAAATGTACGAGCAGGAGGCCGTCAGGGTGATGGAACAGGGGCTTGTACAGCCGGCCTACGATTACGTCTTGAAGTGTTCCCACACCTTCAACCTGCTCGACGCCAGGGGGGCCTTGAGCGTTTCCGAGCGCACCTCCTACATCGGGCGGGTTCGCCACCTGGCGCGCCTCTGTGCCCAGGGTTACATTGCCCAGCGGGAGCGGCTCGGCTACCCCCTATTGAAGGACCCGGCGGACCGGAAGCGTTATCTCATAGACGCTGCAGTTTCCAAGGAGGCTTAAGATACCATGGATCTGTTACTGGAAATCGGTACCGAAGAGCTGCCGGCCCGGCTGGTCCGGCCGGTGCTCGACCAACTGCGGGAATCAGGCGAAAAAATGCTTCGGGAAAACCGGATCGGCTTTCAAAAGCTGGCCGTCTACTCAACCCCCCGCAGGCTTGTCCTGTACGTCTGGGAGGTTGGCGGCAGTCAGGCCGACCTGGTGGAGGAGGTGAAAGGCCCCCCCCGAAAGGCCGCCTTTGATGCGGACGGGAAGCCCACCAGGGCCGCCCTGGGGTTTGCCAAAAGCCAGGGGGTCGGGGTAGGCGACCTGGTGGTGCAGGCGACACCTGCGGGAGAGTACGTCTTTGCCAGGAAGCGGGTGACGGGCAGGCCGGCCCGCGAGGTACTGGGTGAGCAGATTCCTGCGCTGATCACCGGTCTTTCCTTTCCCAGGCCGATGCGCTGGGGAGACCGGGAATTGAAGTTCATCCGGCCGATCCACTGGATCCTGTGCCTCCTGGGCGAGGATGTGGTTGATTTCGAGCTGGATGACATCCGCTCGGGGCGCCTCACCTACGGTCTGCGCATCTTTTCCGAGGGAGCAATTACCATCCGGCAGCCGGAGGAGTATTTCGAGAAGCTCAAGGATGCTTCGGTCCTGGTGGACCAGGAGGAGCGCAAAGCACTGATCTGGGAGATGGCGCAGAAAACGGCGGCCAGGGTCAGAGGGGTGGTCCAACCGGACGAAGACCTGCTGGAAGAGGTCACAAACCTGGTGGAATACCCGACACCCCTGTGCGGCAGTTTTGATTCCCGTTTTCTCAGGCTTCCGGTCGAGGTAATTATTACCCCGATGAAGGAGCACCAGCGCTATTTTCCCGTTTGGAGCAGGCAGGGAAAACTGCTGCCCAAATTTATCGCCTTTGCCAACGGGCCTGTGGGCAACAAAAAACTGGTCGCCGAGGGAAACGAAAAGGTGCTGCGGGCGCGGCTCCAGGATGCTGAGTTTTTCTACGAAGAGGATCTCAAGACTCCCCTCGAGGCCAAGGTGGAAAAGCTGAAAGGGATCGTCTTCCTGGAAGGGCTCGGGACCATCTACGACAAGGTGGAACGCCTCGTCAGGCTCGTCGAATACCTGGGCGAGATGCTCAAGCTCACCGCCAACCAGAGGGTGGTTGCAAACCGGGCGGCCTTTCTGGCCAAGGCCGACCTGGTCACCAGCATGGTTTACGAGTTTCCGGAGCTGCAGGGGATCATGGGGGAGGCTTACGCCCGGGCGAGCAACGAGAAGAAGGAGGTAGCCCGGGCCATCAGAGAGCATTACCAGCCCCGTTTTGCCGGCGACGAGGTGCCCCGCTCCAAGCCCGGAGCGGTGGTTGCCCTGGCCGACAAGATGGACAACCTGGTGGGATGCTTCGCCCTAGGCCTGGAACCCACCGGTTCCCAGGATCCCTACGCTCTGCGCCGCCAGGCTTTAGGTGTTTGCCACATCGTCCTTGCCCATAAATTTGATTTCTCCCTTACAGAGTTCATCGCCCGGGCCTATAAAAATTTCGGGGATGCAGAATTCAAAGCCGGATTGCCGGAGGTGGAGGCAGGCCTGGCCGAGTTTTTCCGGGCGCGGCTGCGAAACCTCTTCCTGGATCAGGGATACAGCCACGATGTCATCGAGGCTGCTCTTGGCCCCACCCATGACCGGATCGCCTTGGTCCGCGAGCGCCTGGAAGCGCTGGTTGCCCTGAAGGGGACTCCCGAGTTCGAATCACTCCTGACCGTTTACACCCGGGCGGCCAACCTGGCCAGGAATGCTGGAGACGCTGTGGTCGATCCTGCCCTGTTTGTGGAGGATGAAGAACGAAATCTTTACAAGGCCTGGATGAATACCAAAAGAGAGGTGCTGCGTTATCTCGGCAAGAAGGACTTCAAAAATGCCCTGGTTGCCGGCGCCGGTCTTGTGGAGGCCATCGACCGGTTTTTCTGCGGGGTCATGGTGATGGTGGAGGAACCCGCCCTGCGCAACAACCGCCTGGCTTTGCTTAAGGATATCGCCGCCACCCTCGGCCGGTGCGGTGATCTGAGCAAAATTGTTAGAGCCGGTTGAAATATCCCTTTTGCGCCTGCATAGATTGCGCTCCGGTCATGTATTTTCCAGATAATGGCCTGGACACGGGAACAGGAATCTGTCATAATAAACCGTAAATATGTGTCATATATAATCAGTACAGTATGTCACAATTTTTGATGGAACGGTTAATTGAGACTTAACAAATTACCGCAATTGGTTTAACATTTTAGGGAAGACACCACGCCGCCTCCGGCGGCACCAACAGAGAATGAAATCTGGTTATCCTTGCGCTTGCTCCCGTACTCCGGTTTAACTCGCCCTAAAACTCGTCGCAGACGGCAGCCGACCGCCTCCTACGCTGCATCCATGCATCGGAGTCGGCTACTTCGGCATCCATGCCTCAGTTCGGCTGCCGTTAGCTGCTCCTTCGTCAAGGGCGAGTAACAACCTCCGTAGGTCGCTGCGCCTGCAAGGATAACCAAAAAACGTATTTTCAATGGCAGAAAGGATAAATAGTCTGAAAGAGGGTTTTCCCCATCGAACTCACACCACGCCAGGAACAGATCATCGAAATTATAAAAGAAAATGCTCCCATAACCGGTGAGCAAATTGCCGCCATGCTGAATGTACGGCGCGCCACCCTGCGGCCCGATCTGACCGTTCTGACCATGGCAGGGCTGATCGACGCACGCCCGCGTGTCGGTTATTTCTACAGCGGGAAGACCCCTCGTACACTGGCCGTTGAGGAGATCCGCCGTTTAAAAGTTGATCAGGTTAAGGGCGTTCCGGTTGTTGTGCAAGGAAACACCTCCGTTTACGACAGCATTGTCGCCCTTTTTACGGAAGATGTAGGGACTCTGTTCGTGCTTTCTGAAGAAGGCTACCTGGAGGGTGTCGTTTCCCGCAAGGATCTTCTCAAGGTGGCCCTGGGACAGGGGGATCTCCACAAAATTCCGGTCCGGGTGGTAATGACCCGTGTTCCAAACGTAATAACCGTTACCGGTGACGAGTCCGTTTTTGAGGCGGTATCCAAGCTGGTGGAACATGCCGTCGATTCTCTCCCTGTGGTTGAATTGGTAGTGGACGATAAGGGGAGGGAGCGCTACCGGGTCACCGGGAGGTTTACAAAGACGACTGTGGCCAGGATCTTTGTGGAACTGGAAAATGAGATCAGTAAGAATTACGAGAGGGGTTGTCAAGATCATGAGTGATCCGGTAATTTTCATAGTATCTGATTCCCTGGGAGAAACAGCAGAGTTCGTAGCCCGGGCCGCAGCCAGTCAGTTCAATTCGGGAAGGTTTGAGATCCGGCGGATCCCTTATGTCAGCGATAAAAGTATGCTGGCCGATATTGTGGAAGAGGCTAAAAGCGTCAAAGGAATCATCGCCTACACCCTGGTCATTCCCGGTTTAAAAGAGGAACTGGAAAACCTGGCGCGCCCCCATAATATACCCACGGTTGATGTACTCGGGCCCTTGATGCAGGCGCTGGAGCAGACCACCGGCACTTCTCCGAAGCTGCTGCCGGGGCTTCTCCACCGCCTCGACGACCAGTATTTCCGCAGAATCGAAGCCATCGAGTTTGCCATTAAGTACGATGACGGGAAGGACGCCCGCGGCCTCCTGCATGCCGATATAGTTCTGATCGGTGTTTCGCGCACCTCAAAGACACCGGTTTGCATGTACCTTGCCCATAAGCGGATCAAGGCTGCAAATGTTCCCCTGGTCCCGGAGGTAGCGCCTCCCGCCGAACTCTTTAAGATTCCGAAGCGCAAGATTATCGGTTTGACCATCAAACCACAGCCGCTCAACCAGATTCGCCAGGAGCGCCTGAAGGCGCTAGGACTGACCACCGATGCTGAGTATGCCAGCCTGGAAAGAATTCAAAAAGAGATCGCTTATGCTGACCGCTTGATGGCCCAGCTGGGCTGTCCGGTCATTGATGTTACCAATAAGGCAGTGGAAGAGACTGCCAGCAAAGTGTTGGAAATTTATTATAAGGGGGAGCGAGATGTCAGGTAGGAAGTATGTTTACCTCTTTGAAGAGGGAAATGCCGGGATGAGGGATTTGCTGGGGGGGAAAGGAGCCGGTCTGGCGGAAATGACCAATTTGGGGCTCCCGGTACCGCCCGGTTTTACCATCACCACCGAGGCCTGCAATTATTACAGCTCGCAGGGGAAAAAATTCCCGCCGGGACTGGAAGAGCAGATCAGGGATGCTTTATCTGCCCTTGAAAAAAAGGTCGGGAAAAAATTCGGTGATCTCCAGAACCCGCTCCTGGTTTCGGTGCGTTCCGGCGCCAAGGTGTCCATGCCCGGTATGATGGATACCGTCTTGAACCTTGGTCTCAACGACCGGACCGTCCAGGGATTGGCCGCCGCGACCGGTGACGAGCGATTTGCGCTTGACTGCTACCGCCGTTTTATCCAGATGTTCAGCGATATCGTGCTGGGCATTGAACTCAACAGGTTTGAAGAGGTCCTGGAAAGGGAGAAGCAGCGCCATAACCTGCAGTACGATTACCAGCTGGGAGCAGATCTCTTAAGAGAGATCATCAATGAGTACAAACAGATCGTCAAAACGATGACCGGCGAGGAGTTCCCGCAGGATCCGATGACCCAACTGATGCTTGCCGTCAAGGCGGTTTTTGAGTCCTGGAACAACCCCCGGGCCATCGTTTACCGCAAGATCAACCAGATCCCGGACGACCTGGGAACTGCGGTGAATGTCCAGACCATGGTCTTCGGCAACATGGGAGAGGGTAGCGGGACAGGGGTGGCCTTCACCCGCGACCCGGCGACCGGTGAGAACGTCCTTTACGGCGAGTACCTGATGAACGCCCAGGGTGAGGACGTGGTGGCCGGGATCAGGACGCCTTACCCGATAGCCAGGCTTAAAGAGGAGATGCCGGAGACCTACCGGCAGTTCGAAGAGATCAGCAGGCTCCTGGAAAAACACTATAGAGACATGCAGGATCTGGAGTTCACCATCGAACGCGGCAAACTGTATATGCTCCAGACCAGAAGCGCCAAGCGGACCGCCGCTGCAGCCGTCAAGGCCGCGGTGGATATGGTCAAAGAGGGTCTGATCACCAGGGAAGAGGCCGTGGACAGGGTTGATCCGACACAGCTTAACCAGCTCCTGCACCGCCGCCTTGACCCCAAGGCGAAGCTGAACGTAATCGCCAAAGGCCTTCCCGCCTCCCCGGGCGCGGCCTCCGGCGCTGCCGTCTTTGACGCCGATGAAGCGGAAAAGAAGGGACAGAACGGGGAGAAGGTGATCCTGATCCGGACGGAAACCACCCCTGACGATATCCACGGGGTGGTCGCCGCCCAGGGCGTTCTGACCAGCCGCGGGGGTATGACCAGCCACGCCGCCGTGGTGGCCCGGGGCATGGGCAAGCCCTGCGTCTGCGGCTGCGAGGCCCTGCGCATCGATTACGAAGCCAAGAAAATGACGGTTGGGGACCTCGAGATTAAGGAAGGAGATATTATCTCCATCGACGGGAGCACCGGTCAGGTGATCCTGGGAGCGGTGCCTCTCATCGAACCGGAACTGGGCGAGGAACTCCGCACCCTGCTGGAGTGGGCGGATGAGATCCGGGCTCTGGGTGTGCGGGCCAACGCCGATACTCCTCAGGATGCCCGCCGGGCGAGGCAGTTCGGGGCGGAAGGAATCGGCCTCTGCCGCACCGAGCACATGTTCATGGCCCAGGACCGCCTGCCTATCGTTCAGGCGATGATCCTGGCCGAGACCGACCAGGAGCGGGACGCCGCCCTGGAGAAGCTCCTTCCCATGCAGCAAGGGGACTTTTACGAGATCTTGAAGGAGATGGACGGGTTGACCGTAACCATCCGCCTGCTTGACCCGCCCCTCCACGAGTTTCTCCCGAACACGGAGGAGCTGTCCGTCGAGATCACCCGGTTAAAGCTGACCGGAGGCGACCCCGGTGATATCGCCCAAAAAGAGGCCCTTCTGCGGAAGGCCCGGGCCCTGCACGAGTTTAACCCCATGCTCGGGCACAGGGGCTGCCGGCTCGGAGTGACCACCCCCGCCATTTACGCCATGCAGGTGCGGGCTATCGTCCAGGCGGTGGTTCAGCTGCTTAAAGAAGGCTATCATCCGA
>CADDZD010000018.1 GCA_902812385.1 Clostridia bacterium | reverse complement strand
GAGTTGATGAAAACCGGTGAGGTCGAAACCGTGCAGCTTCCCTTCAATCCGGTGGAGACCAATGATGTGCGGGAAGTACTGGAAATGGCCGGCAAGACGGATACCGGTGTCATAGTAATGAAACCTCTCGCCGGGGGGGCTTTCAAAAATGCAAGCCTCTCCCTGCGGTACATTCTCGAGCATCCCGTTTCTGTCGTCATCCCGGGGATGGACTCGGTGGAGCAGGTAGAGGAAAACGCCGCTGTGGGAAGCGGCCCGCTGCAACTGTCTTCCGAAGAAAGGAGAGCCCTGGAAGAAGAAGTTGCCAGACTGGGCACCACCTTCTGCCGGCGCTGCGAATACTGCTAGCCCTGCCCGCAGGGTATTGATATACCGATGGTTTTCCTGCTCGACGGTTACTACCAGAGGTACGACCTGAAGGGGTGGGCGAGGCAGCGCTACGAGGGGATGAAGGTGAAGCCGGATGCCTGCCAGGAATGCGGGGAGTGCGAGGAGAAGTGCCCTTACAGCCTGCCCATCCGCAGGATGCTGAAGGAAGCAGCAGGCCGTTTGGGTTGAAATCAGTGATGGCATTACGGTCTTTATGATCCGGGAGCAGCCGCCGTGGTCCGTTATGCTAAAGCAAGGAGTATGGTGATGATGGGGAATGAGCTACAGGGGGATTTTATTAAATTTCTGGGGACAGGGGGTGCCCGGGTTGTGGTATCACGTCAGGTTCGGGCTTCCGCCGGGGCCTGGCTTAGATTGTCCGGTGTCAACCTTTATCTCGATCCGGGGCCGGGAGCCCTGGTCAAATGCTGGAAAAGCAGGCCGCCTCTCAATCCCTCCCTCCTCGATGGAATTATTATCACCCACCGCCATCTGGATCACGCCGGGGATTTAAATGCCCTCACCGAGGCCATGACGGAAGCGGGTTTTAAGAAGCGGGGAAGCGTTTTCCTCCCCTCTGACGCCCTGGGGGAGGAGCCTGTCCTGTTCCGTTACCTCCGGCCGCTGGTGGAACGCCTGGAGGTTTTAGAGGCGGGGAAGAGTTATAAAGTAAAGAACCTCGTTTTCACGACACCGGTGCGGCACTTGCATGCGGTTGAGACCTACGGCCTGCTCCTGCCGCTCCCCTGGGGGAGAATCGCCTGGATCGCCGATACCCTTTATTTTCCCGAACTCATTGATTATTACAGGAGCGATCTCCTGATTCTCAATGTTCCTCTCCTGGAACCCCGTGCCCCCGGTAAAATTCAACATCTTTTTCTCGCCGATGCCCGTGTCTTAATCCGGGAGATCAGGCCAAAGGTGGCCGTTCTGACCCATTTCGGGATGACTATGCTGCGTGCCAGGCCCTGGGTCCTGGCCGAAAGGCTCAGCGACGAGACGGGTGTACGGGTGCTGGCCGCCCAGGACGGAATGACCCTATCCCTGCCGGAACTCTTGCAGTAAACATGCGAACGGGAAGCCTCCAAGATCCCGGTTGTTGAATCCTCAATTTGCTCCTACGAACTGCAGCAGACGGTTAACGAAATTAGGAAGTTTTCGGATTACATTAACAAATTCCTGACAGACCACCACGCCGCCTCCGGCGGCACCAAAAGAGGAACGAAAAATCGGTTTATCCTTGCTGGCGCAACCGGAGTCCGGGAGCAAGCGCAAGGATAAACCGGCACGTATTTCCAGGGCAGTATTATGCTCCAGTAATTATTATTGATAGGGTTAGGTGCCCTTACAGCATGCCATCCGCAGGATGCTAAGGAAGCTGCCGGCAGGTTAAGGGCAGAGAAGTGATTGCAGGCCGGGAAAAAACCGGCTTTTTTCTTAGCAAAGAAGGATATGTACAGATACAGTCAAAATAGAATCAGGATAGGGTTTAACAATATATTTGGAAAGGAATAGGAGGACCAGTCGTGATCGATCTGCGCAGCGATACGGTTACTCAACCGACGGAGGAAATGAGACAGGCGATGGCGGAGGCCGCCGTTGGAGACGATGTCTACGGGGAGGACCCGTCGGTCAACCGGCTTGAGGAACTGGGGGCGCGAATGGTGGGGAAGGATGCCGCCGTTTTTGTTGCCAGCGGGACCATGGGCAATCTGGTCGCCCTGCTGGCCCATACTCAACCCGGAGAAGAGATAATCGTGGGGGCAGAGGCGCACATCTATTACTACGAGGCAGGCGGCCTGGCCCGCGTTGCAGGTGTTCTTCCCCGGCAGGCCGATGACCGGTCGGGCGTGCTGGAAGCGTCGGAAGTGAAGAGGCTGTTGCGGCCGGAGAACATCCACTTTCCCAGGACAAGGCTGGTGTGCCTTGAGAATACCCACAACCGTGGTGGCGGCACGGTGATGACTCCGGAGCAGATGCGCCAGGTGTACGAACTGGCGAGGGAACACGGCCTTTCCGTGCACCTGGATGGAGCCCGGATCTTCAACGCCTCCGTAGCTACCGGGATTCCGGTACAGGAATTCACAAAATACACCGATTCGGTGATGTTCTGCCTTTCGAAGGGTTTGAGCGCCCCGGTCGGCTCCCTTCTGGCAGGAACCAGAGAGTTTGTAGCCCGTGCCCGACGGGCGAGGAAGCTGGTCGGGGGCGGTATGCGCCAGGCCGGAGTTCTGGCGGCGGCCGGGATAGTGGCACTGGAAAGGATGGTGGACCGTCTGGCCGAGGATCACGCCAATGCCCGTCTCCTTGCGGAGGGTATTGCAGGGCTACCGGGGATCCATCTTGATCTAAACAGGGTGCAGACCAATATAGTGGCTTTTGAACTAACAGGGGATGGGATGTCGGCCGATGAGTTTCTACAAAGACTGCGGCAGAAGGGAATTCTCGCCGGAAGCATGTCTTCCACCTGCATCCGTATGGTTACCAACCGGCACATTACTCGCGGGGATATTGAGACGGTTATTAAGGCCGTGGCGGAGATACTCCATTGAATTTATGCTATACTTGGTTCGAGGTGAAACAAATTGGCCCTGACCTGTGGAATCGTCGGTTTGCCCCTGGTGGGTAAAACCACCTTGTTCAACCTGCTTACACAAGCCGAAGCGGAAACCTCCGCCTTTGCCGGCCGCACCAAGACCAACGTTCGCACCGCTGTTATACCGGATCCCCGTCTGGATTACCTGGCATCCCTCTACCACCCGCGCAAGGTTACACCTGCCACCCTGGAGGTCATTGACGTTCCGGGACTGACCCGTGGGGCAGGGGCGGCGTTTTTAGCTGCGGTGCGGGAAGTGGACGCCCTTGTTCATGTGGTAAGAGCATTTCGCAACGAAGCCGTCATCCATGTGGATGAAACCATCAACCCTCTGCGGGATCTGGAGAACATCAATGCAGAACTGCTGCTGGCGGATCTGCAGATGGTGGAGACGAGGTTGGAGCGCATTGCCGCCGGAAAGAAGATCAAGGGGGAAACCCTGGTGGAGCAGGCGGCCCTGAAACGCTGCCTGGCTGCCCTGGAACAGGAAAAGCCTCTTCTGGAAGCCGGGTTGTCGGACCAGGAGTGGCAGGCCGTCCGTTCCCTGGGTTTCTTGACAACCAAACCCATGATCATCGTTGTCAACATCGATGAGGATCAGCTTCAAGAAGGTCATTACGATGGCGAAGAAGAGGTGGCGGCCTATGCCGCGGCCAGGGGTATCCCGGTTCTCAATCTCTGCGCTGAGATAGAAGCCGAGATTGCCCGCCTGGAGCCGGAGGAGCGGGAGGAATTTTTGAAAGACGTGGGAATCACCGAGCCTGGGATTGCCCGCCTGGCACGGGCGGTTTACCGCCGCCTGGGTTTAATCTCGTTCCTCACCGCCGGAGAGGACGAAGTGCGGGCCTGGACGATCAAGGCGGGCACCAATGCCCGGACGGCGGCGGGCAAGATCCACAGCGATATGGAGAGAGGCTTTATCCGGGCCGAGGTGGTCAGCTTCGAGGATCTGCACAGGCTTGGGGATATGAGCAAGGTCAAGGAAAGGGGCCTGTCCCGCCTGGAGGGTAAGGACTACATCGTCCAGGACGGGGATATAATCAATTTCCGGTTCAATATCTGAGATTTAAGAAAAACGACGGCGCTAAACGCCGGGAATAGAGGACCGTTTTCGTACTAACCTGCCGCCATTCCATTGGCTCGAATTTTAGAAGGTGGCTCCGAGCATTACCGTCACCATCCGGCGGCATGGTTTAAGTTCCGGCCCCCGGAATAAACGTCCCCCAGCCAGGGTACTGCTAGGTAAAAGAGGGGGGATCGTAATTGCATCTTGATTTAAAAAAGAACGTGGGGAATGCCGATAGACTGATCAGGACGATTGCTGGCATTGTGCTGCTGACCCTGGTGGACACAAAGCTAATGGCTGGGTGGTGGGCAAAGGCGGCGGTCGGGTTTTCCCTGTTTCTGTTTATTGAGGCCTTTCTGGCCTACTGACCGGTGATGGATCTCCTGGGTTGGTCAACCCTGAGGAATCGCGTTTAATGAGATTTTTATCGAAATAATGGATCAATGTTGCAGGAATTAGGCATTCAGGAGGAGAATAGTGTCGTAAACAGTTTAAGGAGGTAAGCCGGACGGGGGATAAAATGGGAGTGAAAGAAACCGCGGAAGTGCAACTGGTGGTTTTCCGTTTAGGTGCGGAGGAATATGGTGTACCGATTACCCAGGTTCAGGAAATCAACCACCTGTCCACACCCACCAGGATACCCAGATCGCCTGCTTTTGTCGAAGGGGTAATCAATCTCCGGGGCAAGGTAATTCCGGTCATCGATCTCAAAAAAAGGTTTGAGCTTGAGAGAACCGAATACACGGAGGATGCCCGGATTGTGGTCGTTGAGATTTCCGGCCATACCGTCGGCGTTATTGTGGACGAGGTTTCTGAAGTTTTGAGACTCCCTACGAGCAGCATTGACCCGCCGCCCGCAATTATAGCCGGGATAACGGCGGAGTATTTGCGCGGGGTAGGTAAGTTACAGGACAGGCTGTTGATCCTGCTGGATCTGGAGAAGATCCTAACAGAGAGAGAAAAAAGCGAGCTAGATGAAACCGAACAGAACATTGCTGCCGGAACCGTGGGAGCTTGAGCATAATAATTTGGGTGTCATATTTTAGCCCGTCTGCCCCGGCGGGCCGTCGAACGCCCGCCCTGCTACTTGCCCAGCCGTGTCCCGGGTCAGGTTTATTGTATATATGTTTGGTTTTTGGCCATGCCTGCTTACTGGAGCACTCTTGAAAGTTCGGAGAGAAAAAGGTCAAGATCAGAGAGACGATGCTGGAGAATTTCATAAACTACTTTGTTGTCAATGTCCCAGTAAATATGAACAAGGCGGTTTCTAAACTTTGCCATATTAATTAATTCTGGTAGTAAGTTATTAGAGAATACCCCGGCTTCAGCCAATATCCGGAATGTCTCAGCGTAATCTTCGGCAACACGGAGGTTATTTTTGGCAATTAAATGCTGGCATAAATCAACGGCAGCTTCGATTGCAATAACAAAATTATATTTCGCGCTGGCGATTTTGTCAGGATCAGCAAGAAATTCTTCCTGGTTCAGGGCCGCGAGGCGTTCTAGCTGGGCCTTGGCCTGTTTAAGAGAGGAAAGTAATTTTTCAACTCTAAGGTGGTCATACTTCACGTTTCCAGGGCCTCCTTCAAGTAGCGCTTCCGGAGCGGGGCAAAATCGTAATACATCGATAGTGTCTGCTCCTGAAAAGCAACCCGCAGGTCTTCGTCTTTTTCAAGAATGCTAGTTCCATTACGGAGCACGCTATACTTAAAGGAAAGAGGCGCCTCGTTTAAAATACGGAGATCGACGGGATAGCGAATCAGTTCTTCCAGGGCGCTTTCCAGAGCCAACTCATAATAAATGCCGCTTCCTGTCGGCACCGGGGAGAGATAGACAGCGAGATCAATATCTCCAAATGTTTCTTGCTCTAGAAATGAGCCATGGACATACGCGAAGCTTATCTCCGGTTGTGCCTCCAGAAGGTTTTTGATCTTGGTAAGGATTTCCTCTTTTTTTTCTTGTGCCAGGTAATGCCTTTTCTTTAACAATTTTCTCACTCCAAAATTTATCTATTCTCATCTTATCACAGCCGAACACCTTATGAAAATATTTCAGGGGATAGTTGCTTTAAGCCGCCTTGCCGAGCTGTAAGAGGAAGAGGGGATCCCAATTTATCCGGTTTTTGTTGCGGGATCTCTCCCGTTTCGCGGTTACATTAGCCCTGCAAACTTCGCGAACATCTGGCTTGGGTATCCGGGCCTGGGAGCTATTACCATCCTAAGGTAGTATTATTATGTATTTCATTTACAGGATAATCCAAGTGCAGTAACCTATAATAATGGTTCATGGCAATGTAATATTGTAAAAACAGGCACTGCATACAAGAATTTAGTTTCATCTATTAAGACAATACTGAAAGACAATACTGAAAAAGACTACCGCTAGTTCCTATAGCACTTCTGGTTCAATGTTGCTCAACAGTCCTACAGATTTGTTCCTGGCACTTAATAAAGTGAGTTATAAGGTGACTGCCAAGAAGACAAGCGGCACATGGAATATTACTCTTACCATTAATGATACGTACAATTTTGAATATATTGGATGAGTGCACCGGGTATTAGTGGGGTTGCAGCAACTGCACTGAACAACTATGGTGCGTATGCTGAGGATATTGGAGCTGTAGTTAAGTACAATATTAAAATCAACGCGACTGATCCTATAAACTATAAAAACGTTACGTCCTGAGCATTTGCTGAAGTCTTGGGAAATTGCATTTTGATCAGGCAAAGGTATAATTACTTTTGCCTGATCACCAATTGGCATATTTTATTTGAGGCTGGCAATTTCTCAAGGCGGCAGGTTACAACTTGAAAGACCTGGTGGACGATGATATCCGGGAGGCCCCTGCGGCTTACGGAGCAACAGGCAGGAGCCCCGACCCCAATATCGACTTCAGGCGGGTCTTCAACCTCGCGGTATTTTTCCGGCGTCACGCCCTGGTGCTGACAAAAGAAATTAAACCGGGTGATGCTGACAATCTCATTCAATGGCAGGCAGGGGATATTGTCGTCTTCGGCCCTCCGAATGAACACATCGGGATTATTTCCGACCGGCGCAGGAGGGACGGGGTTCCCCTGTTGATTCACAATGCCGGCCCCTGGGCAACTGAGAATGACTGCCTGCTGCGCTGGCCAATCAAGATGACCTGCCATTTTCGGTTTATTCATGAGTAAAACCCGTCCCATCCTGAAAATTACCCCCGTGGCGGCGGGAACATCTACCATTACGGTGACGGCTGACGACGGCAGAGGTGGAAGTGCTGCAGAGGCCTTCACTGTTACGGTTTCCTCCGGCGGCAGCCCCGGCGGCGGTGGTGGCGGTGGTAGTTCAAGCGGCGGCGGCAGCCCGTCCACCAGCACGCCACCGGGAGCAGCCACACCGGTAAGCGATAACGTCATTGACAGCGCCATCAAACAGGCGGCCAAAACCGGCAAAGCAACCCTGGAAGTGGCCCGGGACAAAGGAGCGGTGGCCCTGAAAGTGGAACAGGTCAACCGCCTGGTACAGGAAGCCAGGCTGGTGGAAGTGAAGATCGGCGATGTACAACTGGTTGTACCGGCGGACGTAGTAAAGGCGGCAGCATCCCTGGAGGCCGGGATGACCCAGGTGGAAGCCCAGGCCAAACCGGTGACGATTGTATCCAAAGGCGGACGATTCAAGGCGTCTGCCTTTATGATTGTTTCGGTTAAACATTTATGTTAAAATAATACAAAAACCTTCCTGGGGATGCTTGTTTTGAAAGATAAGCGGAAAGAAAACGAGAGAAAGTTTCACTACTGGAATGAACTCCCGGGTGGCGGGCGGCGTTACATTTACGAAGTGCCGGGGAAACGCGGATGGAAGGCGAAATATGTAAAAGAGGTCAATGACCGGGAAGAAACTATGCGATTTTATCAGGAAATATACGATGATCAGGGTAACCTTGCTGAGATACATGAAAAATACCCGGAAGATAAAGGTCATAGAAAAGTGAGAAAGGGGAAATAAAAAATGAAGTTAACCCGTAATAAACTTGCACAAAAATTAATCGATTACCTGTACCACCGCATTACCCTGGCTGACCTGGTGGACTGGGCGGAAATGTCCATGATGGAATCGGATTTTGATGAAAAGGAATATGAAACCATCAGGGAGATAGTGGGCCGGTTGGGTCTGGCCGACGTTAAGGCTTACGGCCTGACCTGGGAAGATATTCAAAACTTCCTGCTCCGGTTGGGCTACCGTGTTGACTTACAAATTACGGAAATTCCGGCGGTTGGACAGTAAAAAGATTCTATTGTCATAAAGTATTCATTGATACAGATTAAATTGATAAAAATGATACAAGTTTATTTAGAGTTTCCAGGGACCCGGAGTTGGTAATTTCAGGAGCGCAAATGCCAAATGAACCCGGCTGATAGCAGGAATGTTTAACGGTTACCTGTCGCCGTTTAAATTTTATATTTTCAGTGTGTTTCCTTCTCCAAGGGTAACCCCAGCCGCCTATCATTAGAAATGTTCAGGAATTGATGCCCTTACGAATCAAGCCGGTCACCCCGGGAATCTCCCGATATTTCTATCGAGGTCGGGGAACAGAAAATATTCATCAACCCGGAGGAAATCCTCTACGCCAAAAGCCGCAGGCGTAAGGTTTTCATAAAAACAGAGAAAGGCGAGTATCTAGCGACGGGCGACTTGAACAGAATCGAACAAAAACTGAATCCTCAAGTTTTTTTCCGGTGTCATAAAGGCTTTCTGGTCAACCTGAAGAAGATCAAGGCAATAATTCCATCGGGCCGATCCTACGACATAATCCTGGATTCCGGTGACAGAGTTTTCTTGAGCAGGGAAAGGAAAAAGGAGTTGAGGGAAAGATTCGCAATAAACTAGGAATGCGCCTCATTTCGCTGGTTTCAGGTTGAGGATTCCTAACAGTAACCGTTGTTACAACGGTTATTTTTTTATGTATACAAAACCCGTTCGTGCACTATATAACTCGTTTGTGCCGTCTTTTGACCCGGTTGGGAATATCAGGCAGGAGAATGATTTTCCACGTCTAAAGTGATTTGCAATACCAATTTCCAGGAGGTGAGAGGCGTGTCCAAATCGATTAAGACAAATCTTTTGCGATTTGCTTTGGCGCTGCTCCTGCTCGTAGCGGCAACGGGAGTAAGCGCCACTTGCTGGTTCCACTGGTATCAGCCGAAACTGCCGGAAAAGGGATAACTGATATTTTTGTGGGGTCATTAAGGAACAGCCCCCAGTGAACCGGTAGGCCATCAACCAACCATCACAGGGGGTGAGTACCCTTCCTTTGCAGAGCAAAGGTGAGGTGACATGCAAAAATTAAAGTGTATTCGGTATTAATACCATATTAAAGCGGGTTGATTTTAAATGTAAATTAACAAAAACTTTACAATTTTACTTGAACCAAACACCCTCTTCAACCGTCATTATATTAGGAGCGTGACATGAGAGGGGATTTATGCCACGCCTTTTGCAAAATTCCTTAGGGAATTCTTTAACAAGGGCGAACCGTGCACCACTGGGGTTATTGAACTCCTCTACCGGTGGTACGGACGGTCCGTTTATTACGCTTCTTACCATGTTCTGAACGAACAGTGCTTTGCCGAAGACATTACCCAGGAAGTTTTTCTTACTGCTCTAAACAAGCTGGATACCCTGCGAGACCCTGCGAAAGTCGAGGTCCCTTCCAAATTTACCATCAATCATCTCCCTAGAATTTTTCCTAAAGTATGCAGTAAAATGGCTTATTCGATTGTCTATATTATGAGAGGTAAATTATTCTGCCGTTTTATTGGTGGAGTTAAAATAACAGCCCCCGGTGAACCTGCAGGCCGTAAACCAACGGTTCAACCAGGGGCGAGTACCCTTCCTTTGCAGAGCAAAGGCGCAGGCAGATTTATTTTAGCCTGACGCTCGACCTTTGTAAAGGAAGGTCGAGAGGAGGGAAAGCTTAACTATAAAGTTTCTTGCAGATCAAGGTTGTAAAGTCGATTGAATTAAAAAAGAAGGAGGCATAACAAACAATGAAGAGGAGAAAGATTGTTATCTTACTGGTCGTTTCATGTTTATTGGTGACCGCACTTCCGGGGTTGGTGAACGCCGAAAGCGCACTTCCGATCTCTCAAACCGAGCAAGCAGCAGATTAAAGTGCACTTCCGGTCTCTCAAACTGAGCAAACGGCAAATGAAAAGGTAGAACCACAAGCTACTAGAAACTATTATTTTGAGCTTAATGTTCCGACGTTCGGAACCAGATATGATCCGAGAGATTGGCACATGACTCCCGGAAAGTATTGTGTGGTACAAAGGACCGATACAGTTCGTTGGAACGTTTCTTTCCGGGTAGTCGATGCCAGTACGCTGGGCGCATTGGGAGATTGGATAGCGGTTGGTCGCGGGCAAACCAAGACAATTTACACAAATACCTCCGGCCAAACGCAACATGTGAAGATTGAATATTCAGCGGTAGCTCCTGTTGAATTTACAACGACCGGTTGGTTTAAATTTGGTGAGTTTTAGAATTCAGGGGAGGCTCGCCCTCCCCTTTCTTTGAAAGAGGTAAAGAAATGCTGACGAATATCATCAGGCTGGAACTGAAAAGGATTTTGGGCAAGAAAAAACTATTAGTTCTTGGTATTCTGGGCATCGGCCTGCTCATCACAGGAGTTGTGATCTATCTCGAATATAATACTCCCCAAAGAACATCATTTGAAGCCTTTAGTTTTGCGACCGGCTATATCCTGCCGCTGGCGCTTCCCTTTCTGGCCGGGTTGTCTACAGGGGATATACTGGCGGAAGACCGTCACCTGGGCCTGGTGCAGCTTTTCATGTCCAGAGGAGTCTTGCCTTACCAGTATATCTCCGGAAAAGCGATCGGCAGCGTCGTGGGGCAAATATGTTTCACCGGAGGATTACTGATTACATTTTTGCTGACCACCTTCCTTCTGTTCCCCGCCGGCCCGATCCTGGAATATGCCGCTGATTTTGCCAAAGCCTTTGCCGCCACCAACCCTATGGTGTACTGTCTTGTATTGCTGCTGATCTATGTTTGTGCCGCTACGGCCTTCAGCGGTATTGCGCTATTGGTTTCTGTTTGGATCGAAAATATCTTCGTGGTTGTTGTCACCCCGACAATTCTCTACTTTGCAGCATTATACTCCCTCTCAATGTCCTTAATTAATCCTTACTGCTATCTGGCGCTGAATGAAGGCGTGTCCTCTTCGCCCTCTTTTACATTTCTGAAGGTGGTAGGTTACTGGATAACGATAAGCGTTACAGTACACGTCCTCGCTGTAATGGCCTTCAGCCTGAAGAAAGATCATTCTTGAGGGGTAGGGATTTATGAAGGAAATCCTGAAAATCAGGTCGTTGAAAAAAGTCGTTCGCCGCAAGCCTATCTTGAGAGATATCAATTTAACGCTCTCTGAAGGCGAGATCTTGGGGTTAATCGGCCCCAATGGGGCCGGCAAAACTACGCTGCTGAAAATAATCTCCGGAACCGTAACGGCTACGGCCGGATCGGTGCAGTTGGCAGAACCGGAATCGGGAATCGGCGTCCTCCCAGAAACGCCGGCCCTGCTTCCAAGTTTGAGCGGATTTCAAAACCTTCAGCTGCTGGCCTCGATCCGGAGAAAAATCGGGGAGCAGGAAATAAGAAAGGCGATGGAAACGGTCGGATTGGATCCGGCTAACCGAAAAGCCGTAGGCAATTATTCTCTGGGGATGAAGCAGAGATTGATGCTTGCCCAGGCAATCATGGAAAAGCCAAAACTGCTTCTATTGGACGAGCCCACCAACGGACTGGATCCTCTGGGCATCATTGATTTACGGCAGCTGCTTTTCAGGCTGGCAAGCCAGGGAGTCGGGATAATCATAGCAAGCCACCTGCTTCATGAAATAGAACTCATGTGTCACCGGGTGGCGATAATCAGCAACGGAAGCATCGTCCGCGAGGTAAATCTCCAAAGCAGCGAACAGCATTTGATCGAAATCAGCGTTAACAGCCAGAGCGACTGGGATAAGTTGGTTCGCTGGGCAGGAAAAGATAACCTGCGACCACTACCGTCCAAGGATTTCCCCAGGGGAATTCTTAACAGCGAACTTTCGGTATCCCGGGTTTTAGCCGAACTGCTGCCCGCGGACATTGCGATAGAAAGCATTCAGCGTGCCACTATAGATCTTGAGGCAATCTTTTTGGAATGCTCGCAGCTGAAAGATGGTGTTTACCGGTGATCGGGTTATGGTGGATGGAAACAATAAAACTGGTTTTTCGAAAACGCTGGCTGGCAGTTTTTCCGGCTTTTTCCCTGGTTGCATTTTTAAACACAGATTACTTACTAGGTTATCAGCTAAATTATCAGATACAAAACTATCAGCTACACGTGAACATATGGGATGGTGTTATCGGCACTTTTTTTAATCACCTTTACTTTCGGTTTGTCATCCTGCTTCTCTTTGTCTTTCTGGTGGCAGACACAGTAATAGGGGATATCGCATCAAACTGGGTGTGGCTCACACTGAACCGGTGTTCCAACCGCTACCAATGGTGGACGGCAAAGGTAGCCAGCGTATTCACCGCCGGTTTGATTTATACCCTGCTGGGTATGGTGATTGTATTTTTTGTATCATTGCTAACGCTGCCCTATGAAACATCTTTTAGCCGGTTCGCAACTAATCCGCCAAGCTTTTTTATAACGCTGGGTACCTACGTAATTCCCCCGGGAACCAATCCCTTTGTTTTTTGTGCCAAGCTTGTGCTTTACACAGCTTTTGCAATAAGTATATTTGCTCTTATTCCGGTAACGTTGTCCCTTATTCTGCGCAAAGCTTATCTAGTGCCAATGATTCCTTTTGGCTGGCTTATCCTCTCTCATTTTCTGAATTCCAACCGGACCTATTTTCAAATTGACCTGATTCCCCGGTTGGTATACGGCGCATATTTCTACTCCCGGGTGGCACAATCTCTGTCCTTTCCTACCTCCTTGTTATATCTTTCGCTTGTGGGTATAGGGCTATGGTTTTTGGGAGCCTATATCCTAAGTAGAACTGATTTTTAGGTGAGAAATCACTTGCTAAGAACTGCGGAAGGATGGGTGTCCGGTAATATGTTATAATAGCTTCCGAAGGGATTATTTCCCTGGTGCGGCAAGGTGAAAGAAAAAGTGAACAAAGGGATTGGCATCGACATAATTGAAATTGAGCGGGTCAAGGAAGCGCTTGCCAGGCGGCCGCGTTTACGGGAGCGTTTATTTAGCTCGGAGGAGATAGCATATTGCCAGGGGAAGAGATGCCCGGCAGCTTCCTTTGCAGCGCGCTTTGCTGCGAAAGAGGCCGTCCGGAAGGCCTGCAGCGAGGGGCACGGAGATGAGATCATGCCCTGGCGGGAGATCGAAATAGTCTCGGAAGGGGGGAGACCCCGGGTTCGCCTTTCCGGAAAATCCGCCAGGTTAGCGGAGAAAAAAGGTATTGTAAATCTCCTGGTAAGTCTTTCACACTGCAAAACATACGCCTGTGCGGTGGTGCTCGCGGTTGGCGTTCAAAGGAGCGAGGATTTATCTTTAGAGAGGGTGGTTGATGGCCGTGAGGCTGGTAAAGGCTGCTGAAATGCGTCAACTCGACCAGGAGGCGATCTACCGCTTCGAAATTCCCGGCCTGATCCTGATGGAGAATGCGGGGCTGAGCATTCTCCAGGCAGTGCTTGACCTGTTCTGGGATCACCGGCCTGAGGGTAAAAGCGCTTTAATCTTGGCGGGGCCCGGAAACAACGGGGGTGACGGTCTTGTCGTAGCCCGTCACCTTTATAACAGGGGTGCAAAAGTGGAAATATTCCTGACCGCCCTCCCGGAGTCGTACCAGGGGGATGCGGCGGTGAATTTAAGAATCGTGGCCGCAATGGGCATCCCATATAAGGTTTTCGACGAAGGTGCAGTTAACACGCTCCAGGGAGCCATTGAACGGGCCGACCTGATAATAGACGCCCTGTTCGGTACCGGGTTCCGGGGAGTTCCCCAGGAGCCACTGGCCACCCTGATACGTATAATCAATCAATCAGGCAAGCCGGTGCTGGCGGTGGATCTCCCTTCCGGCCTCGAGGCCGATACCGGTCGTGTGGCAGGCCCTTGCATCAAGGCCAGGTGTACCGTTACCATGGGGATGCCGAAGATCGGGCTTTACCTCGACCCCGGTGCCGAATACGCCGGCGAGGTCCTGGTGGGAGACATTTCTTTTCCTCCCGAACTGCGGGATGAGAAAGCTGGCGGATTTACGCTGCTCGATCAAAGGACGGTGGCGAAATATCTCCCGTTGCGGCTCCCCACCCATCACAAGGGGAATTACGGCCACGTAGCGGTGATCGGAGGAACCCGTGGCTACACCGGGGCTGCCACCCTGGCCAGTAACGGAGCCTTGCGAAGCGGAGCCGGGCTTGTAACCGCAGTGGTACCGGCATCCCTCTACCCGATTGCTGCCGCCAAGCTTACCGAAGCCATGACCTTCCCTGCGCCTGATGCGGATGGCGGGTTTTCCGTTTCTGCACTTGCCGCGCTTGACGATCTGCTCTCCAGGGTAACGGTGCTGGCGGTGGGCCCCGGTCTCGGACAGCACCCGGAGACGGCTGTTTTCTTAAAAAATCTTCTCACAAGGGTCGATCTCCCCACCGTAATTGACGCCGATGCTTTGAATTTGCTTGCAAAAGACAAAAGTCTTCTTCTTGATCCCCGGTATAAGGACCGGCGCAAGAACTGGGTGTTGACACCTCACCCGGGGGAGATGGCACGCCTGCTGGAGATGAGCGTTTCGGCCGTTCAGGAGGACAGGCCCGGAAATGCCGGGCGGGCCAGCCGGGAGTGGGGTGTTACTGTCGTCTTGAAGGGGGCGCGTACGGTCATTGCGGCGCCGGATGGGGAGGTTCTGATCAACCCTACCGGAAATCCCGGCCTGGCCACAGGCGGTACGGGCGATGTCTTGACAGGCCTGATTGCCGGCCTGCTGGCCCAGGGTTTGACACCGGTACAGGCCGCAGGTGCTGGAGTGTTCATCCACGGCTGGGCTGCCGATCGGATAGCTTCAAGAAAGGGTATGCCCGGACTGATCGCCGGAGATCTCCTGGAAGAGATACCTTATGTTTTAAAGGATCTGTACCAATTAGCTCAAAATGGAGGCGCTAACAAATGAGACGCCCTGCCTGGGCAGAAATCAACCTCGATGCTTTAGCACACAATGTTCGCGAAATCCGCCGGATCACCAATCCCCGGGCCCAAATCATGGTCGTGGTTAAGGCAAACGGCTACGGACACGGTGTCGAGCCTGTAACCAGGACGGCCTTACGAAACGGTGCCAGTTGGCTGGGGGTCGCCCTGCTGCAGGAGGCCCTTTTGCTGCGTGAAAGGGGAATCAAAGCGCCAACGGTGATCCTGGGCTACACCCCGGATGAGGACATGGAGGAGGTCGTGGCGAACGACATCAGCCAGACCATCTTCACATGGGAGGGGGCGCTCGCCCTGGCGGCGGCTGCGAAGCGTTTGGGCAAGACCGCAAAAATCCACGTCAAGATCGATACGGGGATGGGACGCCTCGGCTTTCCACCGGACAAAGAAACCGTCGAGACCATTTTCCGGATGGCCCATCTTCCCGGTGTGGAGGTGGAAGGGATCTATACCCATTTTGCAGCGGCGGATGAGGCAGACAAGAGCTATACGGAGGAACAGTTTACCCGTTTCGTTTGGCTTTTAAAACAGTTGTCGGCAAGGGGTGTCTATATACGCTGGAAGCACTGCGCCAATTCCGCAGCCCTGCTGGATTTGCCGTATACTCACCTGGATCTGGTCCGTCCCGGAAATGTGATCTACGGCCTTTTTCCCTCCGCCGAAGTCCGACACGACACCGTCAGGCTTATCCCGGTGATGAGCCTGAAGGCCCGGGTGGCTTTTGTCAAAGAGGTGCCGGCGGGAGCCAGCATCAGCTACGGGCGCACCTATGTGGCCGACAAACCAAGGCGCATCGCCACCATACCGTTGGGTTATGCCGACGGTTACTCCCGGCTCTTATCCAACAAGGGTGAGGTGTTGATTAAGGGCCGCCGCACTCCGGTGGTCGGGCGTGTCTGCATGGACCAGCTGATGGTGGATGTGACCCACATCCCCGATGTGGTCCAGGATGATGAGGTGGTGCTCCTGGGACGGCAGGGGGAGGAGGAGATCACGGCGGAGGAAATAGCGGCACACCTGGGGACGATCAATTACGAGGTGGTCTGCATGATCAGCGAAAGGGTGCCCCGAATTTACACGGGTGCGGCGGCACAGGAACTGGAGCAGGATGTCAGCGGAGGCGGCCCGGTGAAGGCAGATAGAGCTGTTGCTCAAGAGGGAGATTCAGAGTCCTGAAGACCCAGGCTGGCCGAGCAAACCACTTTTTTGAGGCCCTGGTGCGGGCGGCTGCGCAGCAAAAAGTTATGCACAGGAGCCGATCTCCTGCAGGCATTCCCTTAAATAATCACTGATCCAGTTAAGAACTGGCGGGGTGTTTAAGGGAACGCCTTCGAGCTCTTCCCGCAGCACCCTGGTGTCAAAGGTAAAGCCTTTTTCGTCGACGTGGTGGGTATAAACCAGGTCGATATCCGGCGCACCTGCGATAAAAATGACCAGGCTGGACACCAGTTTGCCGAGGGGAGCCCTGTCGATATGGCTGTGCTGAAAGACGGCGTGAACCGTAGTTCCCTTGCCGGGTGTGGAGGTTATTTCCACGTCACCGTTGCAGCGCCGGGCAGCCGCTTTGAAGAGAGGTAGGCCAAGGCCCACCTTCCGGCAGGTGCGGGTGGTAAAAAAAGGATCGAAGACCCGCTCAAGCACTTCCTTCTCTATTCCCTTTCCGTTGTCGGCCACGGTTATTACGAGGCGGTCTTGTTTCAAGTCTTCTACGATCTTGATCTCAATCAACGAGGCGCCGGCCACCCTGGAATTTTCAAGGATATCGGAAATGTGGAGGGAAAGCTCACGCACTCAATCCACCTCGATTCTGCGGTTTTTGAAGGCTTCAATGAGAGCCGCAAAGGAAAGCTCCTCCATATAGATACGGGTGCGGGGCTGACTGATCTCGGCAAGTCGGTGAGCGTCGGAACTCCCCAGAAGGGGATAGCGATCGATAAAGGGAAATTTTGCTACCGCCCGCTCCCGGTTAATGTTTCGGGAGATTTCCACCGCGGGAATCGCCAGGTCATGGGGTATAAACCCCAGGCTTCCGATTATGCTGAAAGCAGGCCTGTCCACGTGTGCCGGGTAACAGATGCCGTGCCTGGCATTCATCTCGTTTACCACCTCCTCAACCGAGAGATCGGTTGAGGTAAGCAGCAGCCTGTCCTCGATACCCACCACCTCCCCCTTCTTGTTAAGGATCTGCTGAACGCCGAATACCCTTTCGTTGTTTTTGGCAGGGGGGAGATGCTTGTAAATATATTCCTGCCATGCAAGGGCTTCCTGGGGTGTGGAGAAGAGGCAGACCAGGTGCACCTCTTCCCGGGTTTGTACCTCCATCCCCGGAACCACGAAGATCGTCCCTCCTGCTGCGGCTTCGCAGAAAGAAACCGTGTTCATTGCCGTGTTATGGTCGGTTATGGCGATCATCTGGAGCCCGTTAGCTGCCGCCTGAGCCAGCACGGCCTGCGGGGTCATTTCTTTTTCGGCACAGGGGGATAGAGCCGTGTGAATGTGGAGATCGGCGGTGATCGTCAGCATTAAGGGTATACCTGCCTTTAGCCTTTATGCAAAAGCCGGTAGAGCTGCCCTGCCACTTCGAAACTGGGCTCCCGTGAGGTAAGCAAAACGATTCCCTCCTCCTCGGCCTTGGTTATGGTTGCTTCTTCCGGTTCCGCCCCTCTGCTGACAATCACTGCAGCCAGATTCAGCAGGCTGGCAACTGCCACGATGTTCGGGTGTATCTGCAGGGTGATCCATACGTTTCCTTCGCGGGCATTTGACATAACATCACTTAAGAGGTCTGAAACGTAGGCGCCGGTGATGTCGCGCTCCAGTTTTGCTGCTCCGCTTCTCACTGTCAGGTCAAGAGCGGCTACCAGCTCTTTAACTTTCATATCCTAATCCTCCTTTTTTGGTTCACGTCTGGCAAGGGGCGGCGGTATCCTTTTCGCCAGTTCCAGCACTTCCTGCTGGGTTTTCATGATCTGGCGCTGTACCACCGTCACCGGAGGAACTTTCAAGGCGAGGGAAAGCATCTGCTCGGCGAGGGACTGTACCTTTTCCCTGAGAATGAACATGCAGTCGGTTTCTGAAGCCAAACCGCGCACAATATCCTCTGCAAGGGTGCGGCAGGTGGGGGAGCCACAGGCTCCGCAGTCAAGTCCGGGCAGGTGCTTGAGAATTTTTTCGGACTGTTCCACCATGTAGATGGCTTTGGAAATGTCCTGGTCAAGGCTCATAATGCAGTAAGGTTCTACCTTTTTTTCCGCGTTGTAAAAGCCTTCCCGGTAGTATTGCCTTATCCTTTCCTCGTGCCCGGGCTCGAATTTTGCGGGCAGTTTGTTGGTCATGCGCCGCAGGGTAACCCTTGCTACAAAGGGATTTTCGGCTGTAAAAATGCCCCCAACGCACCCTCCCTGGCAGTTCTGGCATTCGAGAAAATCCACATTGTTGTTGAACCTGTCCAGTTCGATTTCCTCCAACAGTTCCAGCAGGTTAAAAACACCGTCCAGGGTCAGAAAGTTATCTGCTTGAACAGCCTTTGTCTGGCCGCCGATCCGGCCCCAGGCGAGTCCCAGAGAGGTTGCCTTTACCGGGGATTCTTCTTGCTTCTCGAGTTTGGCGAGTTTAACCCGCAGTTCGCTGTAAAGACTGGAAATAGCCAGGGCTCCATCCACATTGGACTTTTCCAGGAAATAAGGGGAGCGGATTGCGGCCACCTGGGCAGGGCATGGTGTGAGGTAGAAACATCCGATCTCCTGCCTTGGTATGTTCGCCTGCAACGCCGCTTCCTCTTTGGCCCGCCTGGCGGCAATCTCGACCGGCGAAAGAATGGGCAAAATCTGTTCGGTTAAAGTGGGGAAGCGCAGTTGAATTAGATGAACTACAGCCGGACACGAAGAAGAGATCCACGGCCCCTCTTCCTTATGATCGGCTATGAATTCACGAATGGCGACACTCACTTCATCTGCTGCCCGGGCTACTTCGTAGACACCGTCGAAACCCACGGCAGCAATGGCGGCCAGGATCTGGTGAGGGGTGTACTTCGTTTTAAACTGGGCAAAAATGGCCGGATCGGGCAGTGCGATCTTGTACCTGTAGTTTGACAGTATTTCTTTGGAATCCGCCTGGGGAACCGGGGCACGGTTCGGGCAGATCCTGACACATTCACTGCAGTTTATGCAAAGTTCCGGGAAGATTTTCGCCTTTCCCTCACGAACTCGAATTGCTTCGGTAGGGCACCGCTTAATACAGTTGGTGCACCCCGTGCATCTTGTCTCGTCAAGAAAAATGGAACAATATTTTTCCATTTAACACCATCCATCTTACAAGACGCCCGCCATTTATCAATTCGTTTTCTGTTTATTGAAGATCACAATCCTTATTTTTGTTCCGATTCCGACATGGGTCTCGATCTCAAAAATGTCGGCGCATCTTTTGATGTTGGGAAGGCCCATACCTGCGCCAAATCCCATTTCCCTGATATAGTTGGGTGCCGTGGAGTAACCCTCTTGCATTGCCAGACCGATGTCCTCGATCCCGGGCCCTTTGTCCTCGGCCCAAATGGTCACCGCTTCAGGTGTTACCTCCGCTTTGAGCACGCCGCTATCGGCGTGAATGATTATGTTCATTTCAGCTTCATAAGCAGCCACGGCAACCCTTCGTATCAGTGATGCAGGATACCCGATGTGCTGCAGGGTGTGTTTCAGGCGGATCGAAGCTTCTCCCGCGGAAAGAAAGTTGCCACCTTCCACGTTGAAGCTTAAACAAATTTTCTGATCTCTGTCTGCTTCAGGGTTCGTACCGTTTTTCACAATTCACCACACAACACCTTTTTTAAACATTTAACAAAATTTTGCCCCCATGCTAGAAGAAAAGCCTGAAAGCTGCTTTGATTTCTATGATTCTTTAGCCTCTTCTCTGGTTTCTTTTGAAGTGTCTTCTCTGAGGCCGGCGCTGTAAAGAATACCGCTGCATTCGTAAAGGGGTAATTGGGTTACAAGGAGTGGTATCTGTTTTTCTTGAGCCAGTTGCAGTGTCTCCCCATTCGGCCTTTTTCCACGCACGAATATAATTGCGGCAAGGTCAATGATTTCGGCTGTGCGGATCACCTGGGGATTGGTGAGACCGGTGAGCAGGAGTGTTTTGTTATGACTGAAGGTGAGTAAATCACTCAGTAGGTCGCCGGCGCAGGCTGATTCGACTTGAAGATTGATTTTGTCATGGCCACAGATAACTTCCGCTGAAAGTAGTCGAATTACCTCTGTTAGGACCATTTAAAATTGAATCTCCTCCCCCCATATACGTAAAACAATTCTCAAAGGCCCCCTTGATCTTTCCCTCCTCCATGTCGGTGATGTGGTATATATCTATTATATTTTTATTAGGTAATCGTTCGCTATCAAAGCCTGTTTTCCTGCTTCTTCAGTTAACCGGATCCTTCATTTTTATTGTGGGCAGTGTGAAAGAGGGATATAATAAAAACCGGAATCAGGCCGGTGGTGATGGTCGGTTGTGGGAATTGATATCACGTAGTCCACGGGTAACGGAGATGATCGGCGAGGAGTTGGGCAGGCTGCTGGCCGGGGGGGATGTGGTTTCTCTTAGCGGCAGCCTGGGGGTGGGAAAAACGGTTTTCATCCAAGGTGTCGCCCGGGGATTGGAGGTTGACGATCCCGTAACCAGCCCGAGCTTTATGATTGTTCAAGAGTACGGGGGAAGGTGCCCGGTGTTTCACGCCGACTTCTACAGGCTGAGTTCCTACCGGGAACTCGAGGGTATCGGTTGGGACGATTACCTCAGGCGCCGCGGTGTGATCCTGATCGAGTGGGGAAATCTGTTTCCGGAGGCTCTGCCTTCGGAGTTTTTACAGATTGACATCAACCAGACCGAACCGATTGAAACCGCCCGGTTAATACGATTTGAGCCGAGGGGCGGGCATTATGGTGCCATCGTTAAGGAGCTGGCGGACAGATGCGGATACTTGGCATAGAAACCTCAACCCCGGTCGTTTCCGTGGCGGTTTGTGAGGAGCAACAGGTGCTCGGGGAGGCCTCTTTTAATACAAGACAGGCCCACATGGAGCGCCTGCTTCCCATGATCGATTACGTGCTTAAAGGTTGTGGTATGACTATCGGTGATGTCGACGCCTTTGCGGTCTCCGTCGGGCCGGGGTCCTTTACCTCCCTGCGGGTCGGGCTGGCTACCGCGAAAGCCTTTGCCCACGCCCTGGTTAAACCGCTGGCAGGGGTGCCTACCCTTGACGCACTGGCATGGGGATTGCGAGGGATTTCCGGTTTAATCTGCACAGTTTTGGAAGCCCGCAGGGACGAGGTTTACACCTGCTTTTATGTCAGCACCGATGACGGTATGAGGCGGCTCAGCGACTACATGGCCATCAACCCGCTGAAGCTCGCCATCCGGCTCCAGGATAATCTCACTGCCCGGCTTACCTTCACCGGGGAGGGCGCCCAGACTTACTGGGACATTTTTCGAGAGAAATTAGGGGAAAGAGCGGTTTTGGCCGAGCCGGTGCAGCTCTGGCCCCGTGCCGCAATGGTTGCAAAACTCGGTTACCGGGATTTGCTTGCCAACGGCGGGAAGCATCCGGGGGCTGTCGGTGCCCTTTATGTAAAATCACCGGCCATCCGGCAAAAATAAAGGTGGGGTGTTGTGGAAGTTGCAGTACGCTTTATGAAAAGAGATGACATTCCACAAATATCGGCCATTGAGAACTGTTCTTTTCCCTCGCCCTGGTCGCAGCAGGCTTTCCTGAACGAACTCCAGAACAAATTTGCGGTATATTTTGTAGCGATTCATGAAAACAATTTGATTGGATATGCCGGCATGTGGCTTTTTTGCGGAGAGGCCCACGTTACCACCATTGCGGTTCACCCTGATTTTCGCGGGCGGGGACTGGGTAAGATGCTGATGAATACTCTGATTGATTACGCCAGGGAGCAGGGTGCGGATACCATGGTCCTGGAGGTAAGGCCGTCCAACATACCTGCTCTTAACCTGTACAAGAGTCTCGGTTTCCGCAATATCGGGTGGCGTAAGAATTATTATATCGAGACGCGGGAAGACGCTCTGGTTATGATGTGCAGCATCGGACAGGAAAACTCAGACAGGCAAAGGGGGGAAGAGCAGTGATCGTAAGAGGGGTTGTTGACCGCATTGAGGGGGACCGGATCATCATACTGTTGAGTGATGAGGGCCATGCTGTCGAATGGCCGCTCATTTTTTTGCCTGATGCCCGGGAAAGCGACCTGATCTCCTTTGATGTGAAGGTGGAGCTGCCGGCATCCGAGGTGCGTAAGATTAACCCGAAGAGCCTGCTCGAACGCCTGGCTTGGCGCCCCTAACGGCCGGCTGCTTTCCGAACGGACACAAAATAGAAAAACGACTTGCCGCGCATACTACAGTGGAAATTACTTTAAGAAAGGAGCGCTAGCCATGGCAGAATACAAGATCAAACCTGACGTCGCTGTATCTCAAAAGCAGGAGGGAGAAAAAAAAGAGAAGGAAAAGGACGCCTGGAATGAGCAGACTGGGAAAAACCCGGACGACATGGAGATCTATCACGATCCGGAAAATCTCTAGCCATTGTTGTACTTAGGGAGTGGAGAACTTGCCGCCTGTATATATTTTGGGAATTGAAACCAGTTGTGATGAAACGTCCGCCGCGGTGATCAGGGATGGGCATTTTATCTCTTCGAATATAATTGCATCCCAGATCGACATTCACCGCCGGTACGGGGGCGTAGTCCCTGAAGTCGCTTCCCGGCAGCACCTGGAAAAGATTACTTTTGTGGTTGAGCGCTCGCTAAAGGATGCCGGGATAGAGTTTTCTGATCTAAATGCCGTTGCGGTAACGGTAGGCCCCGGTCTGATCGGGGCATTGCTCGTGGGAGTTGCTGCGGCCAAGGCTTACGCCTTTGCGCTGCGGCTTCCACTGGTACCCGTCCACCACCTGGAGGCTCATCTTTACGCAAATTTCCTCGAACACCCGGAACGCAAACCTCCTTTTGTGTGTTTGATCGTTTCCGGTGGCCACACCAGCCTGGTCCTTGTAAAGGAACACCTTAGCTATGAATTGCTGGGTTCCACCCGGGATGACGCCGCGGGTGAAGCCTTTGACAAAATAGCCCGCCAGCTGGGCCTTGCTTATCCAGGCGGTCCTGCTCTGGAAGCACTGGCAAGGGGAGGCAACCCGGAGGCGATCCCTTTTCCAAGAGCATGGCTTGGGGAGAATGAACTAGATTTCAGTTTCAGCGGCTTAAAAACGGCGGTTATCAATTACCTGCAACGTGCCCGCCAGAAAGGTGATGAGCCCTGTCTGGCAGACATTGCGGCGAGTTTTCAAGCTGCCGTGATCGATGTACTGGTTGAAAAAACGATGTGGGCGGCGCGGCTAACGGGTGTTAAGCAGGTTGCACTGGCCGGGGGTGTTGCGGCGAATACCGCCCTCCGGAGCCGCTTTCAGACAAGAGCCGGCGAGGAGGGGCTGAATTTTTTTTATCCCCCCGTCGAATTCTGCACCGACAATGCGGCAATGGTTGGATGTGCCGGGTATTATCATTACCTGGCCGGGCATTTTGCTTCTCTACAACAGGAGGCCTACGCCAATTTCCCCCTTGTCAGCAAAAATAAATAACCGGATTATTGATTTGAAGTCCTATATATAGATGTGCTCCAGTCCTGTAATATATGAATTTTTAGTGCTATTTAAAAGGAGGAGGATTTTGTTAGCTTTGGGGATAAATTTATTGAAAACCGGTTTAAACATAAATATAATTGTGGATAAACCTGTGAATATGTGGATTGTTTGAAGATTAAGAATTTTTCTATCCAAAGGTGGTTTGAGTAATGCATCCTATTTTGTTTCAGTGGGGATTCCTGCGCCTTTACAGTTACGGCTTTTTCGTGGCTCTGGGAGTTCTTGCGGCTACACTCCTGCTGGTTAAAAAGGTTGAAAAACAGGGGAAATCACCGCAGTTTGTAATCGATCTTGTAATTCTGATAGTGGTTGCCGGGATTGTCGGTGCACGGTTGGTTTACGTCTTTCTTTACGAGCCGGGCTACTACCTGGCACACCCCCTGCAGATCCTGATGCTAACTCAAGGGGGCCTGGCCTTTTACGGCGCCCTGTTATTCGGTCTTTTGACCGGCTACCTTTACCTGCGAAAAATCGGTGTGCCTTTTTTGGCGTTTCTGGACCTGGCAGCTCCTGCTGTTGCCCTCGGGTATTCCTTTGCACGCATCGGTTGTTTTCTGAACGGATGCTGTTACGGTGTTCCCACAAACTTACCATGGGGAGTCGTTTTTCCTGCAGTTGATGATTTGCCCAGACACCCCACCCAGCTTTATTCACTGCTTTCCGGTGTTGTAATTTTCGTTATTTTGGAGCTGGTGTCGCGTCGCATCCGTTTTCGCGGCCAGATATTCAGCTTGTTTCTTATTCTGTACGGGCTCTCCCGCAGTGTGATTGAGCTCTTCCGCGAAAACCCTTTTATTTGGGGAGGATGGGTTGCTTCCGTAACCGCTCTCAGCGTGGCTCTGGTAGGAGGTTTGCTTTACATTTACCTTTCCCGGCAGGGGGCGTCTGCCTACCTGGGCAGCCTGGAACGGAGTAATTAGATGGCGAGAGGTTACCAGGGTGTTTAGTTTTATTCTGCGAAAAACGGTGAGAGAGGGGAATATCCTTCCTCTTACCTCCACCTGCAATCTCCGCTGTATTTTTTGCAGCAATTCCCAGAATCCCCCAGGTGTCAAAGCCTTTTCCCTGCCTCCCTTGCCGTTTCCTCTTGTGCAACAACTGATTGCCTTACTGGATCCGCGCAGAAAGATTATTATCGGCGAGGCTGCCTCCCGCTTCACCGAAGGCGAGCCCCTGACTCATCCCGATTTCTGGACAATACTGTCAATCATAAGAAGTATTTACCCTAAAACGACCATTCAAATAACAACCAACGGCAGCCTGCTGAACAGGACCGCTATCAAGAGACTTTCCGACATGCAGCCCCTTGAGCTCAACCTCTCCCTGAACAGCGCCACTCCCAGGGGAAGGTGGCTTTTAATGGGGGATCGTCGGGCGAACCGGGTTTTGGAAGCGGCGGATTTGATGGCAGAGGCAGGCATCACCTACCACGGCAGCATCGTGGCCATGCCGCACCTGACCGGGTGGCAGGATCTCCAGCTGAGCTGCAGTTTTCTGCAGGAGCATGGAGCGACAACGGTACGGATCTTTCTGCCCGGCTTTACCAGGTTGGCGTTGCCGGAGCTCCGTTTTGATGCGGAGGCCATGTATCATAAGTTAAGACAATTTCTGGAGGAGCAGGCGGCAGTCTCGAAGATACCGTTGCTCCTGGAGCCTTTCTTGTGGGAAGACTGGCAGAGTTTACAGGCCAGGGTGGCAGGGGTGATCCCCGGCTCGCCGGCGGAAAGGGCCGGCATCAGGCGGGGAGACGTTATCAAAAGTGTAAACGGGAGGCCTGTAAAAAGCCGGGTGGATGCCTTCAAACGGGTGTGTAAGGCTGTTCACCCCTGTCTGGAACTTGAGGGAAGAGAATTTCCTGTTTCTTTCTGGAAGGAGAAGCACGACGGAGCCGGCATCGTCATGAATCACGATCTCGAATGGGAACACGTGGAAAAAGCCGGGCGGGTCATCAGGGAGCGCCGGGCGAGAAGTGTCCTGGTTCTGACCTCGATCTGGGGCCTGCACTGGCTGCAGCTGGTACTGCCAGAGTGGGAGAGGGGAGGTGCCAGGGTTCACCTTGCTGCTGTGCCAAACCGCTTTTTCGGAGGGTCTATCGCCTCCGCCGGGCTCTTGACAACCCTCGATTTCCGGAGCACCCTTCGCCAGATTATCGAAAAGCGAGGAGACGTTTTTGATCTGGTGCTGCTCCCGGCTAGAGCTTTTGATTCCGGGGGGAGAGACCTGCTAGGAAGACACTATTCAAGGCTTCGGGGCCTGACCGGAGGAAGGGTCGAGATTGTATAAAAAAGCCCCCCGGTGGGGGGCATGGGAGAAAGCGGCAGTATTCTGGTGATTCCTTTACTTGTAGAAGGCATGGTTTCCGATGGTGCACAGGTAGGTAAGAGTGTTAAAGAAGCTCCCGTCCGCTTTGCTGGGATTAAAGAAGTAGAGTGCTCCTCCTGTGGGGTCTGCGCCTGACAGGGCGGCATCCGCCGCTTGGATTGCAACTGCATCGGGCGTCAGGTTGATCTGGCCGTTCAGCACTGGCTCAAACTGCCAGGGTTCATAGATGACATCCCTGATTGTGTTCGGGAACCGGGGATCCTTGACCCGGTTGAGAACAACGGCCCCAACAGCGACCTGGCCCTCAAAGATTTCCCCGCGAGACTCGGCATAGATCAACTGGGCGAGCAGGTAGGCGTCTTCCGGGGTTACCTCTCCCCGTGAGGCTTCCGAGCCCCATCCGGTGTTTGACGGAGCGCATCCGGAAAGATAGAGGACCTGACCCGGGTAGATCCAGGTGGTGGTAAGATTGTTGTCCGCCATGATCCTGTCCACCGTCGTGCCGTGTGCCCTGGCGATCAGGTAGAGGGTATCGCCGGGTTTAACTGTGTACCGGGTGCCGGAAGAATTCTGGCCGGGGTTTGTGCCCCATGAATTGCCGGGCGGCAGCTGAAGAACCTGCCCGGGGTAGATGGTTGTCGTTTTGAGGTTGTTGTAGGCCATAATGCTGTCAACCGTGATCCCGTGTGCCTGGGCGATCAGGTACAGGGTATCGCCGGGTTTGACGGTATACTGAGAACCCTGGGAATTGGAAACCGGGATCGTCAATAACTGACCTGGTATGATCATGGTGCTTGTCAGGCCGTTGGCGTTGATCAGGTCTTGAGGTGTGAGGCCGTAAGAGCGGGCGATGAGATAGAGAGAATCACCCGGCTGGACGGTGTAGCTTACTGCCGCATAGCTTGTGCCTGCGAAGAGCAGGCATAAAAGGAACACCCCACAGACGACAAAAAGACTCCTCCTCAAACAGTTTCTCCTCCTTTCACTGCCTCCGGGGTAAGCTGATGGGTTCGGATGAAAGGTATCCCCTACCCCTGCACTCAGCGATTTTCGAACATTGGGGAAAACCGCCGGGTGCCGGGGATTCACCCCTTACACGCCCCTTTTGAAGATGGCGTGCTAAAATTGGTTCCCCCGTACCGTACTCTTCTGGTACGAGAGTACGGATTCGGCATTTAATTGGGTTTGGTGGTAATTATGCCATTAGTCTACATAATTGAACAAGTTACAATATGAGGTAAGTACCGAAGTTATATTCTTTATTCACTGAAATTTTAAAACTATACAAGAATTTTGTAATTTTGTTTTTTTCAAGTAGGTTTGAGATAGTCCAGTCAAATTTAGGAAAACTGGATTCGTTCCTATATGACCCTGGCTAGCGTTGAAGGTAAGCAGATTTAATTTCCCTGCTTATTTTTTGTGTTTAGGAAGAGGTTTTTTTAATTAACTGTCGAATAGATTTTATATTGGCATACTTATGAATGAATATCACCCATAAGTAAAAGGAAATTTCCTGTTCACCGGACCTATGTTCGGGGAACAGGTTATTATCATGCAAAGACCAACGCTGCTGAGAAAGGAGGGAAATTAATTGAGTAGCTGTGCACAACCCGCCGAGGATGTCCAGAAGGAGAAGGAGTTGCTCGAACTTTTTGAAAAATGGCGTGGTATCAAAGGGGCTCTGATACCGATTCTCCAGGGGGCACAGGCCGTCTACGGATACCTGCCGAAGGACGTCCTCCTGCGAATCAGCCGGGAGCTAAAGCTGCCGCCGAGCCGGGTTTTTGGAGTTGCCACATTCTATGCCCAGTTCCATTTGAAGCCCCGCGGCCGCAACATCGTGAGGGTTTGTCTCGGAACTGCCTGCCATGTGCGGGGTGGGGCCAAGATTTTTGAGGAGATGCAGAAGGTGCTGGGCATTGGGAACGGGGATACCACCGAGGATCTCCGCTATACCCTGGAAACTGTTGCCTGTCTTGGTTGCTGCGGCTTATCTCCCGTCATCATGGTCAACGACGATACCCACGGCCGCCTTACCCCTGACAAGTTAAAGGGTATTGTGGAGAAATACCAGTAGTCTGACTCTAAGGTGAGTGGGTATTCGCTGAAGTTTATTCCCAAAACCAGGGAAGGGAGGTGAAGCCACCAGGTTTGCATCGATAGAGGCGTCAGCCGGGAGTCTAGAGACTCCATTTGCGGCCTGGTGGAAATTTGTGAAGCTAACGAGTAGGGAAGATTTAAAGAAACTGCGGGAGGAAGCAAAAGGGCTTGTAGCCGCACGCAGTGCAGAGGGTACTAAAATTATCGTCGGGATGGGTACCTGTGGCATTGCAGCAGGTGCTCGCGAAGTAATGGCTGCGATACTTGAAGAACTAAATAAGCGCAATATTCAGGCAACGGTAACCCAGACCGGATGCATCGGCATGTGTGAGAAAGAGCCCCTCGTTGACGTGCAGCGGCCCGGGGAGAAGCGGATCACTTACGGAAAGGTAAAACCTTCGGATGTTCCCAGGATCATTTCCGGCCACGTGCTGCACGGGAACATCGTGGAAGACCTTGTGGTTGCCCGTTTTGAGGAATTGTAAAAAAAGTTTCTATGGAAGGAGGGATTACGTTGCAACTGGTCAGAGCCCATATTCTGGTTTGTGGGGGTACAGGATGTACTTCCTCGGGTTCCAAGCAGGTCCAGGATGTCCTGGCGAAGGAACTCGAGAAACACAAACTGGATAAGGAAGTAAAGATCGTAGAAACTGGTTGCCATGGTTTCTGCGAGATGGGCCCTCTGGTAATAGTTTATCCCGAAGGCACTTTTTATGTCAGAGTACAGGCCGAGGATGTTCCCGAGATCGTTGAAGAACACTTGCTGAAAGGGCGGATAGTAACCCGTCTCCTCTATAAGGCTCCGGTTACGGAGGAACAGATCCCGGCTTATAAAGAAATCAATTTCTACAAGAAGCAGCTACGGGTTGCCTTGCGGAACTGTGGCTCCATCAACCCTGAAGTAATTCAGGAATACATCGCCCGGGGCGGCTACGAGTCCCTTGAAAAAGTATTGTTTGAGATGACACCGGAACAGGTGATTGATGAGATCAAGCGTTCCGGTTTGCGTGGCCGCGGGGGCGGTGGTTTCCCGACTGGTTTGAAGTGGGAGTTTTGCCGCCGTTCACCCGGAGATATGAAGTACATAATCTGCAATGCAGACGAAGGTGACCCGGGGGCGTTTATGGACCGCAGCGTGCTTGAAGGCGACCCCCACAGTGTTATCGAAGGAATGGCCATTGGGGCGTATGCGATTGGTGCCCGGGAGGGTTACATCTATTGCCGGGCGGAGTACCCGCTGGCAATCAAGCGCCTGAAGATCGCCATCGCCCAGGCAGAGGAACTCGGTTTGCTGGGAGAAAACATCCTTGGATCGGGCTTCAGCTTCGACCTGCACATCAAAGAGGGAGCAGGGGCCTTTGTCTGCGGCGAAGAGACGGCGCTGATGGCTTCAATCGAGGGCCGCAGGGGTATGCCCAGGGTGAGGCCGCCGTTCCCGGCCCAGAGCGGGCTTTGGGGGAAGCCGTCTAACATCAACAACGTGGAGACCTTTGCCAACGTGCCTGTGATCATCAAGCGGGGCGCCGAGTGGTTTGCCAGCATGGGCACGGAAAAGAGCAAGGGAACAAAGGTGTTTGCCCTGACGGGGAAGGTCAACAACACCGGCCTGGTGGAAGTCCCGATGGGCATCACTTTAAGAGAAATTATCTTCGATATCGGCGGCGGTATTGTAGGGGGCAAAAAATATAAGGGCGTTCAGATCGGAGGTCCTTCAGGTGGATGCATCCCGGCCCATCTCGTTGACACCCCAGTTGACTATGAATCGCTTATAGAGGCCGGGGCAATGATGGGTTCCGGCGGCCTCGTCGTTATGGACGAAACCACCTGTATGGTCGACCTGGCCCGGTTCTTCTTGAACTTCACACAGTCCGAATCCTGCGGTAAGTGTACTCCCTGCCGCGAAGGAACGAAACGGATGCTGGAGATTCTCACGCGAATCTGTAATGGACAGGGTGTGCCCGAGGACATTGAAACCCTGGAACGCCTGGGGCGCGTCATTAAAAGCACTGCTCTCTGCGGTTTGGGGAATACTGCTCCGAATCCGGTGCTGTCTACCCTCCGTTATTTCCGCCACGAGTACGAAGCCCATATCTTCGAGAAGCGCTGTCCGGCGCACGTCTGTTCCGCACTGCTGGTCTACAGCATCGATGAGGAGAAGTGTATCGGCTGTGGGCGCTGCCTGAGGGCATGCCCTGCCGGGGCGATTACCGGGGAGAAGAAAGAACCGCATAAGATCGATCCTGAGAAGTGCATCAAGTGCGGCAGCTGCTTTGAGAAGTGCAAGCAGGAAGCGATTATTCGCTCGTAAGGTATCTTAGGGAAAAGGAGTGTGAGAAAAGTGGCTCTTGTAACCGTCACCATTGATGGGCAGACGGTACAGGTTCCGGCAGGCACTTCGGTACTGGACGCGGCCCGGTCCATCGGGATAAAGATACCCGCCTTGTGCCACGATCCTGACCTGACGCCGGTGGGGGCGTGCCGTCTCTGCGTCGTAGAGATAGAGAATATGCGTAACCTCCCCGCTTCTTGCGTGACGACCTGCACCGAGGGAATGGTAATCAGGACAAACACGGAGAAAGTCATCGAAGCCCGGCGCACAATTCTGGAACTCCTGATCGCCAATCACCCCCTCGACTGTCTGACCTGTGAAAAGAGCGGCTCCTGCCTGCTTCAGGAGTACTGCTATGAATACGGTGTGACTTCCGACATTTACGCAGGGGAGAAGCACAGCTATCCTATCGAGGACAGCAATCCGTTCTACCTGCGGGATATGAATAAATGCATCGTTTGTGGGCGCTGTATCCGGGCTTGTGAGGAGATCGTCGGCAGGAGCATCCTGGATTTTGCCTACCGCGGGTTTAACACCAAGGTCGGTCCCTTTATGGATACCCCGATCGGCGAATCGGAGTGCGTCTACTGCGGCAGCTGTGTTGCCGTTTGCCCGACCGGCGCCCTGACGGAAAAGAACATGGTCGGAAAGGGCCGGAAGTGGGAAGCAAAAAAGGTAAAGACGGTCTGTCCTTACTGCGGCACCGGCTGTACCATTGACCTGAACATCAAGGATGGTAAAGTGATCGGCGTCACAGGGAATCCGGATGGGGACGTCAACGGGCGGTTCCTCTGCGTAAAGGGACGTTTCGGCTACCAGTTCATCCACAGCGACAAGCGCCTTAAAACCCCTTTGATCAAAAAGGATGGGGTTTTCAAGGAGGCCACCTGGGATGAGGCTCTGGGGCTGGTTGCTTCCAAGTTAAAGGAAGTCAAGGAAAAAAGCGGCCCGGACAGCATCGGGTTCCTGAGTTCGGCACGCTGCACCAACGAAGAGAACTACCTGTTGAACAAATTCGCCCGGGCGGTGGTCGGCACCAACAACATTGACCACTGCGCCCGTCTCTGACACGCTCCCACGGTCGCTGGTCTAGCGACGGCATTCGGAAGCGGGGCGATGACAAACTCCATCAATGAGATTACGGGCGCTGATTTCATCCTGGCATGTGGGACAAACACCGCCGACTGCCATCCTGTAATCAGTTACAAGGTGAATCAGGCTGTCCGGAAGGGTGCCCAACTTGTTGTGGTCGATCCCCGTGTTACCGACTTTGCTATGACCGCATCTGAGCACCTCCAGTTGAAACCCGGCACCGACATTGCCCTGTTCAACGGGATGATGAACGTGATCATCAGCGAGGGTCTCTGGAACAGGGAATTCGTCGAGAACAGGACCGAAGGCTTTGAGCAGTTAAAGGAGGCTGTAGCCAAGTATACACCCGAATACGCGGCGGAGATTACGGGTGTTCCGGCGGATAAGATCAGGGAAGTGGCCAGGGCGTACGCCAAGGCGGAGAAAGCTACCATCCTCTACACCATGGGCGTCACCCAGCATACATGCGGCACGCACAATGTGTTCGCTGTGGCCAACCTGGCCATGCTCTGCGGCCAGATCGGCAGGGAATCCACCGGTGTGAACCCGCTGCGCGGCCAGAACAACGTGCAGGGCGCCTGCGACATGGGGGCGCTGCCCAATGTCCTTACCGGCTACCAGAGTGTCACCGACCCTGCAGTAAGGGAGAAGTTCGGCAAGGCGTGGAACTGCACGATTTCCGAGAAGCCCGGGTTGACCGTCGGTGAAATGATGAGCGCAGCCGCTCACGGAGACATCAAGGCAATGTTCATCATGGGCGAAAACCCGGTCCTGAGCGATGCCGATGCCGGACACGTGGTAGAAGGTCTGAAAAAGCTTGATTTCCTGGTAGTTCAGGATATCTTTCTGACCGAAACCGCCCAGTACGCCGATGTGGTTTTACCCGCCGCCTGCTTCGCAGAAAAAGACGGGACCTTCACCAACACCGAGCGGCGCGTCCAGCGGGTCCGCAAGGCGGTGGAACCGCCAGGACAGGCACTGGCAGACTGGGAGATCATCTTCAGGCTTGCCACGGCCATGGGTTATCCCATGAGTTATGCTTCCCCGTCTGAAATTATGGACGAAATTGCCGGCCTCACCCCTTCCTATGGCGGGATTTCCTTCGCACGCCTGGAGGAAAAGGGCATTCAGTGGCCGTGCCCGACCCCGGACCATCCGGGCACTCCGTTCCTGCACGCTGAGAAGTTCAGCCGCGGGCTCGGCAAGTTCAATCCAGTCGAGCACGTACCGCCCGATGAAGCTCCAGATGCGGAGTATCCATTTATCCTGAGCACAGGACGCCGGCTGTACCATTACCACACCGGCACAATGACCAGGAAGGGCATGCTCGGGGAATTCTTCCCCGCCGATTACCTGGAAATCAGTTGTGAGGACGCAGAGCGCCTGGGAATCAACGACGGGGACAAGGTCAGGGTGGCAACCAGGCGTGGCGCCATGGAAATTGCTGCAAAGGTAACCTATACGGTGCCGAAAGGAGTGATTTTCACGTCCTTCCACTTTGCGGAGACCCCGGTTAACATGCTTACTAACCCGAAATTCGATGCCATAGCAAAGATTCCTGAATTAAAGGTGTGTGCCGCCAGAGTGGAAAAAGCCTGATACTCTGCAGCCTGAAGGCCGGGTCTCTGTTAGGGGCCTGGCCTTTTCTTTTTTAAAGGATGATAATCACACAGGCGAAATAGAGCGGCGCAACCCGTGTCCTTGTAACCGGCAAAGAACATATGAAAAAGTTTTCAGTTGGACATATTGCAGTTGACATCCTCGCCGGAGATTAGTATTATAAAGATAATAAGTGCAATTTGCATATATGGGAGGGATGTTAATGTGCATGCAGGGACACGGACTCAGGCCTTCCGGCGGTCACCATGGCGACTGTGAGTGTCATGGACCGCACGGTGAATTGGGAGGCGGCCGGTATGAAAATCTGGTACAGCCGATCCTTTTATTGCTTCTCTGTGAAAAGAGCGCGCACGGGTATGAATTGATTGAGAAGATGTCCGGATTCGGCCTCGACTTCTCCGTGGAACCCACAACGGTATACCGTTACCTGAGGCGTTTCGAGGAGCAGGGATTTGTGACTTCTCACTGGGAGACGCAGGATGCAGGCCCGGCGCGGCGGCTCTACGAGATCACTCCCGAAGGGAAGGGGTACTTTAAGGCCTGGCTGGCGGTATTGCGCAAGCGCAAGGACCTGCTGGATTTCATTCTGGCTCGCGGAGAAGACGCTTTTGATCTGGGTAAATAGAAAACGAGTTCCAGCGGAGGTTATTTTACTTGGTTGAGGTTACGGAAAAGCTGTGCAGCAGTGCCTTAAACCGTTCGGGGATTCCCGGCATGGACTACTGCCTCAATCCTTACACCGGCTGCAGCCACGGCTGTGTCTACTGTTATGCAAGTTTTATGAAAAGATTTTGCGGGATCGACAAAAGATGGGGCTCCTTCGTCCAGGTAAAGGTCAATCTTCCGGCCAAACTGGCGGGGCAACTCCGGCGGGTTAAAGCGGGTAGCGTCATGTTATCCAGCGTGACAGATCCCTACCAGCCTCCGGAGGAGAAATATCAGCTTACCCGTAAAAGCCTTGAGCTTTTGGCGGGTACCGGTTGTTCGGTATCTATTCTGACAAAATCGGATCTGGTCCTCCGGGATCTGGACCTGCTGAAAGCGCTGCCGGATGTTGAGATCGGCTTTACCGTTACGACCACAGACAAAACGAAGGCACGGCTTCTAGAGCCGGGTGCGGCGGAGCCGCTGCGGCGGTTCCGCGTCCTGGCCCGCCTGGCCGAGGCCGGGTTGCCAACCTGGGTCTTCATCGCCCCGGTGATTCCAGGTGTAACCGACTCTGAAAAGAACCTGGCACAGATCCTGAAAGAAGCCGCCCGGGCGGGAGCAGGAAGGGTGGAATACGACCCGTTAAACTTCTACCCAACCGCAGTGGCAAATCTAAAATGTTTATGCCGGAGGTACTGGCCGCGCTCTCTTGCTCAATTCCAGGCGGCTTGCAATGATCAGCGTACCTTTAAAAGTCAACTTCGTTACATCGCTAAAAATTTATGGCCGGTTTACGGTTTCTGAATTGTTTCTCGGCGTCCATATATCGGTGTATAAACCCGTGCGGTTGCAACAAAAAAGCCGGCCCCGTTTCGCCGGCGTCCGGCTTCGTCAACTTTTGCAGTGTAACTCAGACTTGTATTTTTAAAGATGCTCTGGATAAGTGCAATGGTGGTTGCATCTTCACCTTTGGTGAGTTCTCCCGGCAGTTGTTCGAGATTAAATGTGATTTCACCCGTACTTTCATATAGTTTGAGATTGTTGATTTCTTTCTGGAGATTGTAATATCCCATCTCCGCCCTGCTGCATCCCGTCAAAAGGATCACTAAAAAAACAGCCGCACACAACAAGGTTAAACATTTCTTTGGGTTCATCAATAAACCTCCTTTGCATTAATCACACACCAGCATTTCGCCACCAAAAATAACCCGCCTCAACCGGTCCTGTCTTTCCCTGTTCCGGCAATTTACCTGTAAAACGCACGCGGTAAATTCCCGCCAGCCACCGTTGAAAAATAACAGGACCTTCCAACATCAACTGTAATCAATATATTGGCTTTTTAAATAAAAATTCAGTAGTGTCCGGTATAGTGTGTAAAAAGAGGTGGACATAGAAGCAGGAAAGGCCACCCTCCCTCTGGTAGATGAAAATATAGAAAAGACAAACATCACCAGGAGGGATGAAGGATGGCCCATTAT
>CADDZD010000017.1 GCA_902812385.1 Clostridia bacterium | reverse complement strand
AGTTTGGGGTTGATTCCTGAAAGCAGCGTCAGCAATGACGATCACGATAGAAGGTCCGATCAACATGATGTTGTGGCTTGAACCAGGCTGTCTACGTTTTTACAGAAAGAATGGGACTTGACCCAGGGTGATCGGACTGGCTATTTAATTTTTAAATTAAACTGTTTGAGCTTTCTATATAGGGTTGATCGGCTGATTCCTAAAGATGCACATAGATGCTGAACCTTGTCAGGTTTATCTTTGTACTTGTTTATCGCCTCAATAAGAACCTTTTTTTCAAGATCTTTTACCTTAGTGCTGTAACTTGGTAGCGGGTGTTGCGATGAAAGAAGTTTCTCCGGTAGAGAAGAAACGCTGATCTTGGGTCCGGTTTCCAAATTAATGGCGTATTCTATGACGTTTTCTAATTCTCTTACGTTTCCCGGCCAGCTATAATTTTTAAGTATAGCAATTACCTCATCGGTAGGATATCCAATTTTTTTATTTAAGAGCGCATTGTACTTGTCTATGAAATGTGCCAGATAGGTTTCGATATCTTCCGGTCTTTCTCTTAAAGGAGGGATGTGAAGAGGAATGACATTTAGTCTATAGAACAGATCTTCCCGGAATTCACCAGACGAAATCATCTTTTCAAGATTCTTGTTTGTTGCAGCAATGATTCTGGCATTGACAAAGATAGGCTTTGTGCCTCCCACTCTTTGGACCTGCTTTTCTTCGATGGCCCTTAACAATTTGACCTGCAGGTGTAACGGCATATCACCGATTTCGTCGAGAAAAAGCGTGCCGTTATTTGCCAGTTCGAACTGGCCGGGTTTGCCGCCTTTTTTTGCACCTGTAAAAGCCCCTTCTTCATAACCGAACAGTTCACTCTCGAGTAATCCCTCGGGTATTGCCCCGCAGTTAATGCTGATCAAGGGTCCTGAAGAGCGCGCACTGGCATAATGGATTGCTCTTGCAAACATCTCTTTGCCTGTTCCGCTTTCTCCGGTTATTAAAATCGACGAGTCGCTGCTTGCGACCTGGAATGCCCGTTTTTTGGCATTTAGTATAGCCTGACTTTTGCCCAGGATGTCGTCGAAGGTTATTTTGCGCTCTTTCCTTAAGTAGTTCCGGATTGCTTTGGGAATGGCTTCGATATCTCTAAAACAGATCACCAGGCCGGGTTCCCCATCGTATCCAATAATTGAGGTAACTGTTCCAATGAATTGTTTGGCTTTAAGCGAAACTTTGGTAAACAACTCTATTTCCATTGTTTTTTGTTGCTTCATGCACATCATTATCTCTTCTGATGATTGAAAGATCTCATGAATCGGCTTTTTCAGCAGGTCTGTTTGTGCAATGCCGATGAGAATTGCGGCAGCTTGATTTGCAAATACGATCTGCCCCTCTGAATTAATGGAAATTAATCCTTCCTGGATCGAATCCATGATGGTTTGTTGGGAATCAATCAGCCTCGAGATCTGCCGGTTAAGTTCATATGACCGTAGGGTATAAGCCAGCATCGCTGACATTTTTCCGATGAACATCAGCAGGGTATCTTTTCTGGCGATAAGGGTTTGCTGTTGATCCTCTCTTTGGGCTATGAAGGCTATCACTCCTACACATGAATCGTCCAAAAGGATCGGATAACAGATCTCAGCCAGATCGGCACAGGTTGGGCGGTAACGGCATTGCAGGCAAATCTTGTGCTTTTTTGCCTCCTCTATTATAAGCGGATGTCCTGTTTCCATAACATGATGGCAGGCGGAGGTAACATCAAAGATTTCATTAATTCTATTGAAGTACATACCTGTCCCCGCAATCAACCTCAGTTGCCTGTCGATAATTTGCACTTCAATATCAAGTGCAGAGGAGATGGCCTGAGCAACCTGTTGAGCAAAATCTGCTATGTCCGATAAATTTACCAAACTCCAATCCCCCTTTCGGAATGAGTTATATAAATGGAACTTGAAAGAGATTATATCTTTGCCCGGTGAGGTCGGGTGTTGTTGATGTCTAATGATTGGTCATGTTAAACCGTAACAGGTTAAAGGCAGAAAGTGTCACAAGGTTATATTCAAATGTATTATCCCCGTTATCTTAACAGAGACAAGAAAACATGTTTCAGTAAGTTTCAAAAATGAGACATCCATAGTTCTAGGATTGAGACGCCGGGTATGACCGGAGGAACCACGAGCCACTGCGTGGCAAACTGTTTTCTATCACTAATTATAATGTACATGATTGGAGTTGTCTTCAAGTAGTTTGTTTTTACCCTTTAAAGCATCTGTCTCAAGTTTGAGATAAATAATCAAATATTAATATAATCTCTGCCCCCATATTAGTCTCACATTATGTACCTGGGATCAATATTCGAACAGGCTGGCATGCTATTTGCGTGTAGATAATCTCGGCGGTGGAATTCACAGAGTAGTAAAAGGAACGCTGAGTTATAGATTCTTTATATCAGCCAAAAATCACAAAAATGTCATAGGAGATGTCTTCAAAGTGAAAGGCAAAATGAAAGCTATAGTCAAAAACGAAGCCGGGGCCGGGGCAGTTCTGAAAGAGGTAAAAATACCGGAGGTGGGCCCTCATGATGTGCTGGTTGAGGCCGAGGCAGTCTCGATTTGCGGAACCGATCTGCACATCTATAACTGGGATAACTGGTCCGCAAACAGGATTAAGCCGCCTCTCATTATCGGCCACGAGATTGCGGGAAAGATCGTCGAAGTTGGTGGAGAAGTCGAGGGCTGGAAGGTTGGAGATTATGTAAGTGTGGAGTGTCACAAGATCTGTGGGCAGTGTTATCAATGCCGTACGGGGCAGGCCCATCTATGCCGGAATTACAGCATCCTTGGGGTGGACTTTGACGGGGTTTTCGCGGATTATGTCAGAGTACCTGCAACTAATTTGTGGAGAAACAAGGAAAGTCTACCTTCGGAGGTTGCCTCGCTTCAAGATCCGATAGGAAATGCTGTTCTGACAACCCTGTCCCATGATATATCGACCAAGACAGTTATTGTTATGGGTTGCGGTGCGATCGGGATGTTCTGTGTGGGAATAGCTGCAGCGGTCGGTGCGGAAAAGATATATGCCGTTGATGTAAATGATTACCGGTTAGGCATTGCCGAAAAAATGGGTGCCGCCGTGGTAATCAATGCGCTGCGCACCGATGTCGTTGATGCAATTATGGAAGATACGGGTGGCGAGGGTGTAGATATCCTTTTAGAAATGAGTGGCAATGCAGTAGCGCTGAAAAACGGATTAAAGCTTGTTAAGAACGGCGGGTCTGTCTCGCTGCTCAGTGTTTATCCAGAGGAGGTATGCATAGACCTGTCTAATGACGTTGTCTTTAAAGGGTTAACCATCAAGGGAATTACCGGCAGGAGAATGTGGGACACCTGGTATAAAACAGCGGCACTCCTCAACTCCGGCAGCCTTGATGTATCTCCCATTATCACCCACAAACTGCCCATGGAGCGTTTTGAGGAAGGATTTCAAGCAATGAATGCGGGTGAGTGTGGTAAAGTTATCCTTTATCCATAGAGCTTATTACAATAACTTGAGGGACGGGATATGCAATGAATAAGACGCTTGAGAGAGTGTTGAGTGAAAAGTTGGAAGATTTAAAGAGGGATGGGGTTTTTCACCTGCCTCCGGTAATCGAAGGACCTCAGGGGCCAAGGGTCACCATACGCGGTAAAGAAGTTATCAACCTGGCGTCCAATAACTACCTCGGGTTGGCGACACATCCCAGGTTAATCGAAGCCGCAAAAAAAGCCACTGAGGAGTATGGGGTTGGTGCGGGAGCTGTACGCACCATTGCCGGTACCCTCAGCATGCATGTGGCCCTGGAGGAAAAGCTGGCGAAATTTAAGCATACCGAGGCGGTGCTGGTTTTTCAATCCGGTTTCACAAGCAATATGGGAGTAATAGAACCCCTTTTCGAAAAGGGGGACCTGATTATTAGTGATGCTTTGAACCATGCCAGTATCATTGACGGTATACGATTGACGAAAGCGGATAAAAAAATTTATCCCCACAGCGATATGAACGCCTTAGAGGATATTCTTAAAGCAAGCGACGGGTACCGCCTGAAATTGATTGTGACCGATGGTGTATTCAGCATGGACGGAGACATTGCCAAGCTGCCGGAGATTGTGGAACTGGCGGAAAAGTATGGCGCTGTTGTCATGGTGGACGATGCCCATGCCAGTGGTGTTTTGGGTGACCACGGCCGGGGTACGGTAGACCACTTTAAACTGCACGGGCGGGTAGATATCCAGGTTGGGACTCTATCGAAGGCTATTGGCGTCCTGGGTGGGTATGTCGCCGGAAGCCGGAAGCTGATCGACTACCTGATTCACAGGGGCAGACCCTTCCTGTTCAGTACGGCGCATCCTCCTGGAGTGGTTGCAGCCAACATGGCAGCCATTGATGTAATGCTTGAAGAGAACTTGCAGGAGAAGCTGTGGGAAAACGCCAGGTATTTTAAGAGAGGCTTAAAAGAGCTGGGGTTTGACACGGGTCAGAGTGAAACCCCCATTACTCCGGTGATCGTGGGAGAGGGTTCGCTCGCCATGGCCTTCAGTGAAGCATTATTTGAGGAGGGGGTTTTCTGCACAGGGATTGCCTTTCCCACCGTGCCAAAAGGCAAGGCCAGAGTCAGGACAATGGTGATGGCTACCCACACCAAAGAAGATCTGGATATGGCATTGGATGCCTTCACTTCTGCCGGTAAGAAGCTTGGAATAATCTGACTTCAGCCAGCAGAAAAAAATAACATTTTTCGGAGGGAAAAAGATGATCATTGGCGTGCCGAAGGAAATCAAGGATAAGGAGAACCGCATAGCTATGACCCCGGCCGGTGTTATGGCTCTCAAAAAACGTGGTCACCGGGTTCTTGTGCAAACTGGTGGAGGATTGGGAAGTGGTTTTAGCGATGATGAATATCTTTCGGCTGGGGCCGAACTTGTAAATGATCCTGCCGAGATTTACCAGCGGGCAGATATGATTGTTAAGGTTAAAGAACCTCTGCCACAAGAGTATGACCTGTTTCGTCCGGGACAATTGCTCTTTACATATTTGCACCTGGCTGCGGAGCCAAAATTGACGGAAAATCTGCTCGACAAAAAAGTAACAGGAATTGCCTACGAAACCATTGAGTTGGCAGACGGTTCCCTGCCTCTCTTGGCTCCGATGAGCGAAGTGGCGGGAAGAATGTCGGTACAGATTGGAGCTCAATATCTGGAAAAGATTTATGGAGGTAAAGGGATCATGCTGGGAGGTGTTCCCGGTGTGCCGCCTGCTGAAGTGGCAATTATCGGTGGCGGAGTAGTGGGTTTGAATGCAGCGAAAATGGCTGTAGGGTTGGGGGCTGATGTCACAGTTCTAGATATTAATGCCGATCGCTTGCGATATCTGGATGACATTTTCCAGGGACGAATCAAGACGGTAATTTCCAACGAATATGCCATTGCTCAAGCTGTTGCGAAGGCTGATTTACTGATCGGTGCTGTACTGCAGACGGGAAAACGTGCTCCTCGCTTGGTTACTGAAGCAATGGTGCGTAATATGAAGCCGGGCTCTGTAATTGTAGACGTGGCTATTGATCAAGGTGGATGCATTGAAACCATTGATAGAGTTACAACTCACAGCGATCCGGTTTACACGAAATATGGCGTGATCCATTATGCTGTGGCCAATATCCCTGGCATAGTTCCCAGAACCTCCACGCTTGCACTTACGAACAGCACGCTTCCCTACACTATTAAACTTGCAGATCAGGGTCTGGAAGCTGTTAAAGCAGATGCAGCGTTTGCCAAAGGTGTGAATACATACCAGGGATGCGTGACCCATGAAGCTGTTGCCACCTCATTAAACATGGAGTATGTGCCTTTAGAAACACTTATGTAAATTTTATATGATTTTAGACATGGAAAAGGAGTAAAACAGATGCTCAGCAGTTATAACGAATTGGCCCAGGTAGATCCAGAGGTTGCCTCAATCATAAACAAGGAACTGAAGCGCCAGCAAACGAAGATTGAACTTATTGCATCGGAGAACTTTACGAGCAAGGCCGTGATGATGGCCCAGGGGACAGTATTGACCAACAAATACGCTGAGGGGTACCCGGGCAGGCGTTATTACGGTGGATGCGAATTTGTTGATGAGATTGAGAACCTTGCCAGAGAGCGGGCGAAGAAACTTTTCGGGGCCGAACATGTCAATGTTCAGCCGCATTCTGGGTCGCAGGCAAACATGGCGGTTTATTTTGCTGTCCTCAAGCCGGGGGATACAATTCTGGGCATGGACCTGGCGCATGGCGGCCACCTTACTCACGGCAGCCCGGTAAACATTTCTGGGAAGTATTTCAACGTCGTATCCTATGGGGTGAGTAAGGAAACTGGCACCATAGATTACGATGAAGTGGAGCGATTAGCATTCGAACACCGGCCGAAGCTGGTTCTGGCCGGTGCGAGCGCCTACCCGAGGGTCATTGATTTTGCCCGTTTTAAAGAAATAGCCGACCGGGTTGGGGCATATCTGATGGTTGATATGGCCCATATCGCTGGGCTGGTAGCAGCGGGGTTGCACCCTTCTCCGGTACCCTTTGCTGATTTCGTGACGACCACGACTCATAAGACCCTGCGAGGGCCCCGAGGAGGGATGATCCTCTGCCGTAAAGAATTTGCCCAGGCAATAGACAAGGCGATTTTTCCCGGGATTCAGGGAGGGCCTCTGATGCATGTCATCGCAGCCAAGGCAGTGGCCCTCAAAGAAGCGCTGCAGCCGGAGTTTATCGAGTACCAAAAGATGGTTGTGGCCAATGCGAAAGCGCTGGCCGGGCGGCTGCTTGAACATGGATACAACTTGTTTTCCGGAGGCACTGACAACCACATGATGCTGGTGGACCTGCGCAATAAGGGGATTACCGGTAAACAGGCAGAGACCCGGCTGGATGAGGTGAATATAACGGTAAACAAAAACGCAGTACCTTTTGACCCGGAGAAACCGCAGGTGACCAGCGGCATTCGGATAGGTACTCCAGCGGTTACCTCTCGTGGGATGAATACTGAAACTATGGTGGAGATTGCGGACATTATCCACTGGACATTAGCAAAGGGGAAGGATCCTGCTGAAATCCGGGAAGCAGTGAGGTGTATCTGTGAGAGATTCCCTCTTTACAATCAAGCTTGAAATCGGTTGTAGCAACAGGTCTTGTATAAGTGATCGGGATGTTCGAAATGCGTGCCAATGCAATTGACATGAAAGAGAAATTTATTATATTATTATTGCAAAGAAGAGTTAGGTTGTTTGCATTTTTCCAATATTAAAGTTAATTAAATTTTTAATATAGATGGATGAAGAATACGGGAGAAATGAGGTTAAACCTCATGCCGAAGAAGCAAGCTAATGCCTGCCCGGGGTGTTAGCGAATCTTTCAGGTGAAAAGACCGTATTCTGACAGACTCTGGAAAGTCCTTACGGACGCCGAAGGGGCAAGCCTGACTGTTATTATTCAGGCGAAACTCTCAGGTACAGAACAGAGGGCAGGGGAGGTATATCTCCGTGCCCTTTTTGAATTGTTTATGCTTAATATCGCTTAACTGAAACACGTGAATCTCTCAGGTTAGCGACAGAGCACAGGAGGGTACCTCCCGTGCTCTGTTTTTAATTTTGACCTTGCCCGTAAAAACGCCGCAGAAGGGGGTGGGTGGCGGCAGGAACAGCCGGAACACAGGCAAGACAGCACCCGACATCAGGGCTGCTGCCGAACAACCAACGGTAGAACTGGAGGGATAAGAAACATGGAACTGCGGAGAACACCGCTATACCCGATGCACTTAAAGTATGACGGCAACATGATCGACTTCGGAGGCTGGGAGCTGCCGGTAGAGTACAAGGCCACAGGCATCCTCGCCGAGCATCACCAGGTGCGCCGGAAGGCCGGGCTGTTCGACGTATCCCACATGGGAGAGGTCGACATCCGAGGCGAACAGGCCGGGGCCTTTGTTCAGGAACTGGTCACCAACGACATCAGCACACTCAAAGAGAACCAGGTCTGCTACTCCCCGATGTGCTACCCGGACGGCGGCTGCGTTGACGACCTCCTGGTTTACAAGCACTCCCGGGACCACTACTTCCTGGTCATCAACGCCGCCAACACCGACAAAGACTTTGCCTGGATGCAGGAACACAAAATCCCCGGGGTCACCCTGGAGAACGTATCCAGCCGTTATGCAGAGCTTGCCCTGCAGGGCCCGCTTGCGGAAGGAATCCTGCAGAGCATCTGCGACACCGATCTCAAAGAAATCAACTATTACTGGTTCCGGCCCGGGGTCAAGGTGGCGGGGATCGACTGCCTCATCTCACGCACCGGTTACACAGGCGAAGACGGCTTCGAACTCTTCACCTCCCCTGACAAGGCCTGCGACCTCTGGGAAGCCATCCTGGAAGCGGGCAAAGGGGCAGTACTCCCCATCGGCTTGGGGGCAAGGGACACCCTGCGCTTCGAGGCCAAAATGCCCCTTTACGGCCACGAACTTGACAAAGGCATCACACCGCTGGAGGCGCGCCTGGACCGCTTCGTCAGGCTCGATAAACCCTCCTTCATCGGCAAAGAAGCGCTTGCCCGGCAGAAAGAAAAAGGGCCGGAACGCCTGCTGGTGGAATTCGAAATGACCGAGCGCGGCATCCCCCGTGCCCATTATGAAGTCCAGAAGAACGGGCAGAATATCGGATGGGTCACCAGCGGCGGCTACGCCCCGACCCTGGGCAAAAACTTGGGCCTTGCCCTTGTGAAGAGCGAATTTGCCAAACCGGGCGAAGAGATCGACATCATCATCCGCAACAAACCAGTCAAAGCGCGCACCGGCCAGGGCCTCTTCTATAGGCGGCCAAAATAAAAAAAGACAAAAAACATAAAGAAAAGGAGCGATGTTAAAGATGGAAATCAAAGCAAACCTCTATTACAGCGACGACCACGAATGGGTGCGGGTAGAAGGCGACCTTGCCTACATCGGCATCACCGACTACGCCCAGCACCACCTGGGGGACATCGTCTTCGTAGAACTGCCCGAGATCGGCGGCGAATTCGCAGCGGGGGACACCATCGGCGTCATCGAATCCGTAAAAGCAGTAGCCGACATGCACACCCCCGTCTCCGGCACCATCACCGCAGTAAACGAAGCCCTGGAAGAAGCCCCGGAAACCCTCAACAAAGACCCTTACGGCCAGCACATCGCCGTCTTAAAGATGAGCAACCCGGACGAACTCAAAAAGCTCATGACCGGCGAGCAGTACACCGCCTACTGCGAGCAAGCAGAAGAATAACCGGGTAGCAGAGGAGGAACCAGCATGAACTACGTGCCCAATCCCCCCTGGGTAGTCCGGCAGATGCTGGACACCATAGGCGCCAAAAACATAGAAGACCTCTTTGCAGACATCCCCGAAGCGCTGAAACTGAAGAGAGACCTCAACCTGCCCCGGCCGCAATCCGAAGTAGAGCTGCGGCGGGAACTGGCGGCCCTGGCCGGCCGAAACCTGAGCGCCGACGATCGTCCCTGCTTTCTCGGCGCCGGCGCCTACGACCACTACATACCCGCAGCCGTCGAGCAGCTGCTCTTGCGCTCCGAATTCTACACCGCCTACACCCCCTACCAGCCGGAACTGAGCCAGGGCGTACTGCAGACCATCTTCGAATACCAGACCATGATCTGCAACCTGACCGGCATGGACCTTGCAAACGCCTCCATGTACGACGGAGGCAGCGCCCTGGCCGAAGCCTGCTCTTTGGCCTGCGACGCCACGCGCCGCCGGAAAATCCTCATACCCGACACAGTACACCCGCGCTACCTGGAAGTCATCCGAACCTACGCCATGGGCGGCAAAATGGAGATCATCACCGTACCCGGCAAAGACGGTGTCGCCGACCCTGACGCCATCACCTCCATGATTGACAGCCGGACCGCCGCAGTAGTGATCCAGCACCCCAACTTCTACGGAAACCTCGAAACAGCACTCCAGCAGATCGAAAAAGCCGTCCACGGCGTCAAAGGCCTCCTGATCATGGCAGTCGACCCCATCTCCCTCGGCCTCCTGAAACCGCCCGGAGCCTGGGGTGCCGACATCGCCGTCGGCGAAGGGCAGTCTTTAGGCAACCCCCTCAGCTTCGGCGGCCCCTACCTCGGCTTCTTTGCCGCAACCGAGCAACTCATGCGCAGGGTACCGGGGAGGCTGGTCGGAGAAACCGTCGACCGGGAAGGAAACCGCGCCTTCGTCCTCACCCTCCAGGCCCGGGAGCAGCACATCCGGAGAGAAAAGGCCGGCTCCAACATCTGCTCCAACGAAGCCCTCTGCGCCCTGGCGGCCACCATCTACCTCACCCTGGTCGGCAGAGAAGGCCTCAAAGAAATCGCCAGGCGCTGCCACCAGCTCGCCTGTTATGCCAAACAAAAACTGGAGCAGGCTGGCCTCAAACTGAAATACCAAAGACCTTTCTTCAAAGAATTCGCAGTGACCATCCCGGATCCCCGGGCGGCCAACGCCGCCCTCCTGAAAGAAGGGATCATCGGCGGCTATGAACTCGACGGAGCACTATTGCTAGCCTTTACAGAAAAACGCACCTGTGCCGAAATCGACCGGCTCGCATCTGTATTGGGAGGGATAGCCCGTGAGTAAACTCATCTTTGAAAAAAGCGTCAAAGGAGCCCGTGCCTTCACACTGCCCGAGAGCGATATACCTCCGGAGAAGGTCTCAGAAGAAATACCAGCAGATTTCTTGCGGGAAGAAGACCCACTGCTTCCCGAAGTCAGCGAAGTGGAAGCAGTGCGCCACTTCACCGCACTCTCTCAAAGAAGCTACGGAGTCGACAGCGGCTTCTACCCCCTCGGCTCCTGCACCATGAAATACAACCCAAAGATCAACGAATGGGCGGCACGCCTTCCCGGCTTCGCCGGCATCCACCCCTACCAGCCCGAAGAAACCGTCCAGGGCGCCCTGGAACTGATGTACGAACTCGAGCAAATGCTCTGCGAAATCACCGGCATGGACAGCTTCACCCTCCAGCCGGCCGCCGGGGCGCACGGAGAAATGACCGGAGCCATGATCATCAAAGCCTACCACAACAGCCGCGGCGATACCAAACGCACAAAGATGATCGTACCCGACTCCGCCCACGGCACCAACCCGGCCACCGCCAACATGCTCGGCTACAAAGTAATCGAAGTCAAATCGGACGAGCGCGGCCTGGTTGACCTGGAGGACCTACGCGCCCTGATGAGCGACGAAATCGCCGGCCTGATGCTCACCAATCCCAACACCCTCGGCCTCTTCGAAGAAAACATCCGGGAGATCGCCGCAATCGTTCATGATGCCGGCGGCCTCCTCTACTACGACGGGGCCAACGCCAACGCCATCATCGGCATCGCCCGGCCTGGGGACATGGGCTTCGACATCTGCCACCTCAACCTGCACAAAACCTTCGGCACCCCCCACGGCGGGGGCGGCCCCGGCTCCGGGCCGATCGGCGTAAAGAGCTTCCTGGCAGACTTTCTGCCCGTGCCCGTAATCGAAAAACACGAAGGGAAATACCACCTCAACTACAACCGCCCGTTATCCATCGGCAAAGTGCACACCTTCTACGGCAACTTCGGAGTAATGGTCAAAGCCTACACCTACATCAAAGCCCTTGGGAGCAGCGGGCTCAAAGCAGTCAGCCAGAACGCCGTACTCAACGCCAACTACCTCCGCACCAAACTGGCGGGCTGCTACGACATCCCCTACAACCGTCTCTGCAAGCACGAATTCGTAGCCTCCGCCAGGAAACAGAAAAAAGAAGCGGGCATCACCGCCCTGGACGTAGCAAAAGCCCTGATCGACCGCCGCTGCCACCCGCCGACGGTCTACTTCCCCCTGATCGTGGAGGAAGCCTTGATGATCGAGCCGACCGAAACCGAAACCAGAGAGCGGCTGGATGCCTTCATCGAAGCCATGCTCGAAATCGACCGGGAAGCCCGGGAAAACCCGGAGCGGCTGAAAGAGGCACCCCACAGGGCGGTGATCCGCAGGCCGGACGAAACCGGGGCGGCCCGGAATCCGAAATTAAAGTGGACGCCTAAAGATTAAACACCTTTTCATTAAGCCACTTTTGCCGTTGGCAGCCGGCGGCCCCCTCCCCTTGGTACCCCCCCCCAAGCGAACACCGTTAAAGCCGGCTGCCCTAGCGGCATATCATAAAGATTTTCCACAGTTCCTTTAATCAGAGACTAGGGAGGACCATAAATGAAAAAGGACCTGATCGTAATCGGAGCAGGCCCGGGAGGCTACGTAGCGGCAATCCGGGCACGCCAACTGGGAATGGACGCAGCCCTGGTAGAAAAGGACGCCCTGGGCGGCACCTGCCTCAACCGGGGCTGCATCCCCACCAAAGCCTACTTCCAGAACGCAACGGTACTGCAGACCCTGGCCAGGCTAACCGAGTACAATACAAAAGCGGAAAACATCAGCTTCGACCTGGCAGGCGCCAGAGAAAGAAAAAACCGGATAGTAGCCAAACTGGTCTCCGGAATCGGAGAACTGCTCAAGGGTTACGGCGTTGATGTTATAAAAGGGGAAGCCACCATTGCGGCTCCCAACCGTGTCCTGGTAGACGGAGAAGAAATCACAGCAAGGCGCATCCTCATCGCCACCGGCTCCGAACCGGCGGTGCCCCCCATCCCCGGTGTCCGCCTGCCGGGAGTCATAACCAGCAACGAACTGCTGGAACTGGATACCGTACCACAGCGCCTGGCCGTCATCGGCGGCGGCGTCATCGGAATAGAGTTCGCCTGCATCTTCAACACCTTTGGCAGCAGCGTCACCGTATTCGAATCCATGCCCGACCTCCTGGGCGCAATGGACAGAGAAATCGTCAGGAGAATGGGCGTTTACCTGAAAAAACAGAAAATCGAAGTGCACACCCAGGCCGGCATCGAGCGGATCGAGCAGCAGGGCTCAACCCTCAAAGTAGTTGCCCGGGGGAAGAAGGGAACCATCGAATGCGAAGCCGACATCGTACTGCTGGCCACAGGGCGGAAACCCTTTACCCGGGGGCTGGGGCTGGAACGGCTGGGCATCTCCTGCGACAGGGGATTTATCAGCGTAGACGAAAATTACGAAACCAGCGTTCCCGGCATCTACGCCATCGGGGATGTCATCAAAGGGCCGATGCTTGCCCACGTCGCCTCCGAAGAAGGCATCGTGGCAGTAGAGAGAATGGCCGGCCTGAACCACAGAGTTGACTACGACGCCATCCCCTCCTGCGTCTTCTCCTTCCCGGAGATCGCCGCAGTCGGCCTGAGCCAGGAAGAAGCCCAGTCCAGAGGCATCGACTTCAAAGCCGGGAAATTCCTCTTTGCCGCCAACGGCAAAGCCCTGGCCATGGGAGAAACCGACGGCATGGTCAAGGTGATCGCGGACGCCAATGATACCATCATCGGCGTGCATATCATCGGCCCCCATGCCAGCGATCTCATCCAGGAGGCAAGCGTTATTGTTAAGAATAAGCTCAAAGTATCGGACGTGATCGGCACCGTTCATCCCCATCCCACCCTCGGTGAAGCCTTCCTGGAAGCAGTAATGGATGTGGACAAAAGGTCGCTTCACTCCCTGCCGAAAGCTTAGTGCTAAATTGTGCGATTTCCTGAGAGGAGGGCTCCAGTGATCCGAGTCATCAACGAATCCGTTAACCCCTATTTCAACCTCGCCCTGGAGGAATACTTGCTGAAAGAGTTCGACCCTGGAGACGACCTTTTCATGCTCTGGCAGAACAGCCCGGCCATCATTGTAGGGAGAAACCAGAATACCTGGGACGAAATCAACCACACATTCGTCAAAGAAAACAAGATCGCGGTGGTCAGGAGGCTGACCGGGGGAGGTGCCGTCTACCACGACCTGGGGAACCTGAACTTCACCTTCATTGCCAGGGGACAAAAGACAGGGCATTACGACTTTGAAAGCTTTGCCAGGCCGATCGTGGCCGCACTCAGATCCCTTGGCGTTGCGGCGGAATTTGCCGGAAGGAACGACATCCTGGTAGCGGGCAAAAAGGTTTCCGGCAACGCCCAGTACCGTCACGGAGACTCCGTCCTGCACCACGGCACGCTCCTCTTTGATACCGACATGAACAATTTGGTGCGCGCCCTGCATGTCAGCCAGGAAAAACTGGTAGCAAAAGGGGTCGCCTCCGTGAGGAGCAGAGTAACCAACATAAAAGAGCATTTGCCTCGCCCACTGGAAATGGAGGAATTCAAGGCTGCCCTGGTGAAAGCCCTCTTTCAGACAGAGGGCGGCCAGAACGTGGAGCACCACCTCTCCGAGAGCGATCTCGCCCGTGTTGAGGAACTGGTGAGAACGAAATACGGCACCTGGGAATGGAATTATGGAGCCTCACCGGGATACGGTTTGCGGAAATCGGGGCGCTTCGAGTGGGGCAAGCTGGAAGTGCTGCTTGACATCAGGGACGGAAAAATCGCGGGCTGCAAGATCTACGGCGATTTTTTCGGCAAAGAGGACATCTCCGGCCTGGAGGAATGCCTGATCAATCTCCCCTTCCAGGAAACGGCGCTCAGGCAGGCGCTTGACAAAATAGACCTGTCCGCCTATATAAACGGGTTGGACCGTGACTCCTTGGTTAGATTAATCACTAACTAATGATACGGAAGAATAAGCCGGTTCCCCGGCCCGGTTAGGCAGCGTTGTGCCACAAGTCCTGTAACCCGACTACGTAGCCGTCTTGCTCGGAGAATCGCTATGTTCAACAATGATTCCCTCCCCAAATTTAACATAGAGCGGCCATCCCTAAACTGCATTTAATTCCGGTAAAATGTAGCGAACCATCTCGGGTCTAAGAGACATTAAGTGATGGCCGCACATCCTTTCTATTCTGAAACTTTTTTGATTTTTTGATGAAGGCAGGTTTGTGGGAGCTTCCCGGTTTTTGCACTGTTTTATCAATATCCCGGGTGTCGCAGTCTGAAACAGTAAAGAATTTGATTAACCATGTCTTTTTAAGAGAAACAGGCACACCTTACTGCAAAGAACGCAAGACAGACCACCACGCCGCCTCCGGCGGCACCAGCAGAGGATGAAATCTGGTTATCCTTGCGCTTGCTCCCGGACTCCGGTTGAACTCGCCCTAAGACTCGTCGCAGACGGCAGCCGACCGCCTCCTACGCTGCATCCTTGCAGCGGAGTCGGCTACTTCGGCATCCATGCCTCAGTTCGGCTGCCGTTAGCTGCTCCTTCGTCAAGGGCGAGTAACAACCTCCGTAGGTCGCTGCGCCTGCAAGGATAACCAGAACGTATTTCCAGGGCAGATTGCATTGCTTTAAGACTGTTTTATAGTTGACAGGCCCCAGGAGGAGGAAGGAATATGTGTGAGAACGCAGTAATCGGCGGTGATGTGAACCTTAAAGATGTCACAGAACAGGCTAAAGCGGCTTTACATGATTTGCTGCAAGCCGCCAACCTGAAACCCGGTCAGATCCTGGTCGTAGGGGGGAGCACCAGCGAGGTTATTGGTAGGCCCATCGGTTCAGCCACAAGTTTAGATGTCGCCAACGCCATCCTGGACGGTATTTTGCCTCAGGTAAAAGAGCAGCGGGTTTATCTGGCCGTTCAGTGCTGCGAACACCTGAACCGCGCCCTCGTAGTGGAAGAGGAATGTGCCGATAAATACGGACTCGAAGTCGTTTCTGTTTATCCTCATGCAAAGGGTGGCGGCGGCCTTGCGGCGGCTGCAATGAAGAGATTTGAAAATCCTGTGGTTGTAGAAAGTATTAAAGCAAGCGCCGGGATGGATATCGGCGATGTTTTCATCGGGATGCACATAAAAAGTGTCGGTGTTGTAGTCAGGAGCAGGGTAAAAAGCATCGGGTTCGCGCATTTGAGCATGATCCGGACAAGGCCCAAATTGATCGGGGGTGCCAGGGCCAGGTACTCAAGGGAAGAATGTGAGTAAGTGATGTTGTAGTGGGAGGTGAAGAGTCAATTGCCAGCAAGAAGTGTCTTTGAAATTATCGGCCCTGTGATGATTGGGCCTTCCAGCTCCCATACTGCAGGCGCGGTAAGGATCGGGAGCATTGCGAGAGCGGTATTGGGAGAGGATTTCCGGCGGGCGGATATTACCTTATACGGCTCCTTTGCAAAGACTTACAAGGGCCACGGAACCGACCGGGCTTTGGTGGCCGGTCTGCTGGGTATGTCCGGCTATGATTCCAGGATTAGAGATGCCCTGAACATAGCAGCCACACTTGGATTGGAAATTCGTTTCAGGATTGCCAAAGGCGAGGAGTTTCATCCCAACACGGCGGATATCGAATTAACCGGGGTGTCGGGTAAACGGGTCTTTCTGCGGGGGAGTTCGGTTGGGGGCGGCAACGTCTTAATTACCAGGATAAACCAATACGAAGTGTCTGTTTGCGCCAAAAACCCCACTCTAATGGTGGAGCATGTTGACAGACCCGGGGTAATCGGACGTGTTGCCGGGGTGCTTGGAAACAACGGGATCAACATCGCTGAGATGAGACTGACCGGGAGCAACCGGGAAGGAGAAAAACTTATGGTCATTGAAATGGATAGGGCGGTTTCCGATGAAGTGCTGGAAACAATCTCCGGTTTACCGGATGTAACCGCTGTTATTAGAATTTAAACGGGGGAAGTGCGGCGATGAGAAGGAAGATCACCATAAGCGAACTGGTTGCAGCGGCAGAGCAGAGAGGCTGCCCCATCTGGCAGGTGGTTCTGGAGCGTGAGGAGCGGTTACAGGGCACAGAACGGCAGGATATCTGGCATAAAATGAAGGAATACTGGATGGTTATGAAAGGATCCCTCGATGCCGGCACAAAACCGGGTAACAGGTCTTTAAGCGGGCTTGTTGGAGAAGAAGGTGCCCTGCTAACTCGTTACATAGAGAAGACTAAACCCCTGTCCGGGTATGGTTCGGTTTTGGCTGCGGCCAGGGCTATGGGAGTGGCGGTGGTAAATGCTTCGCAGGGAAGAATAGTGGCCGCACCGACGGCGGGTTCCTGCGGAATCCTGCCTGCAGTCCTGGCTACGGTAGCCGAGGAAACTGGGGCTGTGGAAGATGCAGTGGTCGGTGCCCTTTTCACGGCAGCGGGGGTGGGTATGGTCATCGACGAGCATGCCGGTACAGCCGGTGCAAAGAGCGGTTGCCAGGCCGAATGCGGTTCTGCTTCCTGCATGGCTGCGGTGGCAGCGGCGGAAATGGCAGGGGGTACGCCTCGCCAGGCGGCCAATGCAGGGGCACTGGCTCTCAAAAACTTCCTGGGGCTGGTGTGCGATCCGGTTGCCGGCCTGGTGGAGATACCCTGTGTCAAAAGAAATGCAATCGGGGCGGGGGTTGCTTTGCTGGCAGCCGATATGGCCCTGGCGGGGATCGAGAGCAAAATACCTCTTGATGAGGTGATTCAGGCCATGAAGGAAATAGGTGATGCCATGCCTGCTTCTCTTAAAGAAACATCCCTGGCGGGCCTTGCCGGCACACCGACCGCCAGGGAAATCGAAAAAAGGATGAATGAAATTGATTAGTGATAGTTAGTTATCTCTGAAAAACACCAAAAATAACCGGACATAGTCTTTTAAACCTGATTTGACCCGCAACTCTGTCCCGTGGAAAACCAACCCTCTTTCGAAATTAGAACCAAAAGTAAATGGGTTGATTTGTTGTAAGGACTACTGATGAGATCTGAAGGAAGGAAGATCTCCCGTACCTATGGAAGGGTCTGAGTGGTTTTACGAGAATATGCTGGCGGGTATGAGAGGAAGGGTGATATGGCAGTGGGAATAACTGTTAAAGAAGCTCTTGATCTCATCGAGTTGAATGGCATTAAAGTGGCAAGAGTAATAGCCGGCTTTGGTGGGTTAGATAATATCATTAACAGCGTTAGTGTGATTGAAGTTCCCGATGCAACACGCTGGTACCGAGGCAATGAGCTGCAGATCACTGCCTTTTATTCCATCAAGGATAACGTCAAAGCCCAGGTTCAGGTTATTGAAAGGATTGCCCGGTGCAACTGCGCAGCCCTGATTTTATGCCACACAGGAGTTTTTCTTAAAGAAGTTTCTCAGGAATTAATAGATGCGGCCAACTATTATAAGTTGCCTTTGATAGTGGTGCCTGCCGAACTGGCTTATGTTGATATCATCACACCGGTTCTTGAAGCAATTATCGATAAACAAAAAAGAGAAATTGAATATGCTTTTAATGTTCAGACCAAGATGAACCAGATAATCCTCCAGGGGAAAAGTTTCAAGGTACTGGCCAATGGAATTGCCGATATTCTCAGATGTCCACTGCTGGTAATTGACAGCAACAACACTGTTTTAGCCAGGAGTCCTTATAATAACCAGGGGAATGTACTTCTCAATAAAATCCTGGGGAATCAGGAGTTGTGCAACCGTTTGTTTAACTCTAATGAAGAAATACATGCCCTGCCTCAAACAACTCGTTACCGAGTGGATATTCGAGAACTGACATCTGCCGGAAAATATCTGGGAAAGTTGCTGCTTTTTTGGGACCGTACATTGTCTACCATGGAGAATATAGCTGCGAATGAGGCATGTCAGGCTCTTAAACTGGTGCTCATGCAGGAAATGGCAAAGCGGGAAGAAAAGGAAAAGGCCCGACGGGAATTTTTAGATGAACTGTTGTCAGGTAGCATCAAAAGGGAGGATGTGGCATTATCACGTGCGGAGAATTTTAATCTCAAGGTTCCGGTGCCTCCTGTTGTAATGATTATCGAATTTGAGAGTTATGAAACTTTATACATAAGAAATAAGAGTGAAAGGTATCGGGAGAAAGAAGTCAAGCGTTTTCGGGATGAAAGTATAAAGATTGTTGAAGCTGTAATGGCTGAAGCAAAATTTGAGTGTATTGTTGTTCCCAGAGGGAATCTTCTAATAGTAATTTTTGCGCTTGACAAGGATCAAACGGAACATGTTAAAACTTTGAAAAAGATTGGCAGGCGCATAGAAGAAGAACTTTTGAAGAGGGATAACAGCATTAATTTTATAATTACTTTTGGAAACCAGTACCCAAGGTTAACCGATCTTCATAAAAGTTTTATTGAGGCATTGAAAACGGTTAGTATTGCCCGAATTGTTTTTAACCAGTCACGCTGTATCCATGTGACTGACCTGGGAATTTATTATTATCTGCCTGAACTGCTTACAAATAAAAGTCTAAATGATTACATCGACAAAGTGATCAACGTCATAGAGAAGTATGATTGTGAAAAAGAGGCTGATTTACTTGAAACCTTTAAACTTCTTCTTTTTGAAGATGATATCATTAGGAATGTTGCTGATAAACTTTATGTTCATCGCAATACCTTGCTTAACAGGAAGAAGAAAATTCAACAACTGCTCGGGGAAGACCCCTTTTCCCATCCTCTTAAGCTCAATTACCAGCTGGTTATGCTGTTAGCCCAGCTCCGAAAAAAACTGGGGATAACTGTTTGATAGTAGTTTTTGTTTGAGAAAACCTCTGCGCTGAAAATATATCAAGTTCACCCGCCGGTCTACCGCTCGACTCCCGATTCCAGGCCGGACAGGACAACGGCTCGCTTCGGGACAGCTCTGGGATGCTGCGTAACAAGTTGCGAACTGCTTCTGTCAAACGCCGCGTTTGGCCTCGCTGCAAATCCATTCCATCGCAAGTCGAGAGGTGTCTGTACTCGCATCCCGACCTGTCATCCTCGCTTCGCCTGTCCTGTTACCCGGCCTTCCATAGGTCGCTCGCCGGTAGACCCGTCGGGTAATTTTCATACTCTGTTGGTGCCGCCGGAGGCGGCGTGGTGGTCTGCCCTGTAAATACGTTCTGATTATCTTTGCAGGTGCCCCGGCACTCAACACAGATTCACCGACTGCACCATTCCAGAACCAATTATGAGGCTGAGTTATTTATACTATGGCAATAAGGCAGTGATTTTGAGTGCCGGGCATGCAAGGATAAACCACTGTTTTCATTCTTTTGATGGTGCCGCTTGGGCGTTTTTTTGTCTTGTGATTGGCTATGCATATGCACAACAACGCCCGCTGATCGTTGAAAAAGTGCACATAGGATATAAAAAGGGCGATTGAGAAATTATCAACCCAAAATTGACATCGAAATCGATGTCGAAGTGTATTCATTCAAGGAGGAGGATGTAGTAAAATGCCGCGCAAGATCTTAAAAACGAGACAGGATGCTGAGGATTTTATAAGAGGGTGCACTTTTTATGGCACCGGTGGAGGTGGACTTCCGGAAAGAGGATTAGAGTCTCTGCTCAGCGAGTTAGAGCAAGGCAAAGAGGTCGGTTGGATAGATGTGAGTGAGTTGCCTGACGATGCTTTAACTGTTTGTCCCTTTTTAATGGGATCAATTGCTCCTCATACTCCGGAAGTTTTAGAAGAAATGAAACGCTTTGGATTGACAAAGCCCTTATATGATCACAAGAATACGCTTGCCAAGGCAATTATGGAGCTTTCTCTCTATACCGGGAAAAAGATTGATGCAGTTGTTCCCATCGAGTTAGGGGGGGCGAATACACCCAGCGCGCTGGCAGCAGGGTTGGTGAACGGTATTCCGACCGTTGACGGGGATTACACAGGCCGGGCTATTCCGGAGATCCCGCAGACAACGCCATATTTATTCGAAAAGACCCTCTGGCCAATTTCCAGTGTGGATGCCTGGGGTAATGTGTCGATCATTAAAGATGTAATCAACTATGCCATGGCCGAGCGAATCGGAAAGCTGATCAGCACCGCCGCCTACGGCCTGACCGGTGACGCCGGATTCCTGATGCCTGCCAGCGAGATGAAAAAAGTCATTATCCCCGGTACACTGACAGAATGCTATAATGTCGGCAAGCTGATCAGGGAAGCTCGCGAGGCAGGCAAAGATCCGGTTCAAGAGGTTACAAAGACACTCGGTGGATGGATTTTAGTCAGAGGAAAAGTAACAGGAAAGGAGTGGGAAGATAGAGTCGGCTATTACTGGGGAACACATACGATTACTGGTGAGGGTGAGTATGCGAACGATGTGGTAAAGATCTGGTTTAAGAACGAAAACCATGTATGCTGGAAGAATGATGAGGTCATTGTGACCAGCCCTGACATCATCACTGTGGTGAATGCCGATAACGGTGAGCCGATCGCCAACCCGACACTTGCGATTGGGGATCATGTAGCGGTGATCGGCCTGAAAGCCCGTTCGGTATTTCGTACCCAGAAAGGGATCGATATCCTCGGCCCGAGGGCATTCGGCTTTGATTTCGACTATGTTCCCATTGAGAACCGCCTGAAGTAAGGCAGTAAATACTTAGAGGGGGGTTATTATGCCCAGGTTGAGAAAAACTGTAGCGTTGTTGCTGGTTGTCGGTTTGCTTGTAACCCTGGTAGGTTGCGGTGGTAAGGGGCAGAATGCGGCAAAACAGGTTAAATCTGAAGATAGCATCATCAGGATAACCGAAGATTGGCCGGTCTTTATCGACCCAGGAGTAGGAAGCAAGTTTAGCGATTCGATTGCTCTGGTAAATACCTATGATACTCTGGTATTTCCTAAACCAGATGGCAGCGTGGTGCCGCACCTCGCCACTAAATGGGATATCCTGGATAACGGCTTAACCTACAAATTTTATTTAAGGCAGGGTGTCAAATTCCATAACGGTGATGAAGTTACTGCAGAAGACGTAGAATTCAGCATGAACCGGCTTTTGAAAATCGGGGAGGGATTTGCCTACCTGTTTACAAGGGATGTGGCAGGAGTTAAAGCTCTGGATAAGTACACAGTGGAATTCCAGTTGAAGAAACCGTTCGGTCCCTTCCTGCAGTCCCTGGTGAGACTTTATATTCTCAATAAGGATGAAGTGCTCGCCCATATCGAAAAGAACGGCCAGTACGGCGAGATGGGTGATTACGGCAAAAAGTGGCTTTTGACTCATGATGCTGGCAGCGGCCCCTATAAGGTTAAAGAAGTAAAAATGGAAGAATATGTGCTCTGGGAAAAGTTCAGCGATTACTGGGGTGGTTGGGACCCCAATGCTCCCAAGTTCTTTAAGCTTTCGGGTTCGGTTGAGCCGATTACAGTGAGAACGGCAATGGGACGCCGGGAGCTAGAAATCACCGATGAGCTCCAACCCCTGGAGAACTACAAAACAATGGATAAGATTAAAGGGGTTGACGTGGCCACCTTCCTCAACGGCCATAACCTGAACCTGATGCTGAATACCAAGAAAGCACCGACCGATGATGTACATTTTAGAAGGGCTCTGGCTTATTGCATCGACTATAACGCCATTATAACCAGTATTTACCCCGGTTCTGCTCTCAGTAAGGGCCCGGTGCCGGCTGTGTTGCCTGGTCATGATCCGACAATCCCGTCCTTTAAGAGAGATCTTGCCAAGGCGAAAGAAGAGTTGAAGCAATCAAAGTACTATGGAAAGCTCGACCAGTACCCGGTTTCACTCAGTTGGTGCGCTGAAGCTCCCGAGGAGGAGAAGCTGGCTCTTTTGATTCAGGCCAATGCTGCCGAACTGGGGATCAAGATCAACATCACCAAAAAGCCGTTCGGATCAATGATGGCAGATGCCCAGAAGCTCGAAACTACACCTAATGCCTCCCTGGTTTTTGTTGCGCCACACTATAATGAAGCGGGTTCAATTCTGATGTCCAGATACCATTCCAGCTCTTGCGGGACCTGGGAACAAATGGAGTGGTTACAGGACAAGAACATCGACAACATGATCGAAGACGCCCTGGCAACGGTGGATGTAAAACAGCGCTTTGAAAAGTATGCTCAGGTACAAAAGGCGTTATACGACCTTTGCCCCACCATCTGGCTCTTTGACCAGGCCGAAAAGCGGGCTTACCAGAAAGATTACGTCTACTGGCCGACTGCAGAGCGGGCTCTGAAAAAAGAAAAAGGCTGTCTACCAATGGGTTACGACCAGTATGTACACGATATGAAGGTGTATCCAGAGAAACGATTGGCCTTATTGTAGGCTAAAATGAGTAAAGGGGGCCAGAGGCATAAAACCGGTGGCCCCCTCTGATTAGTTTATTTATCTGTTGTTATTACCTTAAAAAGGGGTGGGATGAATGGGGATCAATCTGTTAAAGCGCATCGGATTATCTATCTTCGTTTTATTCGGGTTATCGATCCTGATCTTTATTATCAGCAGGGTTGTCCCAGGTGATCCGGCCAGGCTGGCATTGGGACCCCGTGCTCCTGAGTGGGCGGTGCAAAAACTGCGACAGGAGATGCACCTGGATAAACCGTTGTATACCCAATATGTTCTATGGCTTGATGGGCTTGTACATGGAGATTTGGGCAGGTCCCTTGTGACACGGCGGTCGGTGACGACAGATATCAAAGAATTTTTGCCTGCGACACTGGAGATTGTTATTTTGTCGGCAATTGTCCTGGTGTTTGGAGGAATCTTCCTTGGTATAATATCTGCTAAATTTACTAATTCGTGGTTGGACGGTCTGATACGCGTCATTTCATATTTGGGGATTGTATCTCCTGCCTTTGTCTGGGCAATTATCTTTGTCTTGATCTTCGGTTACAATATTCCAATATTTCCAACTATGGGACGTCTGAGTCCGGGAGTAGTGCCACCACCGATGATTACAGGGATGTATACAGTGGATAGCTTGATTACTGGAAACTTTGGCACATTTGTCGATGCCTTCAAGCACCTGGTGCTGCCAGCCATTGCCCTGGCGATGGGTGGCATGGCGCAGGCGGCCCGGATCACCAGGTCGAGCATGCTGGATAATATGGGGAAAGACTACATTGCTGCGGAGAAGGCATACGGCATCCCGGAAGGTCTCATCTTTGTGAAGTATTTATTGAAGCCATCTTTGATACCGACGGTATCGGTTGCATCGCTTGATATTGCCGCATTGTTTGGAAATGCATTTCTTGTAGAGCTGATCTTCAATTATCCAGGCTTCTCACGCTATGGTATATCTGCCATGTTGAACAAAGACCTGAATGCTATTGCCGGTGTAATTATGGTGCTCGGTGTTATTTTCGTTACTATCAATATAATTATTGATTTTATTGTTGCCTATCTTGATCCCAGAATCGGTTTGGCAGGGAGGTAATTATGGAAAATGACGACTCGGGAGGCCTCAGATTACAGTGTTGTCAACAGATATGTCGAGAATGCTAAAAAAGCCTGGTATAAATTTTCTCGCAATAAGATGTCGGTAGTGGGCTTGGTGGTCATCGTACTTATAATCTTAAGTGCAGTTTTCGCGCGTATCGTGGCTCCTTATCCGAAACATGCTGGAGCATTTGTCAACTATGCAGAAGCGAACCTCCCTCCCGGCTGGCACCATTTGCTTGGTACCGATGTCTTCGGACGGGACATTCTCAGCAGAATTATCTTTGCCTTTCGTGGTGCCTTGATCATGGGAGTAGGGGTACTGGTAATGGTTGTCCCTATAGGGACAGTAATTGGTCTAATAGCAGGTTATATGAAGGGTTCGCTGATTGAAACTATTTTGATGAGGATCACCGATATTTTTCTTGCTCTTCCCCCGTTGATTCTGGCCCTGGCCGTGTGCGCGGTGATGCGTCCGACACTCTTTAATTCCATGATGGCGGTTTGCATTTCCTGGTGGCCCTGGTATGCACGGCTTGTATATGGTATGGCATCTTCACTTCGCAACGAGGTTTATGTTCGAGCTGCGGAGTTGATTGGGGAAAGCCGATTCCATATCATTTTCAGAGAAATCCTGCCCAACTGTCTTGCCCCCATTTTTACCAAGATGATGCTCGATATGGGATGGGTGATTCTGACAGGTGCATCCTTAAGCTTTGTAGGTTTAGGGGAGCAGCCACCGACTCCCGCTTTGGGAACGATGGTCTCAGACGGTGCGAAATACCTGCCAGATTACTGGTGGATTTCTATATTCCCGGCCATTGCCATTATGATTATCGTCTTAGCCTTCAACCTGCTGGGTGATGGAGTTAAAGATATGCTATCTACTGAGGAGTGATCTCATTTGGGCGATTTGGTTAAGATACAGGACCTTTATGTGTGGTTCAGGGTATATGGCGGCTATATGAAGGTGTTGAACGGTGTAAATTTTTCGGTGGGAAAGGGCGAAAAGGTCAGCATTGTAGGAGAAACAGGCTGCGGGAAGACCACCACTATGAAAACTATCCTGCGGATTCTGTCGAGCCAGGCGCATATACCTAAAGGAGAGGTTCTGTTCGAAGAGAAAGATATTTTGAAAATGAAAGAGGGCGAGATCAAAAGATTGCGGGGTAGAGGTGTTGCCATGATATTCCAAGATCCAATGGCATCCCTGAACCCTGTATTTACCATTGGGGATCAGTTGGCTGCAGTAATATCCCACTCAGGAGTTCAGGACCTTGACAAGGAGAAGATCAGGCAGTTGTCGATAAATGCGCTGAAAGAGGTAAAATTACCAGATCCGGAGCGCATCTTGGGAAGTTATCCTTTTCAGATGAGCGGAGGCATGAGACAAAGGATCTGCATTGCGATGGCTCTGGCTACTGAAAGGGCATTAATCATTGCCGATGAACCGACTACCAATCTGGATGTGACCATCCAGGACCAGATTCTGGCGCTGTTAAGGGAGTTGGTTACTAAACGAGGCAATTCGCTGATTTTGATCACGCATTCTCTTGGTATAGCAAGGGAGAATGCTGACCGCATTTACGTAATGTATGCAGGGAATATGGTGGAGGTATCGAACAACGAAGAACTTTTCTGCAACCCCCTGCATCCTTATACCGAGATGTTGCTTGGATGTGTTCCGAAGCTTTCTGGTGGGGGTATTGCCGAAGGCATTGCTGGCAGAATCCCAGATTATTTGAACCCACCGCCGGGGTGTCGTTTTGAACCGCGTTGCCCCTATGCCACTGATCGCTGCCGGGAGGAGAAACCTGATTTTGTTGATGTAGGAAATGGGCATAAGGTGGCATGTTTTAAATACAATTAAGTCTATATCTCAGAAGAAGAAGGTGCTGCTGTGTCAGAAAACAGGATAATTCTGGAGGTAAAGGGACTGAAGAAATATTTCCCCATTCATAAAGGTGATAAAACCCTTTTTGTTAAAGCGATTGACGGTATTGATTTTGAGGTGCGTGAAGGAGAAACGGTAGGGTTGGTTGGTGAGTCGGGTTCCGGGAAAAGCACCACCGCCTACTGCGTGATTGGGATGTATAGTGTGACAAGTGGGACCATCCTGTTTAAGGGTAAGGATATCAGTTGCGCATCTTCACAGAGGCCGCTTGAGCTAAAGCGAGACATGCAGATCGTTTTTCAGGATCCAGGTACATCATTAAACCCCCAGCATACCATTTACAAGATTATCGAACTGCCACTAAAAGTGCATGGTCTTGCAAAAGGCCGAGAGATGAGAGAAAGAATCGTACAACTGTTAGAATCGGTGGAACTTCCGGAGAGTTATCTCTATAAATACCCCCGGATGATTGGGGGTGGGGAAAGGCAGATGGTGGCTATAGCCAGAGCACTTGCCACCAACCCATCTTTCATGATTCTTGATGAACCGACCTCTTCCCTTGATGTTTCAGTTCAAGCAAAAATAATCAATATGCTGATAAAGCTGCAGAAAGAGTTTAACCTGTCGTATCTGTTTATAACGCACGATTTAAGCCTGATGCGAAATGTGGCAACCCGGGTAGTGATCATGTATCTGGGAAAGATAGCGGAAATGGCTCCTACAGAGATATTTTTCCAGTCTCCGCAGCATCCTTACACACAAATGCTCCTGTCATCGATACCTGTTGTGACCAAGGAGGAAGAAGAGCTTAAACCTAAGAAGATCAAGTCTCAGGGTGAAATACCAAGCCCTGTCAATGTTCCCCCAGGGTGCAGTTTCAACACCCGCTGCCCGCTGGCGAAACCTGAATGTTTCGAGAAGGACCCTGTGATGGTTCAGGTTGGACCTGATCACTTTGTGCGATGCAACCTTTTTGCCTGAGTTAAAACTATTGCTGGTTGCAAAGGAATGATAGAGATGGAAGTATGGGAAGCCATTTTTAAGAGACGTAGTATCAGGTCTTTTCGTGATGAGCCGGTTGATAATAATCTGTTGATTAAATTGGTTGAGGCTGCAATATGGGCACCAAGCGGAAGTAACATTCAGCCATGGCATTTTATAGCTGTCAGCTGTGAGGAACAAAAGGCCAAGATCAAGCCCTTTGCGCCGGGGTTGACCGGGATGCCGCCGGCGTTACTGGTTATCTGCACCGACCTGGCTTTATGTGAGCGGAAAGGAGGTCGGTTGGGACGAGATGTTTTAAGCTTGATGGATGCGGCCTTTGCTGCGCAAAATATTAACTTGATGGCTTGTGAGCTGGGTCTTGGGACATGTGTGATCAGATCCTTCAATCAAGGGGCAATTCAGGAAATATTGAGGTTACCTCCGCAGCTTGTTCCCCAATTGATCGTCTCCGTAGGCTATCCTGAAAGGGTACCCCAGGCTCCCAAGCGTAGAAGTGTGCAGGAGGTAATGAGTTGGGAAAGGTATGGGTAAACGGGTGATACAGTCATGAACAAGCAGAGGCTTATAGATGTTTTTTGTTTCATCATTACAAGTGCCCGGGGTTGTTTGGAAGAACCGCCGGTTTACGGGCCTCTTCGACTTTTAGAAGCATACCTGATGCTGGTAGATGCTTTGGGGGAAGAGAGTATTCCATCCATTTTCCTGGAGGAAAAGAAGCATATTGAGGAGTATATGATGTTGTGCATGTACGACGAAAAGGCCTTTCAAGAAGAGGTTGACAAAACCATAAACCGCATTGCCAAGGCGATAGCGGGATGAATCCTGGTGATTGGGATGTTGCCAGGAATGCCTGAAATCTTTGAGCTTGAACTGAGGAGAGCCGGGCGTGTCATCATTGACGATCTTTGCTATGGGTTCAGCCCGGGAGCGCAATTAACCGGGCTCTGTACCGAGGACGAACGGGTATGGGGCGCAACCGAGTAGGGGATCGGCTACCAAGGACCCTATTACAAGGTTGCCCAGGGGGATGCCGTCAGTATCTGTCTGAATTCGATGGTATGGTTGGATCAGGAGTTGCTGCTGAGGGAAAGCTGCTTCATCCAGCTAGAGCTTTGGGAAAATAATGATGTTGGGAAGATAAATTTATTCTGAGGAGAATTAACCATGGATCTGCAAGAAATAGTTGAGGCAGTGGAAAAGTTTCGGTGTGAAATTGTAAGATTTCTTGTGGATTTTTGCTCAATACCTGCTGTTAATCCATCTTTCGGAGGAACAGGGGAGTACAAGAGGGCAGTTTGGCTGGCGGATTATCTGGAAAAGCAGGGAATACCCGTGGAGATCAGGGAGGTGCCCGATGAAACAGTTCCGGAGGGAAAGCGGCTCAATCTCATTTCACACATTCCCGGACGAAAAGATTCGTCGGGAACACTTTGGTTGGTGGCACATCTGGATACGGTTGCTGCTGGGGATAAAGGCCACTGGACAAGCGACCCTTTCACACCGGTTGTTAAGGGGAACCGGATTTACGGGCGCGGCGTGGAGGATAACGGGCAGGCGGTTGCCTGTATCACTTATGCTGCAAAAATCCTAAAGCATCTTGGGCTAGTGCCGGGAAGGGAGGTGGGGCTTCTCTTTGTCAGCGATGAAGAGGCTGGCAGCGATAAGGGGCTAAAGCATCTCGCCAGAGAGGGAGTTTTTAAGCTGGGGGATGAAGCTTTGGTCCCAGATTCCGGCACACCGGACGGGGGCTTTCTGGAAATAGCAGAGAAATCAATCCTCTGGTGCAAGTTCAATGTTAAAGGAAAAGAGTGCCACGCTTCGAATCCGCAAGCAGGGGTCAATGCTGGGTGGATCGGTTCGTTACTAGCGGTTGAAATGATAAAGTCGCTTCGGGAAAAATACTGTGAGCGGGACACCTTGTTTAATCCTCCTTTTTCAACCTTTGAACTTACTCAGAAGTTCAGTAACGTAGGAAGCCCTAACGTAATCCCTGGTGAGGACGCATTTGTGGTGGATTTCAGGGTTCTACCATCACTGGGACTGAGTCAAATTCTCGAACATATCGAACGGCTTTTGAGTAAAAATGAATATGAATATGGTGTCAAGATCGAATACGAAATCCTCCAGAGGCAGGACGCAACAGCTCCCACGCCGGTCGATGCATCCATCGTCAAGAAACTTGTTAGAGTCTTAGAGAAGCTAGGAATATCTGCCCGGGTAGGAGGAATCGGAGGCGGTACCTGTGCTGCAATTATGCGGTCAGTAGGAATACCTGCCGTTGTGTGGTCTACCATTGAAGAAACTGCTCATCAACCAAATGAATACGTGGTTATAGATAATCTGATAAGGGATACCGTAACCCTGTTATCTTTAATGATAGCGGGAACTGATGAGTGACTTGAGTAGATAACAATTGCTAAAAATAATCACTTTTTATCACATTCCGGCGACTCAACAGAACCGATTGTTCTTACCGGTCAAGCAGACTCAACAGTTCTTCCCACGTATCTACGATAAAATCAGGGGTGTGGGCCGAGAGCTCTTCTCTCGTGGCCATCCCCCAGGTCACTCCGATGGTGGGTACTCCGGCGTTTTTCCCTGTCAAGATGTCATACCAGCTGTCGCCGACGTAAACGGCTTCGGCTGGTTCCATTTTCAACAGCTCCAGGGTTTTGAAAAGCGTATCGGGGTTCGGCTTCGGCCTGGGCACATCTTCAACGGTGACAACGGCTTCCAGGTATCTGTCGAGTCCTGTAAGGGCGAGCCCGGCGATGGTTGCGGGCCTTCGCTTCGAGGTGGCAAGGGCGAGCCGGTAGCCTCTTTTCTGCAGGGTTTCGAGGGTTTCTGCAGCACCGGGATATGCCTTGAGAAGCTTTTCCTGGTATTTGTTTTGAATTTTCACATAGGCGGCCAGGAATTCCTCGACCCTGCCGGGGGCGTATGAAGCGGCGACATCTCTTAAGGGCAAGCCGACGGTCTTTAAAACCTCGCCATTTCCCCATGGTATGCCGAAATCTTCAAATACCTTTTCAAAGGTTAACTTGATTAAAGGAAGCGAATCGATGATTGTTCCGTCCAGATCAAAGATTACCGCCTTTAACTGCATGAGCTTCCTCCTCCTATGAACACAATTCTAACATAAAAAATTGCTTGGCTGTTTATTTTAATTGTCGTATTATAGATGGCGGTTGCTAACCTGGAGCGCCAGAAGCGGAAGGATTTAAAAGTTACCGGGGCACGGAGGATAATGTCGTTCACTGGCGAAGATAGTAAGGAATGTGCGATTTTCGGAACCACAAGAGGATGGTGGAAAAATGAAGTCGGTTACTGTTCTTCAGCATCCACTGGCGGGGAACTGCTTGCGGGCCCTTCGCAACAGGGACACCAGAGTGGAGGAATTCAGGCAGGCAATGTACAAGCTGGGGGTGCTTCTGGCCGTTGAGACTACAAAGGATCTGCAGACGGAAATGGATACGGTGATCACCCCTTTGGATGTGGAAGCAAAGTGTCCCTATGTGGTGGACAGCCGGATACTCCTGGTTCCCATCCTGCGGGCAGGGCTTGGCTTCCTGGACAGCTTTCTTGACGTACTGCCGGGGGCGAGGGTAGCCCACATCGGTATATCCCGGGATCACGTCACCCTGGAGGCGCGGCCCTACCTGGACAGCGTGCCGGGACAACCCTCCGATTTTGACAGGGTTTTCGTCCTTGACCCCATGCTGGCAACCGGCAACAGCAGCACCAAAGCCTTGGAGATCATTGTGAACAAAGGCTATGCCCCGGGACAGATCAAACTTATCTGCGCCGTTGCCGTTAAACAGGGGATCAATCAGGTTCACGGGAAATTCCCCGAGGTCGGCATCGTTACTGCTGTCATCGACCCGAAATTGAACGAAAAGGCCTACATTGTTCCCGGTTTGGGGGACGCCGGAGACCGCCTTTACCTGTTCTAAAAGGTAACAGGAAGTACCTGTTTGACAGGGGTTGATTACTACCTGGAAGGTGGTAAACTTTCCTAATTCAAAAAAACATGAGAGGGGATTGCAATTTAGGCTAGACCAGTTTATACTATTGGAAAATTATATTTAGAAAGTTTATGAAGGAGAAAAGTAGGCCGGAAACAGTCCTTCAGGGAGGGGGTGCCGGCGACTGAAAGCACTCCCAGGATATGCCCTGCTGAAGTTCGCTCCGGAGATGCCGGCTGAAACCGCCGTTTGCGGCAAGTAGGTTGGGCCGTGATCCCGACGTTACACGGGAAGGGTATCGGAATGTTTATTCCCGTACTCGTGCAGAGAGGGCGCCGTTCGCAAGAACGGGCCAACCGGGGTGGTAACGCGGAAAGTCTGAGCTTTTCGTCCCTTAAGGGATGAAAAGCTTTTTTTATAGGATTTCCGTTAATACCTTGATAAACATTCCCGTACCTTAAAGAGTGGACCTTTCGGTCAACAGGGGTGGTACCGCGTGAGCCTGCCGCTTTCGTCCCTTACTGGGAGCGGCAGGCTTTTATATTTCCAAAACAAGGGGGAGAGATAATGGTAGTGGTCATGAATCTGTCTGCGGGGCCGGAACACATCGCAGCTGTAAAGGAGAGGCTGGAGCAGAACGGTTTTGAAATTCACATGATCCGCGGCGTCAAGCGCCTGGTGATCGGCGCTGTGGGGGATCGCCAGGTGATCGATTCCCTTGGGTTAGAGGCCATGCCCGGGGTGGAGAGGGTGGTCCCGATCATGAAGCCTTACAAACTGGTGAGCAGGGAGGCCAAAGGGGAAAACACTTTGGTAAAGGTAAAGGACGTCGTAATCGGAGGCAGGGAACTGGTGGTTATCGCAGGTCCCTGTGCCGTGGAAAGCAGGGAACAGCTGCTGAACACCGCCCGCAGCGTTCGCCGGGCGGGGGCCAGGATGCTGCGTGGAGGTGCCTTTAAGCCCAGAACCTCCCCTTACAGCTTTCAGGGGTTGCAGGTGGAGGGTTTAAAATTGCTGGCGGAAGCCTCAGCCGAAACCGGACTGGCGACGGTAACCGAGGTGGTGGATGAAGCCAGCCTGGAACTGGCCATGGAATATGTGGATATGGTCCAGGTAGGGGCCAGGAACATGCAGAACTTCAGCCTGCTGCGGATGGTGGGACGCTCCGCCAAACCTGTTTTATTAAAGCGCGGCTTGTCGGCCACCGTTGAGGAATGGCTGATGGCCGCCGAGTATATCGTATCCGAGGGTAATGAAAATGTGGTTCTCTGCGAGCGGGGAATAAGAACCTTCGAAAACGCCACGCGCAACACCCTTGATCTCAGCGCGGTGCCCCTCGTGAAAGAGCTCAGCCACCTCCCGGTCATCGTGGATCCCAGCCACGCCACCGGAAACCGCCGCCTGGTGGCCCCGGTTTCCCGGGCGGCGGTTGCGGTGGGGGCGGATGGCTTGATCATCGAGGTTCATCCAGACCCCGCCAGAGCCCTGAGTGACGGGCCCCAATCGTTGACCCCTGAGGAATTCGACTCCCTGACCAAGCAGTTGGGGACGGTCGCCGCTGCGGTGGGCCGGGAATTTTCGAGGGGTGAATAATAGTGTGGCGGGTCGGGTATTTAGGGCCAAAAGGGACATTTTCGGAGGACGCCGCCTGTCTTTATTTGAGCGGGCGGGATGGAGAATTGATTGAGTGTTCCTCTATAGAAGCTGTTTTTAGTGGAGTGCATAACGGGGCCTTTGACGAAGGGGTAGTCCCGGTGGAAAACTCCACCGAGGGTGCTGTCGGCGTGGTGCTCGACCTGATGGCAAGCCGCTTTGACCTGGCGGTGCGGGGTGAGGTGATTCTGCCTGTTCACCAGTGTCTGATGGCCCGTCCTGGGGTAAAACTTGAAAAGGTGGAGAGGGTGATCTCACACCCCCAGGCCCTTGCCCAATGCCGCGAATTCCTGAGCCGTCACCTTCCCGGCGTAGCACAGGAAGAGTCCCCGAGCACCGCCGCGGCGGCCTCCCGGGTGGCGGCAAGCAGCCGTCCCTGGGCCGCTCTCGGCTGCGCCAGGTCCGCCGGCGAGTATGGGTTGGATATTCTTGTTCCCGTTGCCAACGACTGTCCCGGTAACGTCACCCGCTTCTGGATCATCGGGAAGGAACAGCTTGCCTGCCGGGTTGGATCCAGCTGCAAGACATCCATCATTTTCGGAGTGCACGACCGGCCGGGAGCGCTTTATGCCATCCTGCGCGAGTTTGCCCGGCGGAGGATCAACCTTACCCGTATCGAATCCAGGCCGGCCAAAAAGCGTCTCGGCGATTACCTGTTCTTTGTTGACTTCACTGCAAGCCAGGATGATCCCGAGGTCAGGAAGGCCCTTGAGCGTGTGGCGGCAAAGACTGTAAATCTCAAAGTCCTGGGTTCCTACCCGGTGATAGACCATACCGCTAACGGTCCTGTAAATTGCCTCGAAGTGTAGATTCCAGGGCAGGAATTTGCATTCCGGTTGAAAAGCGGGTAAATTAAAGCTGACCGGGATAGTAACCGGCGAGGAGATCTGGAATCTGGTGTTAAGCTGCCGGCGGCGGAGCGAAACCTACCCAGGGGGTGGATGCCGGTTGTTGAGGGTTACGGGTATCAGGCTGGGATTAGATGAAAGCGAAAAGGCTCTTGGGAAAAAGATCGCCGCAAGGTTGGAAATAAAAGAAAAAGAAATCATAGACTTTCACATATATAGAAAGTCCATCGACGCCAGGAGGAGCGACATCTACTTCGTTTATACCGTTGACGTCTCCGTCAGGAACGAGGGAAGGGTTCTTGCCAGGTGTCATGACCGGTCTGTAACCGTCTCCCCCGATCTGGAATACCGCTACGTCCGGCCGGGTAGGGAAAAGCTGGCACACCGCCCGGTGATTGTCGGAACAGGGCCCTCCGGCCTGTTTGCGGGCCTGATTCTCTCCCAGATGGGTTACCGGCCGCTGCTCCTGGAAAGGGGAGAAGATGTCGACAACAGGCGGGACAAGGTGCAGAGGTTCTGGGACGGCGGTTCCCTCGATGAGGAAAGCAATGTCCAGTTCGGGGAGGGGGGTGCCGGGACCTTTTCAGACGGTAAGCTGACCACTTTGATCAAGGACAACAGGTGCCGGAAGGTGCTCGAGGAGTTTGTCAGTGCGGGCGCTCCCCGGGAGATCCTTGTTTTAAACAAACCCCATGTGGGGACGGATCTGCTGGGGACCGTCATCAAGAATATCAGACGGTCGATCATCGCCAAGGGGGGAGAGGTAAGGTTTAAATCAAAAGTCACGGACCTTGAGATCAGGGATAACAGGGTTACGGCGGTGGTGGTCAATGGAAGCGAGTTTATTCCGTGTGAGGTGGTGTTGCTGGGCATCGGCCACAGCGCCAGGGACACCTTTGCCATGCTTCACCGCCGAGGCGTACTGATGACCCAGAAACCCTTTTCGATTGGGGTGCGGATCGAGCACCCGCAGGCCTTGATCGATGCCGCCCAGTACGGGGATTTCGCCGGTGATCCGAGGTTGGGGGCGGCGGATTACAAGCTGGCCTACCACTCCCCTAGCGGCAGGTCAGCCTACACCTTCTGCATGTGCCCCGGGGGGTATGTGATTGCTGCGGTTTCGGAAGCCGGAGGCGTTGTAACCAACGGCATGAGCGAATACCGGCGTGACGGGGTGAACGCCAACAGCGCCTTCCTGGTAGGGGTCGCGCCGGGGGACTACGGGAGCGACCACCCCATGGCCGGGATCGAGTTCCAGCGCCGGTGGGAGAGGCTGGCCTATAGAATGGCCGGTGCGAATTATTACGCCCCGGTGCAGCTCGTCGGTGATTTCCTGGCAGATCGCCCGAGCACCCGGTTCGGTTCGGTGACGCCCACCTACCGGCCCGGGGTTACTTTTGTGGAATTAAAGAATTGCCTGCCCTTCTACATTGTGGAGACGATCAGGGAGGCCCTTGGGCACTTTGAGACCAAAATTCACGGTTTTGCCATGCCGGAGGCGGTCATGACCGGTGTGGAGACCAGGAGTTCGTCTCCCGTCCGGATCAACCGGGATGATAATTACGTGTCAAACGTGGATGGGCTCTACCCCATCGGGGAGGGAGCCGGCTACGCCGGAGGGATCATCTCTGCGGCGGTTGACGGGATCAAGGCGGCGGAAAAGGTGGCGGAGAGGTATGCTCCGCTGGTATAAATATGAGGATATCCCCGGCCGTACCAGGTTTATAATACAAAAAAAGAGTTTTTTGGGGGGAACTGTATGTATGGCATCGTTCTTGAAGGAGGGGGTGCCAGAGGGGCATATCAGGTTGGCGTTTGGAAGGCTTTGAAGGAACTCGGGGTAGAGTATTCCGGGGTTGCCGGGACTTCAGTCGGCGCCATTAACGGGGCGATGATGGTCCAGGGTGATCTGGAGAGAGCTATTGAACTCTGGAGTGGGTTAACCCCTTCGCAGGTTGTCAAACTGGACGAAGAGGTGGCGCCGGGAGATACCGTAAGCCTGCTGCATGCAGTCAAGACCCTCTTTCGCGAAGGCGGAATGGACGTAACTCCTTTGCGCCGGCTGCTCGACCGGTGTCTGGACGAGAGAAGGATCCGGCGGTCGGGAATTATTTTTGGCCTGATGACCATCTCCCTTCCCGATTTTAACCCTTTACGCCTTTACCTAGAGGATATCCCGGAGGGTAAAATGGTCGACTACCTGCTTGCCAGCGCCAGTCTTCCCGTGTTCAGAAGACAGAGGGTGGATGGCCGGGTGTTCCTGGACGGAGGGGTTTATGACAACCTGCCCATCAGTCTCTTGACCGGGAAGGGGTTTAAGAAGATTATCGCCGTCAGGCTGACCAGAAAGGGCCTGCCAAAGTGGAAAAGGGATGAGGGCATCGACATCACCGTCATTAAACCGGGCGAAAGCCTGGGTGCTATCCTTGATTTTTCGGGGGAAAAGGCAAAAAAGAACATCCGGTTGGGTTATTACGATGCCTTAAGGTTATTGAAAGGTTACAAAGGAAGCAGGTACTGCATTGAGGTCGATTACGACGAGGATTATTTTTTTGCAATGCTGTTAAGGATTGAGGAAGGCAGGTTTAAAGAACTGGCTGACAGGCTGGGCCTGCCCGGGAGTGTGCCCAGGAGAAGAATAATCCTGGAGAAGCTGGTGCCGCTGGCCATCGAACTGCTCGGCCTTCCTTACAACGCCTCCTATCAGGATCTGGTGATCGCCTTGCTGGAGAGGGCCGCCGAGCGGACCGGGATTGAAAGGTTCAATATATACAGGTATGATCAACTGTACGATAAGGTTGTAAAAAGGCGCCGGCCGGCCGGCGGACACATAAAGACAAGCCTGCCGAGAATCCTGCAGGGCAACGAGATTGTCCTGAGGGCGATGGGGGACCAGGTGCTCGACGAGATCACCGATGCTCTGCTTGCACCGTAGCAATGCGAGCACAATGCTTGAAGAGATCCGGGAGTTTGTCAGAAACAATATCTGATATAGCCGGTATAGCCGTACAGAGCGGGGCAAACCTACTGCTGCACTTTGCCGGGTGCGGCATTTTTTCTGAAGAGAAAGCGTTCACGCCCGGTTGTAATAAATCTTTGCTATAATTTCTGTGAGGGTTATCTTAGCAAAGTTGTTTTAATTGCAGCTTCTTTAGGAATTCTAAGTACTTGGATCGGGAGGAGAATTATGAGGTACAGAACGCTTGGCAGGACCGGGTCAAAGGTTTCGGAGATCGGATTCGGCGGGATACCCATTCAGCGGATTTCCCTCGAGGAAGCCGGTGCTGTAATCAACAAGGCGCTTGACCTGGGTATCAATTTTTTTGATACAGCCAGGGGGTATACGGACAGTGAGGAGAAACTGGGTGCGGCCTTAAGAAAGAGAAGGGATGGGGTCTTTATCGCCACCAAATCAATGGCCAGGACCAAGGAAGAGATGGCCGCAGACATAAAGAAAAGCCTGGAGACTATGGGCCTGGACTACATCGATCTTTACCAGATGCACAATGTAAAGGACAAAGAGTCCCTGCAACGGGTGCTCGGTAAGGACGGAGCCCTGGCCGCGTTAAAGGAAGCACGGAAGAACGGACTGATCAGGTATATCGGTGTCACCGGTCACATCAAAAGCTTTCTCATCGAGTTGATGAAAACCGGTGAGGTCGAAACCGTGCAGCTTCCCTTCAATCCGGTGGAGACCAATGATGTGCGGGAAGTACTGGAAATGGCCGGCAAGACGGATACCGGTGTCATAGTAATGAAACCTC
>CADDZD010000016.1 GCA_902812385.1 Clostridia bacterium | reverse complement strand
AATAAAAATGTACCGCGAGTTCCGCGGGAATTCACGCCTGTGGACACCGGAGGTTGCAGGCCTCAGCCGGTGCCGGTGGATGAAGCAGGAAGCCTTGTAGATATTTTTCTACAAAAGGTGGAACGGTAAAATAGCGGTAGTGAAAGGGGAGGCATGCGGCTTGGAAAAAGCGCTGTTTGAAGAGATCCTGTCCCGGGTACAAAAACCCGCCCGCTACCTGGGTACCGAATGGAACTCGGTAAAGAAGAACTGGGACAGGGTTGCAGTAAAAATGGTCTTCGCCTTTCCCGACCTGTACGAGGTGGGGATGTCCCACCTCGGCCTGCAGATCCTGTACGGCCTGGTCAACCGGGAAGCCGATTACCTGATGGAGCGGGTTTTTGCCCCTGCAGCGGACATGGAGGCGGAACTCCGGAGGCGCGGGCTTCCGCTGTTCAGCCTGGAATCACGCCGGCCGCTTGCCGACTTTGATGTGCTGGGGTTCACCCTGCCCTACGAGTTGACCTTCACCAATATCTTAAACATGCTTGATCTGGCCGGTATTCCCCTGCGGGCCCGCGAGCGTGCGGATACCCACCCACTGGTGATCGGTGGCGGGCCGGCGGTTTACAACCCGGAACCCCTTGCTCCCTTTTTCGACGCCTTTGTGATCGGGGAGGGGGAAGAAAGCCTGCTGGAAGTCCTGCAGGCTATCAAGCAGGTCAAGGAAAGGGAGGGGCGCCCTGAACGCCCTGCCCTGCTTGAGAGGCTTGGTGAGATTCCGGGGGTTTACATCCCCGGCTGGTATGAGGTCGAGTACACGGAGAAAGGCAGGGTCAGGAGGGTTTTTCCTGTTAAGGCCGGTGCCCCGGAGAGGGTGCAGCGCCGCCTCTTAAAAGACTTAAACGACGCCTATTTCCCGGAGGCTCCCATTGTCCCCCTGGCGGAGGCGGTGCACGAGCGGGGAATGGTGGAGGTGTTCCGGGGCTGCACCCGCGGCTGCCGCTTCTGCCAGGCTGGGATTATCTACCGACCTGTCCGGGAAAGGGATCCCCAAGTCCTGCAGCACCAGGCCGGTGAAATCGTGAAAAGCACCGGTTATGACGAAATATCCCTGGTATCCCTGAGCAGCCTCGATTACGAGGGGCTGGATGAACTGCTCCCCTCCCTGCGGGACCGGTGCAGCGTTACCAGGACGGGTATTTCCCTTCCCTCCCTCCGGGTGGACTCTTTCAGCGTTAGAGTGGCAGGGAACCTGCCCGGGGTGCACAGGACCAGCCTGACTTTTGCGCCGGAGGCAGGAACCCAGCGGCTGCGGGACGTGATCAACAAGGGGGTCACCGAGGCCGACCTTTTGGAGGCGGCACGGGCCGCTTTTGAAGCAGGCTGGACGGCACTCAAGCTTTATTTCATGATCGGGCTTCCTACGGAAGAGCAGGCCGACCTGGAAGGAATCGCCGACCTGGTTCGCAAGGTGAGGCAGGCCGGCAGGGATGTTTTCAAAGGAAAGAAAAAGGTGCGGCTGACGGTAAGCGCCGCTTCCTTTGTGCCGAAGGCCCATACCCCTTTCCAGTGGGAGGGGCAGGTGCCCCGGGAAACCCTGGAGGCAAGGCACAGGTTCACGGCCAATCTCGTCAGGCGGAGTGGAGCGGAATACCACTGGCATAACATAGAGACCAGCTTCATCGAGGCGGTTTTCGCCCGGGGAGACCGCCGTCTGGCCGGGGTTTTGGAGGAGGCGTGGCGCCGGGGCTGCAGGTTTGACGGCTGGACGGAGCACTTTAAGTTTTCACTGTGGGAGGAGAGCTTTAAGGCGGCAGGGCTTGATCCACAGTTTTATGCCGGGCGCCGGCTGGACTACGATGAAGTTCTTCCCTGGGAGATCATCGACAGCGGTGTTGACAGGAGGTTCCTGATCAGGGAGCACAGAAAAGCCCTGGCCGGTGAGACCACTCCCGACTGCCGCTTTGCCGGCTGTACAGGGTGCGGGATCTGCCCGGGGCTGGGTGTGTCCCCTCGCCTGGTGGGAGGCGACGGGGAACGAAAGTTTACGGAGGAGCGGCCGTAACCCGGCATGCGGGTCCCCGGAATTGTTGTGCATATATAAGTTTATCGGGGAGCGGGACTGAGAAGCCCCATACAGGGGAGAGGATGAAAAGCGATGCCGAAGTACCGCATTGCCTATGCTAAAATCGATCTTGCCAGGTTTCTTTCGCACCTGGAAGTCCTGCGGGCCTTGAACCGGGCGTTGCGGCGCTCCGGCCTCCCCCTCGCTTACACGGAGGGCTTTAACCCTCACCCGAAGGTTTCTTTCGGCCCTTCGCTGGGTGTCGGTGTGGCGGGCCTGAACGAGTATTTCGACCTGGAGCTGGAGCAGGCTGTGCCTCTTAAGCAAAGCCTGGACCGGCTGGGCCGGCAGCTCCCGCAGGGTCTGGTGGCGAAGGGGATGGCTGCCCTTCCCCCCTTTGCTTCCGGCCTCAGCAGGGTGATCGACTGCGCCTGGTACCGGGTGGCCCTGCCGCCGCAGGCAGTGCCGGATGGCCGGCTGCGCCTGTTGAAAGATTTGAGAGAAAGCGCCGAACCCTGGTTAAGAAAGCGCCAAAAAGACGGGAAGGTCTTTGATGTGAAGCGGGGCATTCTGGAGGACCGTATCGTGCAGCGGCCGCAAGGCGGTGTGCTTGATCTGCTGGTGAAGGTTGGTGAGGGGGAAGTCCCCCTGCGGCTCGTCCTGGAGGCCCTCTGGGAGAAGCTGGGGGAGGCCGAACCCCCGCTTCCCGCCATGGTAACCCGGGTCGGCCTCTACCGGCTCCGGGGGGGTCAGCTGGTCACCCCATTAGGGGAAACGAGAGGTCTGTGGGAAGAATAGATTTGCGAGGTAAAAATACAGATGCTAAAAGAAATACTGATACGGGTTACAAGGGAGGAAACCAAGGCCGCGGTTCTTGAGGACCGGAGGCTGGTGGAAGTATACCTGGAGCGTTCCTTTCAGAAACGCCTGGCGGGCAATATCTACCTGGGCAGGATCGAAAATGTACTGCCGGGGATGCAGGCCGCATTCGTTAACATCGGTTTGGAGCGCAATGCCTTTCTTTACGTGGAAGATGTTCACACCACCCCGGAACCGGCCGACTGGGGCCCGGTGAAGCGGGAAGTTTCCCTACCCATCCAGAACCGGATCCGGGAGGGTGAAGAGATCCTGGTCCAGGTGGTGAAGGAGCCGTTCGGCACCAAGGGTGCCCGGGTGACGACCCAGTTAACCCTGCCGGGGCGGTATGTGGTTTTCCTGCCAGATTATGACTGCGTCGGGGTTTCCAGGCGGATCGGTTCGGAAAAGGAGCGGGAACGCTTGAAAAGCCTGGCCGAGGAGGTGCGCATACCCGGCCGGGGATTGATCGTGCGCACCGTCGCCGAGGGGGTCAGCAAGGAGGAGCTGCAGGCGGACGTTCTGGCCCTCTACGAGCTGTGGAAAGGGATTCAGGAAAAAGCCGCCCGCAGTTCCGCACCGGCCCTGATCCACCGGGAACTGGAGCTTGTTTCGTGGGTGCTGCGCGACCTGTTCGGGGAAGATGTGGATCGCCTTATTGTCAACGATCCCGAGACCTACGAGAAGATCATGGAGCTTCTCATGGCACTGGGGCCGCACCTGCGCGGCAAGGTGCGGCTGGCCGAGACGGATGTCTGGGAGGAATACGGCCTTGATCAGGAGATCGACCGCGCCCTCCGCCGCAAGGTCTGGCTGCGCAGCGGCGGGTACCTGGTGATCGATGAGGCGGAGGCATTGACGGTGATTGACGTCAACACCGGCAAGTACGTGGGGAGCAAAAACTTTTCCGAGACCGTTTTCCGCACCAACCTTGAGGCGGTACAGGAAATCGTCCGGCAGATCCGTCTCCGGAACCTTGGGGGGATCATCATCATTGACTTTATCGACATGGAGCGGGCGGAGCACCGGGGGGAGATTTTGAGGCGGCTCGAGGAGGAACTGAAAAAGGACAAGACCAGAGCGTACGTCCTGGGGCTGACCCAGCTGGGGCTTGTGGAATTGACCAGGAAGAAGGTGAGGCCGAGCCTGAGCAGCCTGCTGGAGCGTCCCTGCCCGTACTGTGAGGGTAAGGGGAGGGTGGCATCGGAAGAAACGGTGAGCATGAAGGCCTGCCACGACATTAGGGAGCTGGCGGAGCAGACCACTGCTCCCGCCATTCTTGTACAGGTGCACCCGAGTGTGGCCGCCTTCCTCATCGGTGGGGGAGGCTCCCACCTCCGGGAGCTGGAGAAGGAAATCGGCAAGCGGATTATCGTCAAGGGGAACGAGAGCTCACATCTTTCCGACGTGGTGATAAAAAGTTTACATAATCATGATGAAATCGCCGCCCTGGCGGCTCCCGTCAAGGCCGGACAGGTTCTGGAACTGAAGGTGGAAGAGCCCCATGCCACCAATCCCCGCAACGGGATAGCCCGGCTGAATGGCTTTGTCATCGACGTGGAGGAAGGGCGGAGCCTGGTGGGTAAAACCGTCCGGGTGGAAGTCACCCGGGTCCTGCGGACCTACGCCCGGGCCCGGGTTGTGGGAGGCGCTTAATTGCGGCTTTCAATTATGCGCTGTTCCTTACCTGGTCAACAGGCAACGAAGGCGTTGGTTTAGAATACATCTCAGTTGTTGTAAATCCAGTCCATTATGGATGTTCCGGGCAAAAACCCTTGCGTAATCCCTGCGTTTAATTCCATAAACAAGCAAACCCCTCTTCCCTATCTCCCAGGAGAAATCACCTCATGGGCATGGGAGAATTGTTTTTACCACCTCTCATAATAATTGATCTAGAATACGCTTGGCATTCTCCCAATTTTTTTTGTTTTCAAAATAAATCGCTTTCCCTCTTTCGGTTATCCTATAGCACCTCCCTCCTTCTTCCACCCTGGGTCTCATCACCCCAATAGGAAGTCACATAACCGTCGTTCTCCATTCTCTACAGGCTCGAAAACATCGTGGACTCCTTAAGTTCATACTCGCCATTGGAGTTTGAATAAATCAACTTGGATATTTCATACCCATATTTATCGCCGCTCATCAATAGTTTAAGGATCATCGTATCTGTATGTCCTCTAAGCAAATCCGGTGAGATTTTGTTTTCAGCCATATACTACGACTGTCGAAGTACTTTAATGACGTTGTATTGCGACTAATTTCTTTAATTGACCTATCTTTGTCTTAAAAGGGAAAAAAGGAAAAGTTCGGACCGGATAAATAAGGCGTAAGCCCCGGCCAAAGTGTATCACATGATATGAACAGGCAGGCCGTGTAAAATTTAAGTAGGTATTAGAAGGGGATCAGCTGCTTGAAAAAGAAGAGAGACCTCGCGCAAAATAACAGATGAGTTTGACAGCAGAATATAGAAATGGTAAAATTCCGTTGTGGCTGCTTGCAGCGAGGGAGGCAGGCGGAATAACGCCCGGAACAGGTTTAAGCGCACCGCAAGGTGCCACCTGAAGTTCCGGCGGAAGGAGGATGCAGATGTACGCGATTGTGGAAACAGGCGGAAAGCAGTATCGGGTATCACCGGGAACCGTACTGCGGGTGGAAAAGCTGGATGCCGCCGAGGGAGACAGGGTCTTCCTGGACAGGGTGCTGGCCGTCGGGCGCGACGGCGAGCTGGTCGTGGGGACTCCTTACGTTGAGGGGGCAAAGGTCTCGGCAACCGTCCGCAGCCAGGGGAAAGCCCGCAAGATCATCGTTTTCAAGTACAAACCGAAGAAGAATTACAGGCGGAAAAAAGGCCACCGCCAGCTGTACACTGAACTTGTGATCGAGGACATCACCTGCCCGACGGTGGCCGAGGCGGATAAGGAAGCCGTGGCTGCGACCACCTAGCTTACGGTGTGATGCTTCACAGGGCAGGCAACCACGCCGCCACCAACAGAGGAACGAAAAAGCGGTTTATCCTTGCTGGCGCAGCGACCTACGGAGGTTGTTACTCGCCCTTTACGAAGGAGCAGCTAACGGCAGCCGAAGCGACCCCGCACTCAAAGGGAATTTTGTCCTTTAACGTTCATTCAGAACTGGCTGTTATTAAATTGTCTCATTACAGAGAAAGTGCTATTGAGTGCGGGGGAGCTAGGCGACTATGCGCCATGGATGGCGTCATAGGAGCCGGTCGGCTGCTTATCTATCGACGAGTTTTAGGGCGAGTTAAACCGGAGTCCGGGAGCAAGCGCAAGGATAAAACGGAATATATTTACAGGGCAGGCCATGATCGAAGCTGTTCTTTTTGAGGATAAGGACGGGGAACTGATCGGTTTTAAGGTCCGGGGGCACGCCGGCTACGCCGATAAGGGTGAGGACATCGTCTGTGCGGGAGTTTCTGCACTGGTGATGACGGCCATCCAGAGCCTTGACAGGTTTCTCTCTCGGCCCCCACGGGTGGAGGTACCCGGGGGAGTGGACGGCAGGAGAGGGGAGTATTTTTACGTGCAGGCGTTGCTGCCGTATACCCTAACCGAAGATGACCGGAAAACGGCGAGGGTTATTCTCGGAACCTTAGAGATAGGATTGCAGATGACAGTATCCGAGTACGGAAAATATATCCTTTTGAGGAGGTGCCGGTATGATTCTGGGGAAGCTGAGATTTGATCTGCAGTTGTTCGCTCACAAGAAAGGGGTCGGTAGCTCCCGCAACGGCCGTGACAGTGCGGCGCAGCGTTTGGGAGTTAAGATCTATGCCGGGCAGTTTGTGAACGCCGGCAACATTATCGTCAGGCAGCGGGGGACGAAGTTCCATCCGGGGCGCAACGTGGGCCTCGGCAAGGACGACACCCTGTATGCCTTGGTGGACGGGTACGTCAGGTTCGAAACCAAGGGAAAGGGAAAGAAGCAGGTCAGCGTTCTGCCTCAAGCGGCAACCATATAAGCCTGAGCTTTCTTGCATCCCCTGGCCTGAAAAGGCCAGGGGATGTTGTCATCTCATTAAGCAGGGTGAGAATGAGGTCGGCATGTTTTACGACTATGTGAAGATCAACGTCAAGGCGGGGGATGGAGGAAACGGGGCGGTGGCGTTCCGCCGGGAAAAATACGTCCCTGCAGGCGGCCCCAGCGGAGGGGACGGCGGCCGCGGCGGTGATGTCGTCCTGGTGGTGGACCCGAACCTCCGGACGCTGATCGATTATCATTATAAGAAGCACTACAAGGCCGAACGGGGGGAGCACGGCCGCGGGAAGGACCAGCACGGCAGGGATGGAGCCGATTTGATCCTGCGCGTCCCTCCGGGGACCGTGGTGAGGGATGCCGCGGGAGCCTTTTGCGTGGACATGGTGAAGCCCGGGCAGCGGCTTGTGGTGGCCAGGGGAGGCAAAGGAGGCAGGGGTAATGCCCGTTTCGTCACGCCGCAAATGCGGGCACCCCGGTTTGCGGAGCGCGGCGATCCCGGAGAAGAGCGCTGGCTGGAGCTTGAACTGAAACTGCTGGCCGAGGTAGGGCTGGTCGGTTTCCCCAACGCCGGGAAGTCCAGCTTGCTGAGGCGCATTTCCTCCGCCAGGCCGAAAGTCGCCTCTTACCCGTTTACCACCCTGGAGCCCCATTTGGGCCTTGTCAAAATCGGGGAGGACGACAGTTTCGTGGTGGCGGATCTCCCCGGCCTGATTGAAGGGGCGCACGACGGCCACGGGTTGGGGCACCGCTTTCTCCGTCATGTGGAGCGCACCAGGGTTTTAATCCACGTGGTGGACACGGCGGGTACCGAGGGGCGCGACCCGCGGGAGGATGTCCGGGTGATCAACCGCGAGCTGGAGCTTTACAACCCGGACCTGGCAGCCCGGCCGATGGTGATCGCGGCCAATAAGATGGACCTGCCGGGTGCGGCCGAAAACCTGGCCCTGCTCCGGAGGGAATTTCCCCAGGTGAAGATCTACCCGATTTCCGCCCTCAACGGGACGGGAGTCGATCCCCTTCTCCACGAAGTCTACAGTATCCTGAAAGCCACCGGGGAAGCAGAGCCCGAGGTGGGGGAGCCGGAGGTGCGCTTTGTCACCGCTCCCGAAGAGAGAGGATACCGGATCGAAGTAAAAGACGGTGTTTTTGAGGTGTCCGGAAAAGGTGTGGAACTGCTTGTGGCCAGGCTTGATCTGGAAAATCCCGACGCCCTGCGCTACTTCCACCACATATTAAGCCGGATCGGCCTGGAAGAAACTCTGCGTGAGAAAGGAATTCGGCCCGGGGATGTCGTAAGAATTAAGGGGTTCGAGTTTGAATGGCAGGACTAGGAAAGACGGGGAACCGGAATGAGCAGTACGGGTCGTGAGGCTCTGGCGCGGGCACGCCGGATTGTGGTCAAGGTTGGGACGAGGCTGCTCTGCGGCACCAGGGGCCACTTCAATCTCAAACGCATGGAAAGTTTGGGGCGCGATCTCGCCCGGTTGTGGGAAGCGGGCAGGCAGCTGGTTTTGGTAAGCTCGGGTGCCATCGGGGCCGGGGTCGGGCGGCTGGGGCTGGCCCGGTCTCCCCAGACCCTTCCGGAAAAACAGGCCGCCGCGGCGGTCGGCCAGGGCATCCTGATGCAGCACTACGAAACCGTTTTTGCCCCGATGGGAATCACCGTGGCCCAGGTGCTTCTGACCCAGGAGGACCTCCGGGACCGGAAGCGCTATCTCAACGCCCGCCACACCTTTCATACCCTCCTTCGCTACCGGGTGGTTCCGATTGTCAACGAAAACGATACGGTTGCCGTGGAAGAGATCCGCTTTGGCGACAACGATACCCTGGCCGCTCTGGTTGCCTGCCTGATAGACGCAGATCTCCTGATCCTGCTCACCGACCTGGACGGTTTTTATACTGCCGATCCGCGAAAAAGCCCGGATGCCAGGCTGATTTCTGAAGTTCACGAAATCACCCCGGAGATCGAGGCCCTGGCAGGGGGGTGCGGCTCCGCCCTCGCCACGGGAGGGATGGAGACAAAGCTCCAGGCGGCCAGGATCGCCACAGGAGCCGGTATTCCCATGGTGATCGCCGGCGGCATGCGGGAAGGCGTCCTGGGGCCTGTGGTCAGCGGGGAGGAGGTGGGGACGCTGTTCCTTCCCAGGGAAGACCGCATGCAGGCTCGAAAGCGCTGGATCGCCTTCAATTCGCCGGTGCAGGGGAAGCTGTACGTCGACCGGGGCGCTGCCAACGCCATTTTAAAGAAGGGAAAGAGCCTCCTGCCCAGCGGCATCGTCAGGGTGGAGGGGGTCTTTGAGACCGGGAACGTGGTCAGTGTGGTGGATCCCGACGGGAAGGAACTGGCCCGGGGGATCAGCAACTACTCTTCCGGCGATGTGGAGCTGATTAAAGGAAGAAAGAGCCAGGAGATCAAGGCCATCCTGGGCTACAAGGACTATGACGAGGTGATTCACCGGGACAACCTTACGGTTATGTTGGGCCTTTGAAAGGCTTCCCGGAGGAGAGTAATCTATAGCGAGAGGTGGTATGGTAGGGGATGCTTGAGGCAGAGTTGATAGAAATCGGGCGGAAGGCGAAAGAGGCCGCATACAGGCTGGCTGCCGCTTCCACCAACCAGAAGAATGAAGCCCTTCTGGCAATGGCCAGGAGCCTGGAAGAACGGTCGGATATGATCCTGACGGCGAACGAGGCCGATATGGAAGCAGGCCGCGCCAAGGGGCTCAGCAACGCCATGCTTGACCGTCTCCTGCTCACTCCCGACCGCATCCGGGAGATGGCGGAGGGGTTGCGGGCGCTGGCTGCCTTGCCGGATCCGGTCGGTGAGGTGGTCAGGATGTGGACGAGGCCGAACGGCCTGCAGATCGGCAAGATGCGGGTTCCGCTGGGGGTGATCGGGATTATTTACGAGGCAAGGCCGAATGTGACGGTTGATGCGGCAGGCTTGTGCCTCAAAGCGGGAAACGCCGTGATCCTGCGCGGCGGGTCGGAGGCCATCAATTCCAATCGGGCCATCGCCGGAGTGATCAGCATGGCGGCAGCGAACGCCGGAATCCCCGAGGGGGCGATCCAGCTGATCGGGACCACCGACCGGGAAGCGGTAAACATCATGCTGAAGATGAACGACTATATCGACGTGCTGATACCCCGGGGCGGCGCCGGGTTGATTCAGACGGTGGTCCATAATGCAACGGTTCCGGTTCTGGAGACGGGTGTGGGCAACTGCCACGTCTATGTGGAGGAAGATGCAGACCTGGAAATGGCCCAGCGCATCGTCTTGAACGCGAAAACCCAGCGGCCGGGGGTCTGCAACGCCATGGAGACCCTGCTGGTGCACGAAGCGGCGGCTCCGGCCTTCCTTCCTGCGGTTGCCGAAGCCCTGCGGGCGAAAGGGGTCGAGCTTCGGGGTTGCCCCCGCACCCGGGAAATCGTGCCGGACTGCCTGCCGGCCACGGAAGACGACTGGAAGGCCGAGTATCTCGACCTGATCCTGGCGATTAAGGTTGTCGACGACCTGGAGGAAGCCATCGAACACATCCATACCTACGGAACAAAGCACTCCGAGGCGATTGTCACAAGCAGCTACAAGAAGGCCCGGGAGTTTTTGCAGAGGGTCGACGCTGCGGCCGTCTATGTGAACGCCTCCACCCGCTTCACGGACGGCTACCAGTTCGGATTCGGTGCGGAGATCGGGATCAGCACCCAGAAGCTTCACGCCCGGGGCCCCATGGGGCTGGAGGAGTTGACCACCACCAAGTACATCATTTTCGGTGACGGACAGGTCAGGACTTAGGCCCGCGCTTTGCTGCGGGCTCCGGCAGGAGCCTCCCCTTTAAAACGGCCCTGTCCTCTGCTGCCGCGCTGTGGCGGCTGCCGTACAGGAAGTAGATCACAAGCCCCAGGGCCACCCAGGCCGCGAAGCGGTACCAGGTAAAGGCGGGGAGGTTCGCCATCAGGTAGAGGGATGCCGCGAAGCTCAACAGGGGCAAGAGGGGCATCAGCGGCACCCGGAACGGCCGGTGCAGATCCGGCCGGGTGTAGCGCAGGATGACCACTCCTATGGAAACGGTGGCGAAAGCGGAAAGGGTTCCGATGTTGGCAAGCTCGGCGATGGTGTGAATGGGGAGCAGGCTGCTCAAAGCTGCGGCGACAATGGCTATGGTGAGGATGCCGAATACCGGCGTTTGCAGGCGGGGGTGCAGCCGGGAGAAAATCTCCGGCAGCATCCCGTCCCGGGACATGGCGAAAAGGATGCGGCTCTGGGCGAAGCAGTTAACCAGGAGCACGCTGGTCAGGCCGGCCAGAGCGCCCACGGAGACAACGGCGGCCGCCCAGGGGAACCCCCTCAGGATCAGGGCTGTGGCCACTGGGGAGGGTATATCCAGGGCGGTGTATTTCACCATCCCGGTAAGGACCGCCGCCACACCCAGGTAGAGGAGCGTGGAGATCACCAGGGCGCCGAGGATCCCCAGAGGCAGGTCGCGCTGGGGGCGGCGCACCTCCTCGGCGGCAGTGGCCACGGCGTCGAAGCCGATGTAGGCGAAAAAGATGATGCCCGCCCCGCGCACGATGCCGGCGGGGCCGAACGGCAGAAAGGGGCGCCAGTTGGCGGGGTCAAACCGGGAAATGCCCAGCGCCAGGAAAAGGAGGATTGCCGCAACCTTGAGGGCCACCACAATTTTGTTGACCCTGCTGCTCTCCTTGGTGCCTGCGGCGACAAGGTAGGCGATCAACCCGATGATGATCAGCGGCGGGAGGTTGATCACACCACCTCCCAGGGGGGAAGCGGTGATTGCTCCCGGCAGGTGTACACCCAGGGGCCTGAGCAGGTCCAGCAGGTAGCTGCTCCAGCCAAGGGCAACCGCCGCCATGGCAACGGTGTATTCCAGAATAAGGTTCCAGCCGATCAGCCAGGCGACGATCTCGCCCAGGGAGGCGTAGGTGTAGGTGTAGGCGCTTCCCGCAGCCGGAAACATGGCGGCCAGTTCGGCGTAGACCAGGGCGGCCAGGGCACTGGTGATTCCGGCTGCAATAAAGGAGATGGTCACTCCGGGCCCCGCATAGCGGGAGGCGGCTACCCCGCTCAAAACGAAGATTCCGGTGCCGATGATCGCTCCCAGGCCGAGGGCCACCAGATCCGGCACCCCGAGCACCCTTTTCAAGCGGTGGGGCAGCTTTTCTCCCAGGGGGTCTTTGACGGGTTTCGTGCGGAAATATCTGCTGAACCGGTGCATTTTATCACCTCTCCTTGAATCTAGTTTTTCCGCTGAATTTCTCATTTATTATGGGGTGGGGGAAGGATTTATTGAAAGAGATTAGAATTCAGGAAAAGGGAAATTGCGACGGGGGCGTGCCGTTATGAAGGGGCGGCGCCTCGGGATTATGGGCGGCACCTTTGATCCCATTCATTACGGGCACCTGGCAACGGCGGAGGCGGCCAGGGAAAGGTACGGACTGGAGCGCGTGCTGTTTATCCCTGCAGGCTGTCCACCCCATAAAAAGCCCGGAACGGTTTCGGACTTCTGGGACCGCTACATGATGGTGATGCTGGCGGTATTGTCCAACCCCTATTTCGAGGTATCGCGGCTCGAGTACGAGAGGGGAGGTATAAGCTACACCATCGATACGCTGATCCAGCTCCGCGGCATTTACGGCGAGGAAACGGAGTTCTATTTTATCTGCGGGGTAGACACGATCCTTGACGTGTTTTCCTGGAAGAGGCCTTATGACCTGTTCAGGATGTGCAGGTTTATAGTCGCCACAAGGCCGGGCTACGACCTCGGGCGCCTCTACGAGAGGCTGGGGGATGCCTACCGGGATGCGGTAACCGTCATGGAAATACCGATGCTGGACATCTCCTCGACGGACATCAGGGAGCGGGTGAAAAAGGGGCTGTCCATCAAGTACCTTCTCCCCGAAGCGGTGGAGTCTTATATTTATAAGAATAAAATATATTAACCGTTAAATGGGGTTTATCAAGCGGGTATATTAGTTACTTCACCACCGCATACTACAGTTGGATTATATTTTGGTCGCTCATTTTGCCCAGGCGAAACCGGAGTACGGGAGCAAGCGCAAGGATAAATTTTCAGGGTAGGGGTGAAGTAACTTTGGCAACTCTTTATGTTGGGAATCTACCGTGGCGGACAACGGCCGAAGAGCTTACGAGCTTTTTCAGCAACTACGGCCATGTCATCGACAGCCGCATTATTGTCGACCGTGAAACCGGTCGGTCCCGCGGCTTTGGGTTTGTTGAGGTTCAGGAGGAGGACGCTCAAAAGATTATTGAAGCCGTCAACGGCATCGAGTTCAACGGGCGAGTTCTTACGGTGAACGAAGCAAGGGCACGTGAGTAAACAGGGTTTTGTTCTGGAAAACGAAATAAGGAAAAGGTTAACGCCGGCTCGCTTTTACCATGTGCTTGCCGTACGCGACTGTGCCGTACGGCTTGCCGGGAGGCATGGGGGATCAAAGGAGGAAGCGGAACTGGCAGGGATCTTGCACGACTATGCCCGGGATCTTCCTGAAGCGGAACTGCTCCGGCTGGGAGAAGAGGAGGGTCTGATCACCTGTGAGGTCGAACGCCAGGTGCCGCTGCTTCTGCATGGCCCGGTGGGAGCCTGTCTGGTTCGGCGGGAGCTGGGGATTAATAACCCCCGGGTGCTGGAGGCGATCTCTTTGCATACCCTGGGGAGTCCCGGCATGGGCCACCTGGCGAAGATTATCTATATTGCCGACATGATAGCCGAAGGGAGGAGTTTTCCCGGTTTGGCCGAGCTTCGAAGGAAGGCCTTTGAAAGCCTGCCTGAGGCGCTCCTGCTCGGTTTCGCATCTACAATTCGCTACTGCCTGGAAAGTGGTCGGCTGATTCATCCGCAGACGATAGCGGCATGGAATTACTTTTTGAGGGAGGGAAAGGAGTTTTGATCGGAGGCCGCGAGTTGGCCATGACCGCGGCGCGTGCCGCAGCCAAGAAGAAGGCGATTGATGTTCAGGTTCTCGATCTGCAGGGAATTTTCCCCGTAGCAGACTATTTTGTGATCTGCAGCGGAAGGAACATCCCCCAAATTGCAGCGATTGCCCGGGAGATCCAGGACGACCTTGCAAAGGAAGGGCAAAGGGTTTACCGCAGGCAGGGGACCCCTGAATCCGAGTGGGTGCTGATGGACTACGGTGATGTAATTGTCCACATTTTCAGCGAACAAATGCGCCAGTTCTACAATCTTGAACACCTTTGGGGTGATGCCAAGGTAATTTCGCAAAATTTCTAAAATTTGAACAATTAAAAAGGGAAAGTATTGAAATGTGTCGAATTAGGCTAGAGTAAATAGTTCCATATCTAAGGGTGAGCAAGCTTGCGGTTCCGAAAGCAAGAAGCAGTATTCATACTTTTTTCAGTTGCCATCATCGCTGTTCTTTTGTTTTTAACTGTAGAGATCGGACTAGAAGCCTCTCTGATCAGTTTACCCGCAAGCATTTCTGATTATTCCCGTTGGTTCGACATCCCGGTATGGTGCTTATTACTTTTTTCAATCCTGTTTTGGGTGTGTAAGAAAATCCTCGACCTGCATGCCAGGTGCCGTAGCCTGAGCAAAGAATGCGAAGCGGTCAAACTGGAGTATGAAAAAACAAAACAGGAGATCAACCAGCTTTATTCCGCGGCAATCAGGTCCCTTGCGGCCACCCTGGAGGCCCGCGATGAGGAGATGCTGGGTAACCATTTGGGACGGGTAGCAGGCTACTCCCTTGCGCTGGCCAGGGAGTTGGGTTTATCTCCCGAAGAAATAACAGAAATATACTGTGCCTCAATGCTGCACGACATCGGAAAAATAGGCATTTCCGAAGCCATCTTAAATAAGCCCTCCGCTCTCAACAGTGAAGAAATGGAGAAAATCCGCAGGCATCCGGAAATAGGGACGAGGATAGTGGAAAAACTGTTGAATAAAGAAGGCATCCTTTGTTCCATCCTCCATCATCACGAGTTCTACGATGGGACGGGCTACCCCTCGGGGCTGGCTAAACAAGAGATCCCTCTTGGTGCCCGGATTATCTCGATAGCCGATGCTTATGACGCCATGACGTCAAACAGGCCGTACCGCCGCGCTTTCACCCATGAACAGGCGGTGGTGGAGTTAATCCGGAATGCAGGAAAGCAGTTTGACCCTTACCTGATCATGCGGTTTCTGGAGATTGTTGAACGGGGGGAATTAAAAGCCTCCGAAGAAAGTTTTCCGTCTTTTGTGTACGTACACCCCATCGACTCCAAGGCACCGGTTCACTGATTTCAGGCAAATATTAATACCCCCACGGGGGAGTTCACCTACAAGGTGTTGAACAGACCGGGTCCGAATATTGTTGACAGGTGCAGAATGATCACATATAATAATTCTTGCTTGTGAGTTAAAGTTTGCGCTGTTAAATGCTATGAACGAGAGTAGTAAGCCTCCGGGAGGCCTTCAGAGAGCTGGCGGAACGGGGTGCGAGCCGGCGGCCTGCCGGGGCTGAACTCGCTCGGGAGCAGTAGCGGTGAAAACCGCTGCCGTAACCACAGGCGTTAACTGTGGAAAGTGGGTAAATACGTGGGGCTGTGGCGCAGCGGGAGCGCGCTTCCTTGGCATGGAAGAGGCCGCGGGTTCGATTCCCGCCAGCTCCACCATTTATATTTACCAAGTTGGGTGGTACCGCGGGTGAATTGCACTCCCGTCCCTTTCGAGGGGCGGGAGTTTTAGATTATTTAAAGCACTAATATCTTTCAAGTCTTGCAGGAGGACAAATGGTGGAAAGCAGCAGGTATCATTTTCGTCTTGTGGAAAAGAAGTGGCAGGAGCGTTGGGAGAAGGCCGACGCCTTCCGGGTGGTGGAAGACCCTTCTGCTCCGAAGTTTTACTGCCTGGAGATGTTTCCTTATCCCTCGGGGAACCTGCACATGGGCCATGTGCGCAACTATGCCATCGGCGACGTAGTGGCCCGGTTTTACCGGATGAACGGTTACAATGTGCTGCACCCCATGGGCTGGGACGCCTTCGGGCTGCCGGCCGAAAACGCCGCCATCAAGCACGGTATCCCGCCGGCCAAATGGACCTGGGACAACATCAGGAACATGCGGCGCCAGTTGAAGATGATGGGCGTGAGCTACGACTGGAACCGGGAGGTGGCGACCTGCCACCCGGATTACTACCGCTGGACCCAGTGGCTCTTCCTTCAGTTCTACCACAAGGGTTTGGCCTACAAGAAGCGTTCGGCCGTCAACTGGTGCCCGTCCTGCGCCACCGTGCTGGCAAACGAGCAGGTGATCGGCGGCAGGTGCGAGCGCTGCGATACAGAGGTGACCAAGAAGGACCTGGAGCAGTGGTTCTTCCGGATCACCGACTATGCCGAGCGGCTGCTGCAGGACCTTGAAAAGCTGTCCGGCTGGCCGGACAAGGTCAAGATCATGCAGGAGAACTGGATCGGGAAGAGCACGGGGGCGGAGATCGTGTTTAAGGCCGAAAACGGGAAGGAGATCCGGGTTTTCACGACACGCCCGGATACCGTCTTCGGGGTGACTTATCTGGTTCTTGCTCCCGAGCATCCCCTGGTTCAGGAGCTGATCGAGGGGAAGCCCGGGGCGGATGACGTAAGGGCCTTCATTGAAAGAGTGCGGGTACAGAGCGAGATCGACAGGACCTCCACCGAGGCGGAGAAGGAAGGAATCTTCACCGGGGCGTACGCCGTCAATCCCTTCAACGGGGAGCGCATCCCCATCTGGATTGCCAACTACGTCCTGCTGGAATACGGGACGGGTGCGGTTATGGGGGTTCCCGCCCACGACCAGCGCGACCTGGAGTTTGCCCGGAAGTACGGGCTTCCCGTCAGGGTCGTCATCCAGCCCTTCGGGCAGGACCTGGATCCGGAGACAATGACGCAGGCCTATACGGAGCCGGGACTGATGGTGAATTCCGGGGAGTTCAGCGGGATCGACAGCGAGGTCGCCCTGCTCAGGATTATCTCCTGTGCCGAGGAGAAGGGGTACGGCCGGTCTCAGGTGAACTACCGCCTGCGGGACTGGCTGATCTCCCGCCAGCGCTACTGGGGGGCGCCAATCCCGATCATCTACTGCGACAGGTGCGGAACGGTTCCGGTGCCGGAAGAGGACCTGCCGGTGCTGCTTCCCGTGGACGTGGCCTTTGAGCCCACAGGGGAGTCCCCTCTGCTCAAGGCGGAGGAGTTCCTGAACACGAAGTGCCCGTCCTGCGGAGGCCCCGCCAGGCGGGAGACCGACACCATTGACACCTTTGTCTGCTCGTCCTGGTACTTCTTGCGCTACTGCAGCCCGCATGACTCCGGGCGGGCGTTTGACCCGGAAAAGGTGCGCTACTGGATGCCGGTGGACCAGTACATCGGAGGTGTGGAGCACGCCATCCTGCACCTGATGTACGCCCGGTTCTTCACCAAGGTGCTCTACGACCTGGGGCTTGTTCCCGTCGACGAGCCCTTTACGAACCTCCTGACCCAGGGGATGGTTTTGAAGGAAGGGGCGAAGATGTCGAAGTCCAAGGGGAACGTGGTCAGCCCCGAGGAGATCATCGAGCACTACGGGGCGGACACGGCGCGCCTGTTCATTCTCTTTGCGGCTCCGCCCGAGCGCGACCTGGATTGGAGCGACCAGGGGGTGGAAGGGGCCTACCGCTTCATCAACCGGGTCTGGCGCCTGGTGCAGCACGTGGCCGCCGTGGTGAGGGAAGCCCGCGGCGCTTCCGCCGGGAACGGCGGCCTGCGTCACGAGGAGCGGGAACTGCGCCGCGCCACCCACAGGACGATCCAAAAGGTGACCGAAGACATCAGGACCCGCTTCAACTTCAACACTGCGGTGAGCTCCATTATGGAGCTTGTAAACGCCATGTACCACTATACCGAGCAGGTGCCGCAGGCGGACTGGAACGCAGCGGTTTTGCGGGAGAGCGTGATCAACCTGATCACCCTGCTGGCTCCCTTTACCCCGCACCTCACCGAGGAGTTGTGGGAGGTGCTCGGGGAAGCCGGGAGCGTGCACGAGCAGAAGTGGCCGGCATATGACCCCGCCGCCCTGGTGCAGGAGGAGATCGAGATTGTGGTCCAGGTCAACGGCCGCCTGCGCGATCGCCTTAAGGTCCCGGCAGGGATCGGCGCCAAGGAGATGGAAGGAATCGTACTGGCCCAGCCCAGGGTTAAGGAGATGCTCTCCGGCAAGGAGCTGGTGCGGGTCATCTGCGTTCCCGGCAGGCTGGTGAACCTGGTGGTGCGGGAAAAGAAGTCGGGTGAGGCACGGTGAGCCGAAACCGTTCCGGTTCAATAGAGATTGTGGCGGTTCGGACGGTCCTGACCCCCTGGGGGTGGGCGGGCCTCGGAGCAAGCGAGCGGGGAATGGTTCGCTGCAGCTGGCCGTGGCCGGATGCCGTCCAGGCGGAGGAATCCCTGGGGATAGTGGAGAGACGGGTTGCCGGGCCGGAAGTACGGGAGTTGCTGGAGCAGGCAGCGGAATGGCTGCTTGCTTTTTTTCCGGGTCCTGTCGCGAAATGGCAGAGGTTCCGCTGGACGGCAGGATTTTTACCGCCTGGCAGCGAAAGGTTTATGAGGTCGTGAAAAGAATTCCTTTCGGCGAGGTGCGCAGCTACGGCTGGGTTGCCGGGGAATGCGGGAAACCGGGGGCGGCCCGCGCCGCCGGACAGGCCCTGGCAAGGAACCCGCTCCCTCTTTTTATCCCCTGCCACCGGGTCGTCTGCGGCGACGGGCGCACCGGGAGCTACAGCTGTGAGGGCACGGCCCTGCCCGGAACGGAGTTGAAGCGGCGGTTGATTGACTGGGAGCGGAGAGCGGGGAGGTAGGAGCCATGTGGCAGTGGGACCGGAGGCTGCAGGGGTTGGTCATTCTTTTTGCGGCAGCCCTGATCTTTGCCGGTGGGGTGAAATACGCCGGGTGGCGCGCCGGCCAGTTTCAGGATGCCTCCGTTGTGGTCGACGGGGGAGAAAAAGGCGGCCAGGACGATCAGGATGCCGGGTCCAAGAAGAAGCTTGCCGTCCACGTGGCCGGGGCGGTAAGCAGCCCCGGGGTTTACTATTTCCCGGAGGGGGCCAGGGTGATCGACGCCGTGGAGAAGGCCGGGCCCCTCCCGGAGGCGGACCTGAACAGCCTCAACCTGGCCCAACCGCTGGTTGACGGATCGAAGATCTACGTCCCCCGGCAGGGGGAAGCGTTGCAGGCTCCCGGTTCAAGCATCTCACAAAACCGCAACCCCTTTGCGGGATCCGCATTTCCTTCTCAGAGCAGCGACGGAAAGGTAAATATTAACACTGCCTCTGCCGAGGAACTGGACAAAGCCCTTCCGGGCATCGGCCCCACCCTTGCCCAGCGCATCGTTGATTACAGGGAACAGCACGGCCCGTTTCGTTCCCCGGAGGATCTCAAGAACGTCTCCGGTATCGGTGAACGCCGCTTCGAGCAAATCAAGGATCTTGTGACAATTTAGGTTCTTGCTTCCGGGGAGCCTGTTTTTTTTTAAGGGACTTGCAGGAATTTTGCCAAAAATAACGAAATAAAATTTAGTAGTGGGGCCTGTTTGTTTTCTTTGGGGGTTGATGCGCTCCAGAAGCGGAGCGCGGTGGTGATTGGACAAGTTGTTTAGGGGGGGGTGAGAGAGGAAGCCTGTCCTGTTTTTCTGTCCGGTTCAACCGGTGGAAAAGGGGGCCTGGGCTTCCAGCAAGAAGTTGTTGATGGCAACGGGTGTTTGGACTATTAGTATTAGGAGGGAAAACGAGAGAGAGGTTTCATCACTGCAACCGTACAGAATTATGTTTAAGGGGGGAAAGAATAGATGGACCTCAACTGGATGATGGCAGTTGCGATTCTGCTTCCACTCATAGCCGGGATTCTCGTCTTTATCATCCGACAGTATCATATCCGCGGCCTTATTGTCATCCTGACGGCGATCGCGCTGATCATCAACTCCATCTTCCTTATGTTACACGGCCCCGATACCTATACACCGACTTCCCATTACTGGGGCCTGGCAATTACCATTCTTGATTATGCAATGTTATTGTTCTATATTTACGCCGGCCTTTCTTTAAAGAACTGGCTTGTTCTTATCTTTGCCCTTACCCAGATAATCCCTCTTGCCTACTGGGAGTTCGGGATGGGAGCAAGCAAGGCGTTGGAAGAGATTAAACCGGCATTTGTCTTTGACCACCTTTCCATCGTCATGGTGCTGGTCATCTCCATTGTCGGTTCCCTGATTACCATTTTCGCCCTTCGCTACATGTATGATCACGAGCATCACAAGGAAATCGAGAAATCGCGCCAGTCGCGCTTCCTCTTCTGGCTTGTGATGTTCCTGGGGGCGATGAACGGCCTGGTTATGGCCAACAACCTTCTGTGGCTGTACTTCTTCTGGGAAGTGACAACCCTCTGCTGCTTCGAGTTGATCGCCCATGACCTGACCAAGGAAGCGATCAACAACGCTGCCAGGGCCCTCTGGATGAACTCCATCGGCGGGACGGCCATGATCCTGGCGATGATTTATCTGTTTGCTAAGGGCGGCGGCACTGCCGAACTGCTTACCCTGGAAAGCATTATTAAGGCGGGCGGCAACCAGGCGATGCTTCTCCTGCCGGTCGCTTTGATGTGCTTCACCGGTTTCATCAAGGCAGCCCAGTTCCCCTTCCAGACCTGGCTGCTGGGAGCCATGGTGGCTCCGACACCGGTTTCCGCATTGCTCCACTCCAGCACCATGGTCAAGGCCGGGGTTTACCTGGTGCTCCGCCTGGCTCCTGCCTTTGCAGGAAGCTACCTGGGCATCATGGTGGCGATCTGCGGAGCCTTCACCTTCTTCGCAGCCTCCATTCTGGCCATCGCCCAGACCACCGGCAAGCGGGTGCTGGCGTACTCAACGATTGCCAACCTCGGCTTGATTATCGCATGTGCGGGAATTAACTCACCGCTGGCGATTGCGGCGGCCATCCTCCTGATCATCTTCCACGCGATCTCCAAGTGCCTGATGTTCCTCTGCGCGGGCACCATCGAGCACCTGGTCTGGAGCCGGGAGATCGAGGATATGGAGGGTCTTGCCGAGAAATTCCCGGTCACCACGTTCATCACGGCAATCGGCATTCTTTCCATGTTCCTGCCTCCGTTCGGCATGCTGCTCGGCAAATGGCTGGCTTTAGAGTCCGTTTTCGCGGTACCCCTTGCGGCGATCCTCTTTGTCATCGCCAGTGCCGCCACTATGGTCTTCTGGGCGAAGTGGCTTGGACGCCTGCTGCAGGTTTTACCGCGGCTCGGGCGCAAGTTTGAAAGCCTCTCGCTCAGTTACTCGGTACCCCTGTGGCTGCTTGTCCTGGGCATCTTTGTGGTCGGCATCGGGGTCGCCCCCGTTTATCAGAGATTTGTCTCCTTTGCGGTTAACAACGTGGTTGCCGCCACAGAGGCCTTTGCGGCCGGCTGGAACATAGTGGTACCATCCGCCAGCGTGGCCGCCGGCGGGACCGGGGCCCTGATCGGTTCCTTCCCTGTCTGGCCTCTGTACATCGTCTTCGGCGTGGCCATCGTGCTGCCGTTGATTTTCGTCACCATCAAGCCGGGTGAACTGCGGCCTGTTTATCTGTGCGGGGAGCAGGTTGGCGGCGTTGACACCGACGAATGGATCACCACGGCAGACCAGAAGGCCAAACTCCAGTTGGGCGGCTTCTACTGGCAGGGCGCCACGGGTGAAGGGGCTGTGAATCCCTGGTTCTATACCGTATCCATTGCCCTGCTCATCATCCTGTTTGCCGTTGTAGTGGGGGTGAGCTTGTAATGAATCAGTGGTGGATCGCCATTATCGCCATCATTGTGGCACCGATCATCGGTGGATTCCTGGCCGGTATCGACCGGAAGATAACCGCCCGCCTGCAGGGCCGGTACGGTCCCCCGATTGTACAGCCGTTCTATGATTTCTTCAAACTGCTCGGCAAGAGCAGGATTGCCACAAGCAGAATGCAGTTTGTCTGGATTTATGGCTACCTGGTATTCATGATTACCTGTGTGGTCTTCCTGGTACTGAAGCTGGATCTCCTGCTGCTCATCTTCCTGCTCGGCTTTGCGGGAATCAGCTTTGTGCTAGGCGGATTCAGCAGCAAGTCTCCCTACAGCCATTTTGGAGCGAACCGTGAGCTCATGCAGATCCTTTCCTACGAGCCGGTGCTGCTCCTGATGGCTCTGGGCGTCTATGCCCAGAACGGGAGCTTCATGATCAGCGAGATAATGAAGCCCGGTGCCGCTCCGCTCCTGCCGAGCCTGTGGCCGATCTTCATCGCCGTGCTGCTGGTTCTGACGATCAAGCTGCGCAAGTCTCCCTTTGACCTGTCGACATCGCACCACGGCCACCAGGAACTGGTCAAGGGGATTATGACCGAGTTCTCCGGCCCCTACTATGCTCTGATCAACCTGACAGAGTGGTATGAGATCGTTCTGGTGCTTGGAATCGTCGCCCTGTTCTGGGCAAACCCGCTCTGGGTGGGTATCATCATCGCCCTGGCGGCGTTTGTCCTGGAGCTGATCATCGACAACATTGCAGCACGTATGACGGTCGGCTGGATGGTCAAGTTCACCTGGGCAGTCGGCCTGGTTCTCTGCGTCCTGAATATCGCTTATCTGTATTTGATAAAGGGGGGGGCATAAATGGGTATTATCAACACATCTCGTATTAAATCGCCGTGGATCATGCACTTTGACAACAGTTCCTGCAACGGTTGCGATATTGAGGTACTGGCCTGCTTAACACCCCTTTATGACGTGGAGCGCTTCGGTATCGTCAACATGGGGAACCCGAAGCATGCCGATGTCCTCGTGGTTACCGGGCCTGTCAACAGGCGGACGGCGCGGGTTTTAAAGAACCTGTACGCCCAGATACCCGATCCGAAGATGGTCATTGCCGTTGGGACCTGCGCCTGCTCGGGCGGCGTATTCCACAACTGCTACAACATCCTGGGCGGCGTTGACAAGGTTATTCCTGTTGACGTTTACGTTCCCGGCTGCGCTGCGAAACCCGAGGCGATTATCGACGGTGTCGTCTTGGCACTGCAGAAACTGTCCAAGGCGCTGGGGGTGGCGAAATGATCGAGAACATTAAAGAGATTAAGAAAGACGAACTCCTTGCCGAAGTGAAGAAGTTTGCCGACGCCAAGGCAAGGTTTGTCACCGCCGTTTGCAACGACCTGGGGGATAAACTTGAAGTGACTTATTTCTTCAACATGAGCCCCGGGATGGAAATGCACGGTTTGAGAATGACGGTTGGCAAGGACGAGGAAGTGCCGAGCACGACGGGAATCTTCCTCACCACCGTCCTGATCGAGAACGAAATGAAAGAGATGTTTGGGCTGAAAGTGAAGGACATTGCCATTGATTTCGGCGGTCATATGCTTCTGGCACAGGACAGTCCGGTTACTCCGATGCTCAAGACAGGGGCCGCCGGCGGGAAGGGGGGCGAGTAAATGGCACCGCGTACAGTAGCACCGTTTGGACCACAGCACCCGGTTCTCCCGGAACCTATTCAGCTGAAGATTACCTATGAAGATGAAAAGGTAGTGGACGTGGTTCCTGCCATCGGGTACGGCCACCGCGGGATTGAAAAGGCCTGCGAGCTGAACGAGTATCCGAAGAACATTTACCTCTGCGAGCGCATCTGCGGAATCTGCAGCTGCATTCACGGCATCAGCTACTGCGAAGTCGTGGAGCGGCTGTGGCCGATCGATGTACCGCCCCGGGCCAAATACCTGCGCACCATCTGGTCGGAGATGAGCAGAACCCACAGCCACCTGCTCTGGCTCGGACTCCTGGCTGACGCATTCGGCTTCGAGAGTATGTTCATGCAGTTCTGGCGCATCCGGGAAAAGGTCCTCGACCTTCTGGAAATGACCACAGGCCAGCGCGTGACCCAGTCCATTTCTGTGGTCGGAGGCGTGCGCCGGGACATTGACGATGAGCAGAAGAAGAAGTGCATCGAAGTCCTGAGGGAGGTCAGGAAGGAGTCTGAGGCCCTGATCAATGTACTGGCCAACGACTATACGGTCAAGGCCCGTACGGTGGGCAAGGGTGTGCTCACCAAGGAGCAGGCCATCGCACTGGGCTGCGCCGGCCCGCACCTGCGTGCCTCCGGCGTAAAAGAAGACTGCCGGATGCAGGGCCTGCAGGCATACGGAGACCTCGGCTTTGAACCCATCGTGGAGAAGGACGGCGACTGCTATGCCCGGACGCTCGTCCGCTGCCGTGAGCTGCTGCAGGCCATCGACCTTCAGCTGGAAGCCTTCAGCAAGATGCCTGAGGGTGAAATCGCCGTCAGGCCGAAGGGGAACCCGCCGGCTAACGAGGCCGTTTACAGGGCCGAACAGCCCCGCGGCGAGGTCTTCTACTACGCCAAAGGAAACGGTACCCGCAACCTGGAGCGTCTGCGTGTGCGGACACCGACCTATGCCAACATTCCGTCTCTGCTGGTGATGCTGCCTGGATGCGAACTCCCTGACGTACCTGTCATCGTTCTTTCCATCGACCCCTGCATTAGCTGTACAGAACGGTAAGGCAGGAAGCCAAAAAGGAGGTGTAGCACAGTGCCGTTAATGCTGCCGACGGTTATCCGTAACTTTTTCGGAGGATATGCCACCAGGCTGTATCCTTTCAAGGATGTACGGGAGCCCTTTGTCAGGGCACGGGGGCATATCGAATTTGACGAGAACAAATGTATCCTGTGCGGGAACTGCGCCAGGCGCTGCCCGGCTGCGGCAATAGAGATCAACAAGGAAAAGAATGAACTGGTCTTTAATGCCGCTCACTGCATCATTTGCGAGGTTTGCGCAGAGGCGTGCAATAAAGACGCCATCAGGGTTGAACCCAAATGGAGAGCACCCTTCTACTCGAAACCCGTCGAGGTGCACCACCCGAAGGGTAAGGAGAAGGCCTCGTAATCAACCTGTAAAAGAAGTGAGGACCCCTGCCGGAAAGTGGCAGGGGTCTTTTTGTGTGCGCCCGGCATGTTGTTGGGCCGATGGGTTGAAAGAAACCGTAATCAAATTAGTTGGCGAAAATGCAGGGGGTGATACTGGTAACGGTGATGACTGGAGGAAAACGGAGGGATAAAATTGGAATTTAGTGCTGCTGATAAAGGTTCTTTTGAATGGCATTTAAACAGGATTGAAGGGATTATAAAAAGGAAGATATGTTTTGAGATGGAAATTCGCCGTGTTTGTCTTGTTACCGATGTATATCCTCCAGTGATTTAAAATAGGCATGAGCTACTTCGTTCATAAATTTTATTGGCCCTGGTCCCTTATCAGACAAGACCGCTATGAGTTTTTTTAATTCCCGGTTTGTTGTGTCGTCAGATGAAGTAAGCAAAACGGCCGGGTCTACTTTGAAGACATCGGCTATTTTGGCTAACAGGTCTAGCGAGGGGCTTCTTTTGCCCCGTTCCAGATAGCCTATGTATGATCCACTGACGTCGACAATTTCCGCCAGCCTTTCCTGGGTCATACCCCTTGCCCGTCGAAGAAGCCTGATGTTATTGCCTACGGTTTTTTTAATGTTAGACACCGAATCACCTCATCTACCATTGTAAGGGTCGACCTCACAGCATCTTACAAACTATATGTCCAAAAAACGTTGTAAAATACGACAAAAAGTGCTAACATTTTAAATAGAATGGATCTGAGAGGATATTTTTCCGTAAAGTTGGTAATTTCTACTAACAGTCTGGGTCTAACGGGGGAGCTTTATGGAATACAGGCAGGCATTAACATGACCTTTGATAATCGAGGGAAGATGCTCATGCCACCCCAGCGGCACCGGCAAAAGAAAAATAGCGATTATCCTTGCAAGCGCCACCCGGCACTCAAAATCACTGCCTCATCGCCATAGTATAAACAACTCAGTCTCATAATTCGTTCTGGAATGGTTCGGTCGGTGAATCTGTGTTGAGTGCCGGTGAGCAAGCGCAAGGATAAACCGGAACATTTTTCAGGGCAGACCGTCACGCCGCCTCCGGCGGCACCAACAGAGAAACGAAAAAACGGTTTATCCTTGCAGGCGCAGCGACCTACGGAGGTTGTTACTCGCCCTTGACGAGGAGCAGCTAACGGCAGCCGAATCGAGACAGGATGTCGAGATAGGCGACTCTGCGGCATGGATGCCGTCATAGGAGCCGGTCGGCTGCCGTCTGCGACGAGTCTTAGGGCGAGTTCAACCGGAGTCCAGGAGCAAGCGCAAGGATAAACCGTATACAAATAAAGTTATTTGATTAAGTAAATTTGAAAAAATGCTTGTTTACTCTGTAAAAGGCAAAGCACTCGAAAGGGTGCGACGCAAAGCCGTGGGTCTAAAGCAGGAATAACTGCCATGATTGCCAGGCTACCGGAGAAACATAACTTTAAACCCTAACCGGCGTGGTGGATGTCTCTTCGGTAAAGGGTTTTTTAATTAGTTCCAGAAAATGGTTGATTTTTTGCTTCTCTTTTTTCTCGCTTCATTCATCTGCTTCGGTATGGGGGCTGTTCATGAAAGTCGATCCATTTCTTCCTCCTTTAGAGCGCGAAGGCGCCGCCGATTTCGTACGTAAATATTTTTACGCCGTTGAAAAACTCTCCCGGTTAACCCTAAGCACCCTTTCCCTTGAAGGTTTGCTGGAGAATTTTGTTAACCTTTTGACAGATTTAATGCAGGTAGAGCAGGTTGCGGTTATGCTCATGGATCCGGTAACGGATAAATTAACCATGAAGGCCTGGAGAGGGTATACGCTTGATGAGGCCAGGAAATACTGCCTGATGACCGGGGAGGGGATTGTAGGGCGGGTATTTCTACAGAAAGAACCCTACATGGTTAGCAGAGACGATCCCTCACTGCTACAGTGTGAACAACCCTCTCATGTTCCTAACGAACCCGATGCCGCCCTTTATATCCCTTTGGTAGTCGGGCACGAATCACGTGGGATTATTACTCTCGGCAGCATTAAACAGCAGCGGCTCTTTACCAGCGTCGAGATTAACGCAGCTTCTGCCCTGGCCGGGTACATGGCTCTGGTCATGGAAAATACCAGGCTGAATAACGAGATTTCCGGCCTCGACCTCGGTTTACTGAAGAGCCTGGCTATGGCTATCGACGCCAGGGATAACTATACCAAGATGCACTCCATGCGGGTTACCAGGTATGCGGTGATGATCGGTGTGCATATGGGCATGTCCCAGGAGAATATCGAGCTTCTCCGCAGGGGAGCGCTTTTGCACGATATCGGAAAGATCGGTATTCGGGACGACATCCTGTTAAAACCGGGGGAACTGACAAAAAAAGAATGGGATGAGATTCGGAAGCACCCAGAAATAGGGGCCAGGATCCTGGGGCCGGAGGGGCCGTTGCGGGTGATTGTGCCAATGGTACTGCACCATCATGAGCGCTACGATGGTAAAGGATACCCGCATGGATTAAAGGGTTCAGACATACCGGAGGGGGCGCGGATAATTGCAGTTGCGGATGCTTTCGAGGCCATCACCTCCGACCGGCCGTATCGGCGGGCATATTCATTGAAAAGAGCCTTAAGGGAAATCCAGCAAAACGCCGGAAGCCAGTTTGATCCGGTGATAGTAAGAGTATTCATGGATATGTTCAAGGAATACACTGGAGAAACGCCTGAAGAGTACACAAGTGAATGAAACGAACCGGCGTCAGGGTGGGACGGAGAATACGAAGGCCCAGGAGGTTCGATTCGTGGAAAATAAGGAAATAGTGATCCAGGGCAGAACGGTGGAAGAAGCGCGCCTTATGGCTGCAAAGCTCCTACAAGCTGAAGAGGGACAACTGAGGATAGAAGTGCTTGATGAGGGGCGGAGGGGATTTCTGGGCCTTTTCGGCCGTCCGGCTACTATCCGGGCAATCCTGGAAAGTAAACCAACCAGGGTTTATCGGGAACGGGATATTGAGCCGGACGTCGATGGAATGGCGGAAGTGAAGAGTGGCGTGCTCCGGGTATATGGGCCGCGCGGCAGGGGGCAGGCGGCGGTGATCATCCCTACCCCGGGTGTAATTCTCCGGGTGAATGGGGTGGCGGTACCCGGTCCCCGGCGAATACGGGAACAGGAAGAAGTTGAGGTAGAGCCGTTGGAAGAGGTACATCCGGCAGGGATAGAAGTAGAGGTTTCGGCCAATGGTTTTACTGCCAGCGTAAAAGTGACTCCTCAGGTTACCGTGCGCTATGAGTTGATTGACCAGAAGGCGCAGAATATCCTGCAGTTGCTTACCAGGCGGTATGAGGAAAGCGCCAAAGTTATTACAGTTGCCGATGTGGAAGCAGCCTTGCGAGCTAGAGGAGTAACCTTTGGCCTCGATCGCGAGGAGATCTTGCGGGCGGTGACCATCGCTGACGGTGCGGCACGGGTGGTGGCGCGGGGTAAGCCGGTACAGGAAGGGCGCGACGGCTGGGTTGAATACTTGTTTAACAGTGAGCCGGTGGAGATCGTTTACGAGGACGACAAGAATGTGAACTACTGGGAGCGCTATATTATCCCTTCCGTAACAGAGGGGGAGGTGCTGGCGGTGGTGCATCCGCCTGTGCCGGGGATTCCGGGCAGGAAGGTAACAGGTGAGCCGGTGATGCCCGCTCCTGTTCGAGAAGCATCATTACGGGTAAAGGATGGGGTTGTAATTAGCGATGACGGGCGGAGAGCCATAGCGGCTGTTGCCGGCAGGCCTGTCCTGGAAGGTTACCGGCAGCCGTATATCAAGATTGTTAAATTGATGGTACATCCCTGTGACGTGGATATCAGGAGCGGCAACCTTAGCTTCGGGGGTGACCTGTTGATTCTTGGCAGTGTCAAGGAGGGAATGCGGGTCTCGGCGCATGGAAACGTTACCGTTATGGGTAATATAGCCGGCGCGGTGATCCAGGCCGGCGGCAGGGTTGTGTGCCGTGGCAGGCTAATCAATTCCAGGGTAAGGGCCGGCGGACTGAAGTCATTTTACAACCGGCTGGCTCCCTTACTAGATGATCTGGGTAGGCGTTTAGACGAACTTATCAAAGAAACAACCAGAATCCATCAGTATACAGTTGACCGGAGAAAAATAAGAAGTAATGACCTTGACCTTAATAGAATGATTACCTTACTTATCGAAAGAAAAAAGAAGGAGATAATAGAGCTTGCCAATAAATACGCTGCTGCACTGGATGAGACAGACTTGCCGTTTCCTCCTGCCGTGCGCGAATTCGCACTGGGCATCAAGAACCTGGCAGTTGTTTTAGGTAACCGGGAGTCTTCTATTAAAGAAGAATTGGAAAGTATGTTGAAAAAGAAAGAGGAGATTGATTTTCTCCTTGATTCAATACCCGAGCAACCGGGTGACATTCTCTGCTCCTACGCCCAAAACTGCGTGCTGGATGCCGGTGGCAGTATCACGTTAACGGATGCGGGGGGTTATTACTCAACCCTTACGGCGGGGAAACAGGTCCGGGTGAGGGGAGTTTTCAGAGGTGGAGAGATATCTGCTCTGGGGAATGTTTTTATCGACGAGGCGGGTTCGCCGGGGTTAACCGGCGGAAAGGTGAAGATCAGGGTGGCCGAGAAAGCCGTTGTCAACATCCGCAAGGTTTACCCTGAAACCACGATTCAAGTGGGCGGCCGTTCCTGCCGTTTTGACAAGGAAGAGAGCTACGTAAAGGTATTCTTAAAGGATGATGTCCTTAAAATCGAATCCTTAGAAGAGGGCAATCATCACCGGATAGTAACCTTTTGAGCAAAAATGCAGGGCGGCGCTAAACAGTTACTTTTCTCTATGGCTTATGTTTCTGATGTTTATACTTGTGTGTAAAACGAGAGGCAGTCTGGTCGTTTGTTATCCAACCAAGAGGTTTCTGATGTTTATACTTGCCTGTAAAACCCGGGGAGGCCCGCATCGGGCTTTTTTTATACTTTTTTTACAAATATTCGGTTGTCCGATAACGAAAAAATGCTATAATTAGATAGAGCCACAGTTGATTGGGGGTGTCTGAAAGTGTTGAATATAGGACCCTGGGAGCTCATATTAATTCTTGTGATTGTATTGATCGTGTTTGGCCCCGGCCGTTTGCCCGAGGTGGCCCGCTCTATGGGCAAGGCGGTGAACGAGTTCCGCAAGGCCTCCTCCGGTGTACAGCGCATGTGGGAAGAGGTAACGAGGGAGGCGCCTCCCGGGCCGGCTCCGCAGGCACAGGCGCCTGCAGCGGCAAGCCAGGAGGGACCGGCTGGAGAGGGGCAAACCGCCGAAGCAAAACCGTCCGGGGAACAAAAAACGGCCTAAACCTTTGTAGGGGAGGGGATGCTCGTGCAGCTAAAAAATAGCCGGCTACTGGTAGGGATTATACTTCTGGCATTTATTGCGGGAATCGCTTTTACCGGTGGCATTATTTTTGCGACCGGAGGCCACCTGACGAACCCGAAAATGGCAGCCTTCGGTTTGCCGGAAAAGGCTTCGGAGCTACCGGGCGTCGGCCCCAATACCATTGCCGACATAGTGGACAAGAAAGGGCCCGCAGTGGTAAAAATCGAGACAACGGTTACAACCACCGTGCAGAGAAATCCGTTCTTCAGCGATCCCTTCTTCCGGGACTTCTTCGGGGATCAGTTCGGCAGGCCGATGTCCAGGGTGCAGAAGGGCCTGGGATCTGGTTTCATCATTTCCACAGACGGCTACATTCTGACCAACGAGCACGTGATTGAGGGAGCCCAGGATATCCAGGTGACCCTGGTGGGGAGATCGAAACCGGTTCCTGCCAGGGTGGTGGGCTCGGACCGGGAACTCGACCTGGCCATCCTTAAAATCGATGCCGGCACGGATTTGCCCACCCTCAAGCTGGGGAATTCCGACCAGATTGCGGTCGGCAACTGGGTGATCGCCATCGGCAACCCGTACGGGCTTGACCACACCGTGACCGTCGGCGTCATCAGTGCCAAGGGCCGCCCGATTACCGTCGAGGACCGCAGTTACCGGAACCTGCTCCAGACAGATGCCTCGATCAACCCGGGCAACAGCGGCGGGCCCCTCATCAACCTGCAGGGGGAAGTGATCGGGATCAACACTGCCGTCGACGCCAGTGCCCAGGGGATCGGGTTCGCCATTCCGAGCAACACCGTGAAGGGCGTACTGGAAGAGTTGATGGGCAAGGGTAAGATCACCCGCGGCTGGCTCGGCATTGAAATGCAGGAGGTCACACCGGGCATCGCCGGTTACCTGGGCTATAGCGGGACAGGCGGCGTTGTCGTCAGGGACGTTGTTTCAGGGAGCCCTGCGGCACGGGCCGGCCTCCGGCAGGGGGATATCATAACGGCCATGGACGGCAGCAGTATCGGCGGGACCGACGACATGCTGGACAGAGTGGAGAAGACGAAACCGGGGACGAGGGTCGAACTCACCGTATGGCGTGACGGAAATACCATAAAGATATCCGTTACCCTCGGTGAGCATCCTTAAAGGTAAGTTATATAAGTTATAACAGACAACCCCGGTGGGATCGGCAAGGGAGGGGAATTTCAGCCCCTCCCTTGGCCTGTTTATAAAGGGTGCAACATTTAATATCCCGAGCCAATTATCGCCTATAGTTGGGAACCGGGCAAGATGCTGCGAGCCTGAAGGAAATATAAGGAGATGAGTAGAAAAAAGTAGAAAGGGAATAAAAACGGGAACGGGGGCTTGCCTGTGCCGCCTGTTGTCTGGATTGCAATCGCTTTTGCACTGGGGATTGGCCTGGCCTCGGCCGGCGATCTGGTGACGCCTCCGGCAGCCCTGGCCGCCGCCCTGGTGGTTCTGCTCGGCACAGCCCTGTCCTTCTGGCGGGGACGGAGGGAAACCCCTCTCTTCCTGCTTTTATCTTTTAGTATCCTGGGGTACGCCTGGGGAGAATTCGGCGAAAAGCCCTTTCCTTCCTCTTTACGGCCCTTCCTCGGCCATTACGTGGAACTGGCGGGAACGCTGGACCGGCTTCCTGTCGAATATCCCAACCGGGTCCTTTACACCCTGGCCGATGCCGCGGTTGAACTGGGCGGGGATTCCTGGCGCGGCCCCGGTAAAATTCAGGTTGTGGTTTACACCGGTTCCAAAGGAATGCCGGTGGCTGGGGAGAAGGTGGGAAGAACCCCGGCGGCGCGGGTTTACCCCGGGCGGCGCCTCCTGGCGAGGGGAAGGCTGGACCTGGCGCCCCTTCCTGCCAACCCGGGGGACTTCAATTACAGGGCCTACCTGGAGCGCAAGGGCATCATCGCCGTATTAACAGCGGATGAGGTACCAACCGTGTTAGAGCAAGAGCAGGGTGCCCGTTATCTGCTGCCGCGGCTGTTGGCGTCCGCCCGGTTGAGGATTGAGGATGGCATTGTCAGAGCGGTTCCCCCGGAGCAGGCGGTGCTGCTCCGGGGTTTTCTGCTGGGGTCAACGGAAGGTATCACCCCGGAAGACCGCGAGATCTACCGGCGCACCGGCGTCATGCACCTCTTTGCCGTATCGGGGCTCAACCTGGGTTTCGTTCTTTTGCTGTTCTTTGCCGGCGCCCGTCTCCTGCGCCTGCGGCGGCTACCCACCTTCCTGCTCGTCACAGGGGGCATTTGGAGTTACGCCGCGCTCACAGGTTTTCCCGCATCGGTCGCGAGGGCGGCGGTGATGGGGACGGTTGGGTTGGGGGCCTACCTGTGGCAGCAGCGGCAGAACCCCCTCAACTCCCTGGCCGTGGCTGCCCTGGCAATCCTGGTGGTCGATCCCGTTGCCCTTTTCGATCCGGGGTTCCAGCTTTCCTTTGCAGCCACCTGGGGAATCGTCTACCTGGCACGACCGCTTGACTCCCTGCTGCCTTTTTTGGAGGGGCACCCGCTCCTGGAAGGTTGCCGGGAGGTGATCACCGTCTCCCTGGCAGCCCAGCTGGCGGTGCTTCCCTTATGTGCCCATTACTTCCAGCAGATACCCGTGCTGGGCCTCCTGGCCAATATCCTGGTGGTTCCCCTGGCGGGCCTGGTGGTTAACCTGGGGCTGGCGGGGATGCTGCTTACACTGCTGCATCCCGCCCTTGGCGATCCCTTTTATGTCTCCTCGGGGGCGCTGACTATCATCATCGAGGGGCTGCTCAGCCCGCTCGCCGGGCTCCCGGGAATCAGCCTGGCCGCATCGCCACCACCCTTGTGGCTGGTCACCGGGTGGTTCCTGTTGCTGGGGCTTTTCGGCCGGAGCCTCCGCGGCGGCAGCGATATCGCCTTTCCTCATTTCCGTTTCAGGCCCTTTGCACGCCGCCGGCTTGTGCCGTCGCTGATCGGCCTGGCCTGTCTTTTGGCAATCATGTATTCGGGCGGCGGTATCTGGCCGGTGATCGGGTCGCACCAGCTCAGGGTGACCTTTTTAAGCGTGGGGCAGGGGGATGCCATTCTGGTGGAGTTTCCGAATGGCCACAGCATGCTGGTGGATGCTGGGGGCAAGCCGGAGTTCAGCCGCTCGTCCTTTGACCCGGGGCGGCAAATAGTCGTCCCTTACCTTGCCCGTTCCGGCATCCGCAGGCTGGACCTGGTGGTTAATTCCCACCCGCACGAAGACCACCTCGGGGGTGTCCCCGCAGTCCTTGCCGGGATGCCGGTGGGGAAGCTGGTGATGCCTCCCGTGCTGCACCCGACCCCTCTTATGTTACAGGTAGAAAGGCTGGCTGGTGAGAAGAGAATAGCCGTGCACACGGTTCATGCCGGGGCGTCATTGAGGCTTGACCCAAGGGTGAAAATCGATGTACTCAATCCTCCTGCGCGCCTCTATTCGGGCACGAGGAGCGACCTGAACAACAACTCCCTTGTGCTGCTTTTGAAATACGGTGAGATATCCTTTCTGCTGACAGGGGATGCGGAAAGGGATGCCCTGGACGATATTGCAGCGGGTGTATTCCCTCTAAACACGAGGGCTAACGTGGTGAAGGCGCCTCACCACGGCAGCCGCACGGGTATCAGCCCGGCACTGGCCGAGCGCCTGCACCCCCAGTTTGTGGTGATCAGCGTCGGCCATAACTCCTTTGGGCATCCCGATCCAAAAACGGTGGAATTCTGGCGGGAACATGGGGCCCGGGTCCTTCGGACGGACGAGGCAGGGACAGTCATCTTTGAAACCGACGGCAAGGAACTCCGGCTTAAAACTTCCGCTCAGTCGCCAAAGCTGATCCCGATGGCACGGGCGGCTTGAACCAGCTGCCCGTCAGGTGGGACATGGGACGGGCGTTTAATTGCCTGGGCTATTGGTACTGCGGTGATCATCAGGCCTCTCAGGGCGACCATGTAACCGGCCTTTCTCTTGAGGGCTAGCTCCGCTGCCGCCACTCCGAAGCGTGTGGCCAGGACTCGATCATAGGAGGTGGGGGAGCCGCCGCGCTGGATGTGTCCTAAAACCGTAACCCGGGTTTCGATTCCTGTCGCCTTCTCAATAAGATTTCCCACCACCTGCCCGATTCCACCCAGCCGGACGGGATCGCCGCTGTCTTTGATGGTTTCCCTGACCACCCGTTTCCCCGCGGGATCCGGCGTTCCTTCGGCAACGACGATGATGCTGAACATCTTTCCCTCCTCCCGCCGGGCCCTGATCTTGGCCACCACCTTGTCCAGATCCCAGGGGATTTCAGGGATCAGGATCACGTCTGCTCCTCCTGCAATCCCGCTCCAGAGGGCAATCCACCCGGCGTAACGTCCCATCACCTCCAGCACCATCACCCGGTGGTGCGATTCCGCCGTTGTATGCAGCTTGTCCAGCGCTTCCGTAGCTGTGGTGACGGCCGTGTCGAAGCCAAAGGTCCGGTCCGTAGCGGCCAGGTCGTTGTCGATGGTCTTGGGAACGCCGACGATGCAGGCTCCTTTAGCGACCAGTTCCCGGGCGATAGAAAGGGTGCCGTCTCCACCGATGGCGATGAGGCAGTCCAGTTTCAGGTCGTGCAGGTTCTGTAAAAGGACATCCGAAACGTCACGGTATTCCATTTCACCTGCTTCGGTCACTATGGGATAGTGGAAGGGGTTGTCCCTGTTGTTCGTGCCGAGGATTGTTCCTCCGCGGTGCAGCAGGCCCGATATGGCCGGTTTATCGATCGGTATCCAGTCCTGTTCAATCACCCCCCGGTAACCGTCTTTGAAGCCCAATACCTCTGCGCCATGCGCGAAAAGGGTTTTCGCCGCCGCCCTGATCACGGCGTTAAGGCCGGGGGCGTCCCCTCCTCCTGTCAGGATTCCAATGCGCATGAAACCACCCCTCTCTACAGCAAGTGTGATCTTACAGGATATTATAGCCTTTGGTGTAGTTTTCCTGCTTTGTTTTTAAATAATTGCAATATTCCGGGTAAGCTCCGGTGAATGCCGGTTCCACTTTGTTGCCGGGAAGCATAGTTTAGAATTAGGTTGATCACGAGGAGGGAATGGTATTGGATGAGAACAACTTTGCGGAAGTGTTGAAGGCTTTGCGGGCTTCGGGTTTGCCGTCCGATCCCTCGCAGCTGGGAGAATGCCTCCGTTCATTGGGACTTGACGGCGGGAACCCGGAAGCCGCCCGGGAACTGCTCAGCAAAATGGGGTTAGACTGCCAGGATCTACAAAAGAAGGATGAGATCATTTCTCAGATAAACCGGATCACCGCCGGTTTCAGCAGGGAGAAACGCCGGCAGATCGGCGGGTTGTTCGAGGAAATGGCGCGCCAGGTGGGATGCGAAGAACTCCCTCCGGAATTTTTAGAGTTTCTCGACCAGTGGAAGAGAGGTGGATAACGCTAAGCCCCGGCCGGGGCTCGTTTTTTTCTGCCCTGGAAATACATCGAATACACCCGTCGGGTATTTTCATACTCTGTTGGTGACGCCGGAGGCGGCGTGGTGGTCTGCCCTGAAAATACGTTTCGGTTTATCCTTGCGCTTGCTCCCGGACTCCGGTTTAACTCGCCCTAGGACTCGTCGCAGACGGCAGCCGACCGGCTCCTATGACGCCATCCATGGCGCATAGTCGCCTAGCTCAACCTCCTGTTTCGCTTCGGCTGCCGTTAGCTGCTCCTTCGTCAAGGGCGAGTAACAACCTCCGTAGGTCGCTGCGCCTGCAAGGATAAACCACTAAATTCATTCTTTTGATAGTGCCGCATGAGCGGCATGAGCGTCTGCCCTGAAAATATGTTCCGGTTTATCCTGCCGAGCCCGGCAGGGATTCGGCTTAATCGGGGAGAATATGAGGGAGAATGGTGAAATGGTTATGCAGTAAAGAGGTGCTCCCGGTGCCTGTTCTGACTTATCATGCGGCAAAACAGAGGCTGGCCAGAGGGGATTTCCCCAGGTTTCTTCTCCTCCAGGGAGAGGAGCGGTTCCTGGGGCGGGAACTGATCGGGTTTCTGCGCCGGCGCCTTGAAGCCCGGGACGGCTCCCTCGACTACGTGGAGTGGGATGAATCCGCCGGAGAGGCGGAGGTATGCCAGATGCTGGCCACCATCCCTTTCGGCTCGGAAAAACGCCTGGCGGTGATCAATAACCCTTCACCTGCCGCCCTGGAAAACTATTTAAGGATCGCCAATCCATCTGTGGTGCTGGTTTTGCTTTTCGAGACGAGGCTCAAGACCTCCACCAGAGCCTACCGGTTTCTGGTGGAGAATGGATGGGTGGTTGATTGTTCCCCCCTGCGGGGGAGGGATCTTGCCCGGTGGCTCGTGGAAGAGGCGCGTTCGCGTAAAAAGGATATTACGCCGTCTGCCATCGAGTACCTGCGTTTTTTATGCGGTGACAGCCTGGCCCGGCTCCGTCAGGAGGTCGAGAAGGCATCCCTCTATCTCGGCGGGGAATCGCAGGTGATCACCGTTGAAGTCCTGAAGGAGGTGGGAAGCCGCACTGCAGGCCGCAGTATTTTTGAACTGGTTGATGCGGTGGCCGAAGGAAAAACAGAGCTGGTCAAGGAAGCACTGGCGGAGATTTCTGCCCAGGGCCAGCCTCCGGTGCTGGTGGTGACCCTCTTGTCCCGCCATTTCCTGCTGATGCTGGAGATGGCCTGTCTGCTTGAAGAGGGCGTCCTCCCGCAAAAGATCTCCGAGGCGATGGGGATTCAGCCCTTTGTGGCAAAAAAAATGCTGCAGCAATTGAGTTCCTTCTCTATTGCCGGGCTGGAAAGGATACTGGAAGCCCTGCTGGAACTTGACGCAGCCCTCAAACAAGGGAGGGGAAACCCGCAGCTTTTGCTCGAGGCGGCCTTAATTGAAATCTCCATTAAAAAACCCCTTACCCTGCAGGGCAAGAGGTAGCTCTGGGTTTCGCAAGTTTCGCTTGATCGGGATTATTCCTGAACTGTAGCCTGGTTCAGCTTCCTGGTAAGCTGTGCCTTTTTCCGGTCTCTCAGGTTGGGGTGAATGATTCCTTTTGCTGCTGTTTTATCGACCAAACGTATGGCTGCTTTATATGTAGCTTCCACCCGGGCCCGGTCACCTGCCGCCAGCGACTCCTCAAATTTCTTGATGGCGGTTTTCATTGCCGACTTCTGGGAGGCGTTGCGCCTGGCGCGGACCAGGGCCAGCCGTGCCCTTTTCATTGCGGAACGGTTTTTTGCCACGTTTTCACCCCCTTCATGCTGCCCGAAATCAACTAAGCTATATGCTATCATGATCTCCATAAAATTGCAATACTGCCTGCCTCCTGCGTCCGTGTCAAGATCTAGTAGGTATCTACAAAGCTTTTCCCGTTGAGAGACCTCAACGCTCAAAACGCTAGCTTCAAGGCAACGGCCTTGACATTTTACAGATTGTTTGTCGAGATAAACTCAACGG
>CADDZD010000015.1 GCA_902812385.1 Clostridia bacterium | reverse complement strand
GCGTGGCCAACCGGGTAGGCCTGGCTGTATCCAAAGACCCTGCCGGTACGGAGAAGCAGTTAAAGGAGATCATTCCCGAGCAGGAGTGGGGAAAGGCCCACCACCTGCTGATCTTTCAGGGCCGGCAGGCCTGCCGGGCGAAAAAGCCGGACTGCGAGCACTGCGTCCTGCCCGACCTCTGCAGGTCCTATCAGATCCGGAAGAAAGCTCAACCCTGATGTGGCCTGCAGCACAACGGCCTTCTAATCCGGTGCTTCCCAAGTGCGACGTAAGCAGGCCAGGCAACTGTGCACTCCTCAACAGGTAAAATCGTCCAGATTCAATAAAAGGGTTGGCTACAGGAATTGCCGGCGCCGGCGGAGAAAATACCGGAAAGAGGTGAAATAAATGAACTTCTTAAAGAGACTGGTGCGCCACATCGTCTACCGCAGCCTGGGGCGGGTTGAAATCGAGCTTCTCGTCAAACGGGGACTGAAGTTAGGGAAGAACGTTTTCATTGACAATGACGCCCTGATAGACCCGTCCTATCCCTGGCTGATTTCCATCGGGGATGACAGCTTCATCACCACCAAGTGCGTCATCCTGGCGCATGACGCCAGCACCTGGCACTACACGGGATATTATAAAGTCGGGCGTGTTTGCATCGGGAAGAGAACCTTTATAGGAGCCGGGAGCGTGGTTCTTCCCGGTGTCACAATTGGAGATAACGTGGTTGTCGGGGCGGGGAGTGTCGTCTCCCGGGACATCCCGGACAACGTGGTGGCGGCCGGTAACCCGGCAGCCGTTATCAGCTCGATCCAGGACTTTGCCGAAAGGCATAAAAAGAACCTGCAGTCCAGGCCGCATTACCCGAAGGCAGGATGGACTTTAAACGGAGGAATAACTGAAGAAAACAAACAGATCATGCTCAGGGCCCTGGAAGACGGGATCGGCTACACTGAGTGATCTTCTTTAATTTCCTTTAGTGAGAACCTCGCTTTCAGGCATTGCACATTACCGGTCAACCAGGGAGACCTCCAGATCCAGGTAGCGGGAATGAACATTGCTGTTGTCCCAGATATCTACAAATAAGTGATGCACACCTGTTTTCAGTTCCTTGAGAAGGGAACAGGTCAATTGCAGGACGTTTCCGTTCCATTTTTCTTTCAATTTGAAAACAGCAGGGTATCCCTTGACATCGTAGCCGTCGACCCGGAACAGCAGGCGCCTTGAGTTCAACAATTTACAGCAGTCCGGCTGCTCCGGTGACGTGGCCGGGACAAGCCGCACCCCGATCTGCCGTCTTTCAATCATTTGCTTGAGAAGTTCAGCTTCCGTCAGCCGCTTATCGCCGTCAAGTTCGGCCACGGGCCTCAGTCCGGACTTGAAATTGCGGAGGGGAACCGACAAATCCGCGCCGTCGTCCACCAGCAATTCCTCCAGGAAACTCATAAGAGCGTTGGTATCGTGATTTCTTTTGAACAGGTTGCCCATACCTTTGTCTTTGATAAATGAAATCAGCAATTTTGCCAGTTGCCCCGGGAGGTCGATTCTACTCTTAATAAACCCTACCCTGATGGGTATTGACAGGTGTTCAAAACCCCTGAGTACAGGTATCGCCCGATTCAAGTTAATGATCGTGCCCAACTGCCTGACTACCGGGAAAAAGATGCTGCCCGGTCTTCTAACTAAAGCCAACCCGCTCCTGCTTTCCAAAGTGCGGGACAGCACCACCCTCTCACGGGACAGGTGCGAGATCTCCCCGTAGGATTTTCTAAACATGCCGTCCACCACCCTGTCAACCGAGAGTTGAATATAGTCAGGGCCACCGGTGATGGCGGGATCAATGGTGTTTTTGAGAGCGCAAACAAGAGACGGCCTGAGGAAAACGGCCAGCTCAATGAAGAACTGAATACCTCTGATTACAGAGTTGAAGGTATCCGCAAGCTGGGGAATGTGTTCGGGAGGAATTCGCACCGCATGTCCGCAGTACCTCTCCGAAGCCGCGGTGAGGAGGTTCCGAAGCTTGCCGCCAACGCTTCTTGTCTCGAAGAGTTCGACTCTATTCCGGTCAAAGAACACCCTGTCGCCCTGCATCACTAGTAAATCGAAAAAGAACTCAATCAGGGCATGGTCGGCCAATACGTAACTGGCAAGGATTTCGGGGTAGTAGTCGGCCCCAAAGACACGGTGTGAGTTCGAAAAGCCCGAAAAGATCTTCCTGTTATCAGCCCAGGCATAACCGTTATCAACCAAATTGCCCTTACAATCCACAGCAGCATAGTGCGGGTACCAGTCGGCAAGCTGGTGGGCAAGCCAGCCGCAGGCAACGGCGAAATCGCGATCCGTGTACCGGATACCGGGTATTGCCCACTGATATGCCCGCCACCATTCGTCGATCAGGGTATAACCGAAATGGGGTATACCGTTAACCCCGTCCGGAATTGCGTTGTGAGCGTAATCGTAAATCGAGATGTTGCTCAACACATGGTAGGCGGAAACAGCGTCGGCGCTGTTCCCGCCAAAGAAGAAGGCTTCTTCATTCTTCTTCAAACGCCTGACCATATCCTCATTGATTGCCCGATCCCCTGCCTCCAGTTCCTTCTCTGCCTTTCTCAAGGCCAACCTGTTAATATGGGGATGAACCACAGGGCCCCACCAGAACAGCGGCAGGACCAGAAGCAGCAGAGCGTTTTTGAGAACCCGCAAAAACCACCTCATCTCTCCTACCCCCGTTTTAAAGAATGGCTATAAATAGTAAATGCGCAGGGTGCTGACATATTCCTTTAGTGGCGGGCATATATGCCGGAGCAGAGCGGCCAGGCTGTCAACGATCTGACCCCGGACGTTTGGGAACGGGTTTCCAAACAGAGAGTTTATTGCGTCGCATTGGCGAAGAATATAAAATAGAGGCTGAGGGCGGCGTAAATCCTGGCATAAAAGGTCAAACCGGGCTTTCAGAATAAAAGCCCGGTATCAGGAAGGAAGATTATTATGAAAAGATTGGCCTTCATCGCGGACATTCACGGTAACCACCTGGCCCTCCGGGCAGTTCTTGACGATATCAAGAGACAAGGGATCGACAAGATCTTCTGCCTCGGAGACCTGGTGGGTTACGCCCCTTTTCCCAACGAGGTTATCGAGATCCTCCGTAGGGAAAAGATCCCGACCGTTATGGGGAACTACGACGACGGGGTGGGATTCGACCGTCTGGCTTGCGGCTGCGATTTCCCGAACGAAGAGGCCCTCCGGGCGGGAGAGCAATCCCTTGCCTGGACGAAAGCGCATACAAGCGAAGACCACAAAGCCTTTTTGTGCGGCCTGCCGAAAGAGCTCTGGATTGAGGACGGCGGCAAAACCATCCAGATGGTGCACGGCAGCCCCCGGGCCCTAAATGAATATCTGTTTGAGGACGCACCGGAAGCTCTCCTGCACGAGATCTTTAACTCGACCCGGGCGGATATTTTGGTGGTGGGCCATACCCATAAGCCCTTCCACCGCCTCTTCGAGGGGCATCACCTGATCAATGCCGGCAGCGTGGGGAGGCCGAAGCACGGGGATCCCCACGCCCTTTACTGCATATTAACCGTTGACGGCGAAATCAATGTCGAGTTCCCGAAAGTCCCTTACGATACGGATACCGTCGCAGAGGCGATCCTGGCCGCAGGTCTGCCGGAGGAATTCGCCAGGTTGTTGTTGACCGGCAAAGAATAAAATGTCTTTCCCTCGCTCACTTGGTCGCCCCGATCAAGGCGCCGGCGAAGGCTCCATCGACCTTCTCCAGGTCACCGGGACTGAGGTTTGTGGTATCACCCGCCAGGGACTCGATGATGCTTTTGGTGTAGACGTGTTCCGGGCGCACCTCGACTTCGCGGAAACCCGCCTTTGCTAGAAGCTGCCTGTAAACATCTATGTTCAGGGCTCCCGCAATACAGCCGACCCACATCTCCGCCGCCCGCCGGATGACTTCGGGAACTTCCTTAAGGGAAACGATGTCGCCAATGGCCACCCGTCCCCCCGGCCTGAGAACCCGGTAGATTTCCCGGAAAACTTTTTCCTTATCCGGGGAGAGGTTGATCACACAGTTCGACATCACCACATCCACAGAGGAGTCCGGGAGAGGAATGTCTTCAATGTAACCCTTCAGGAACTCCACGTTGGTAACGCCCATTCTTTCCTTGTTTTGATTGGCGAGGGCCAGCATCTCGTCGGTCATATCCAGACCGTAGACCTTACCGCCCGGGCCCACGTATTTAGAAGCCGCCAGCACATCGATGCCGCCACCGCTCCCCAGATCCAGGACAACTTCTCCCTCCTCGAGATCGGCCAAAACCAGCGGGTTGGCGCACCCCAGGGAAGCGGTTACCGCCTCATCGGGAAGTCCTTTCAGGTAATCGGATTCGTAGAAGAGTGAGGGGTTTACAACGGAGGAACAACAGGACGTACCGCAACAGCACGAACTTCCGCCGGTTTGCACCTTGCCGGCTATTGCGCCGTAATGTTTCTTTACCTTTTCCCTTAAGTCTTCACTCATTGAACTCTGCCTCCTTAACAACATCTGTCTGCCATCGCCCGCAACAATATTTCCAGGCTTTCAAGCACCTGTGCCCGCTTGGCCTCGGGGATGTTATTATACACCCTTTGGAAGTAGTCCGACATGCCCGACTCAATCCTGGAAAAAAGTTTTCTTCCCCCTTCGGTTAACCCAATTCTCACGTACCTCCTGTCTCCGGGATCAAGCTCCCGCGTCACCAGCCCCTGCTCCACCAGGTTGTTCACCGTCCTGCTCATGGTGCTCTTGTCCAGCCCTAGCAGGTCCGCCAGTTCGTTGACGGAGATAGAACCCGCCCTCCCGATTTCCACCAGCGCATGGCACTGGCTGAAAGTAACGCCGCAGCACGACGCCTCGGCTTTGTCCAAAAAGCCCAGTTTTCTGGTCAACAACCGGATGCTTTCCCGGAGACGCTCTATATCCGTTCGGCCCAATATTTGATCACCACCTTTGATTTATATTGTACCATACAACAGTTGTACTTTACAACTATATATAAAATATGCCTTCACCCTTTTTCCATTCCTGGTACAAAGCCCGAAGCTTTCCGAAGTAGCTCTTTCGCTTTAACCTTCCGCTACCGTGACGATGAAATTCTTCTTCCCTTTTGCCTTATAAAGAGCTTCATCGGTAATTTTAAGGAATTGATCTATACTGATATTCGTACACTCTTTAACCGAAGCTATACCTACGCTCACGGTGATTTTACAGGTGATATTTTCATAAGCAAAAAGGTGATTTTCCACCGCAGTTCTAATCCTGTTGGCAATTTTAAAAGCCTTTTTGACATCCGTTTGAGGTAGAATAATGGCAAATTCCTCCCCGCCAATGCGGGCAATTATATCATCCCTTCTTATATTGTTTTGAAGAATACCGGCAAATTGCTGTAATACCTGATCTCCTGCCATATGCCCGTATGTATCGTTGACGCTTTTGAAATTATCAATATCCATTAATATTAATGAAATCGGCGCTTTAGATGCCAGCTCCGGTAGTTTTGCACAAAAATATCTCCTGTTGCGCAGACCGGTCAGGGTATCCGTATGTACCTGTTGGTGCAATTTTTTGATTAAGATGCCACAGGTTGTGCATATTACCATCTGAATTACCAGCAACGATATCCATACCAGACCCTGCTTATAGTTGACATATCTGGCTATCAAAAAGGTAATAAGCCACAAGCCAAGACCGCCTGTTAATAAAAGAACGGGAGCATATTTATACATTTTCTCCTTCATCCAAACCATCCTTTTTGTCCCTACAATTTCGGTAATATTCGACAACATATTGATCAATCTTTTTACTTATTTCCAGGAGAATTTCCATACTCATATTTATACTGACCGCATTATGAAGGATATTCCTCGCGATTTCTATTTTATCTTTATTATCCATTCCCTGCTCCCCCCGAAAATAACCACAAGCATAATTTTACATCAATGACAAGCCCACTGCAAACAATAATTATGTGCTTATTGCGAATTCAGATGCAGTTTAAAGTTCGCTAAAGTATTTAAAGGCAGGGAGTGGGCGAAAAGTGGAGAAAAAAGTGGAAATAGATAACAAAGCTATCGGGCAGAGAATACGCCAAGAAAGGGAAAAGCTCGGACTTTCACGGGAAGAGTTTGCAGAAATCATCGAGCTCTCAAACTACTATATCGGGCAGCTGGAGCGAGGAGAGAGGCAAATGAGTCTCCCCGTTTTAGTTAAAGTCGCCAATTGTTTGCATGTATCTTTAGATTACCTTATTTTTGGAAAAACCGTCGAGGCTGCTTATTACGTTCGTGATGCCGCTAACAGCTATGAGGCATGTGGCTTTAATAAAGATAAAGGGATAATCAGTCTGCTCAACAAATGTTCTCCGAAAGAATTAGAGTTGGTCAAAAAACTTATAAAAACCATCCTTCCTTATGTGGGCAAATAGCCACCTTGTTAAAGTTTTGCCGTGATACCGCCTTTCTTGCGCTGCAAGGGCTTCAGGGATTAGATGCGGAGTTTCTGGGGAAAAAGGGATAAGTACCATAAGCCCTGCATTTTCAAGGCTTTGCACTTATCCCTTTGCTATTCTTTTTAGACTTAATCCTTTTCCCTTTTTCCTCCCTCCTCGGAACCACTTTTTTCGCATGGATGGGAGGAATAAATGAGAAATACACCCAATGCGCGTTAGGAGATCTACTTCTATTCCACAGTCACAGATTTTGCTAAATTCCTCGGCTTATCGATGTCGCAGCCGCGGGCGGCGGCCATGTAGTAGGCGAAGAGTTGCAGGGGCACTACCGACAGGATTGGCGCCACCAGGGACGGCGCCTCCGGAAGCCTGATGACGTGATCGGAGGTGCCGTCGACAAGTTCATTATTTCCCAGGCAGATTCCGATTACCGTGCCTTCCCGTGCCTTGACCTCTTTCACATTGCTGACCAGCTTCTCCAGCACGTCAGCCTGGGTGGCCAGAGCAACGACAGGCACTCCCTCGACGATGAGTGCAAGGGTGCCGTGTTTCAATTCTCCTGCTGCGTAGGCCTCGGCATGGATGTAGGAGATCTCCTTCAGCTTGAGTGCGCCCTCCATCGCCACGGCGTAGTCGAGGCCGCGGCCGAGGAAAAAGACGTCCTCACAGGCATGGTACTTATCCGCCAGTTCCTTAATGAGATCCTGCTGTTCCAGAACCTGCTCCAGTTGTCCGGGAAGCTGCTGGAGGGCGGAAACGATTTCGGCGATCTCCGCAGGGGTTTTTGTCCCCCGCTCCCTGGCAAAGAGCAGGCCGAGCAGGTACATCACCAGAACCTGGGTTGTATAGGCCTTGGTGGACGCCACCGCGATCTCCGGCCCCGCCCAGGTGTAGATTACCTCGTCCGCCTCCCGCGCCACGCTGCTGCCGACCACATTGGTCACGGCCAGCACCCGGCACCCTCTTGCCCGGGCTTCCCGCAGGGCCGCCAGGGTATCGGCAGTCTCACCCGACTGGCTGATGACGATCACCAGGTTGCGGGGATCGAGCAGTGGGTCCCGGTACCGGAATTCCGAGGCCAGATCCACCTCCACCGGAAGCCGGGCGAGCTTCTCAATCACGTACTTTCCGACCAGCCCGGCATGGTAGGCCGTGCCGCAGGCAACGATGGTAATCTTGGTGAAGCTGCGGATATCCTCAGGTGACAGGCTGATTTCCTTGAGAACAACATCTTCCCCCCCGGGGGTAATCCTGCTCCGCAGGGTATCCCGCAGCGCCCGGGGCTGTTCAAAGATCTCCTTCAGCATGAAGTGGGGATACCCCCCACGCTCGGCAGCGTCTGCATCCCAGCCGACGTGAAATACCTCCTTGGCCACCGGCTCGCCGTTGCTGTTCACAATCCGGACGCCGTCCAGGGTGAGTTCCGCCACTTCACCCTCAGAGATCAGGTAAACATTCCTGGTGTAAGGCAGGATGGCCGGGATATCCGACGCCAGGAAGTATTCCCCGTCGCCCAGCCCCACGACCAGGGGGCTGTCCTTGCGGGCCGCCACCAGCCGGTCGGGATGGTATTCGCTAAGCACCACCACGGCATAGGAGCCGCGCACCTGCCTGACAGCTTCCCTCAATGCGGCGCAGAGGTCACCCCGGTAGGCTTCCTCAATGAGGTGTGCCAGCACCTCCGTATCCGTCTCGGAGGTAAATCGGTGCCCGCGGGCCTGGAGCTGCTCCCGCAGCTCCGCGTAGTTTTCAATTATCCCATTGTGAACAACAGCAAATTTCTTCGTACAGTCGTAGTGGGGATGGGCATTCTCGTCCGAGGGGCGTCCATGGGTCGCCCAGCGGGTGTGCCCGATTCCGATGGTGGTCCTCTTGTTCTGGGAATTCAGGGATTCCTCAAGAACGGCGATTCTTCCTTTTTTCTTTTTAACCTTGAGAGATCCGTCGTTTAAAAACGCTACTCCGGCGGAATCATAACCGCGGTACTCCAAGCGCTTCAAGCCGTTAAGCAATACGGAAACCGCGTCCTGGTTGCCCAGGTAACCGACGATGCCGCACATTCCGAGTGTCTCCTCCTATTCTGCCTCCCACGCGGTTCCATCTCACCGGATACCCCTTTGTCCCGGAAATTGCTCTCCGGATTTAAGGGCATCCTTACGGTGGTGAGCCACCGAGGGGCACCCGCCGAAACCTTCGATAAACCCCTTCCTCGTCAACCGGCAGGAACCGGTTCTGGCGCTGCAACAATTATATTTGCGTGGGAATGCCGTTTTATTAGTACTCTGAAAAAAGGTCGCTAAATATGCAGGATAACATTTTCACCATTCCGGTGGTGCCGCACAAGCGGCATGTCCAATCAGCTTAATGCCGATTTTATAACCTGCGCAAGCTCACCAACCACCTCCCTGAGTTCATCCTCGTCCATGGCCTCACCCATGACCCGCACCAGCGGTTCGGTGCCCGACGGGCGCACCAGGATCCGGCCGCGGCCTGCGAGATGCCTCTCGGCCTTCCGCACCGCCTCGACTATGGCGGCATTATCATAAAGGCCCTGCTTGTTCTCCACCCGCACGTTCACCAGGACCTGCGGAAACCGGGTCATCTGAGCGGCAAGCCGGGATAGGGGAGCCTTTGTCTCCCGGACAACCTTGAGGAGTTCCAGGGCGGTGACCAGCCCGTCGCCTGTGGTTGTCCGATCGAGGAAGATGATATGGCCGGACTGTTCCCCTCCGAACTTTCCGCCGTTTTTCAGCATCTCCTCCATTATGTAACGGTCGCCCACCCTGGTCTCGGTCACCTCCACGCCTGCTTTTTTGAAGGCTTCACGCAGGCCGAGGTTGCTCATGACCGTGACGACCACCTTGTTTCCTTCCAGGGCACCCTTGTTCTTGCGGAACAGCCCGCAGATTACCATAATTTGGTCTCCGTCCACCAGGTTCCCCTTTTCGTCAACCGCGATCAGCCGATCGGCGTCCCCGTCAAAGGCAAGACCCAGGTCCGCCCCCAGGTTCCGGACGGCTTCCTGGAGGGACTCGGTATGGGTGGAGCCGCATTTTTCGTTGATGTTCACTCCGTTTGGCTCGCCGTGAAGCACGGTCAGATCGGCTCCCAGGTCGGAAAACAGACGCGGGGCAATATACGAGGATGCGCCATTGGCGCAGTCGATCACAATTTTCAAGCCGCTCAAGTCGATGTCCCCCACTTCCTTTAAAAAGTGAAGATACCTGTCGGCCGCGCCCCTTTCCTCAAAGGCCCTGCCAACGGCTTTTCCGGTGGGTTTCGGGAAGTCAAAACCCTCATTTAAGACCAGTTCTTCGATCTCTTTCTCGATTTCATCGGGGAGCTTGAAGCCGTCCCCCCCGAAAAACTTGATGCCGTTGTCCTCCACCGGATTGTGGGAGGCGGAAATCACGGCGCCGGCGCAGCAGTCCAGGGCCCTGGTGAGATATGCAAGGCCCGGTGTGGGTATTACCCCGGCCCTTATACAATCTCCCCCGACGGACAGAATACCTGCGGTCAGAGCGGCCTCCAGCAGGTCGCCGGAGATCCGGGTATCCTTTCCCACAACTATGCGGGGGCGCCTGCCCTCCCGGTTCAGAACATAGGCCCCGGCCCTCCCCAGGCGAAATGCCAGTTCCGGGGTCAGGTCCCGGTTGGCGATTCCCCGGACGCCGTCGGTGCCGAAAAGAACACCCATTTGCTGTCCACCCCCTTTCCTGATAACATGAACCATTATATCATTATTCTACTCATTTGGTAATTGTTCTGTTTCCGCACTGCCGATCTCAACGGTCACTTTGACCTTGTCATCGCGAACAGGATAGATGTCGGGTGGAAGGACCAGTTCGGTCTGCCTGATTACCTGGCCGTCCGCCCCGGAAATGTCCACCGGTTTCGTGAGCACCTGCGAGAGGTTGGCTATAGCCTGAGGAGTGCCCGTTACATCAATCTTTGCGGGATCCACATGAACATCTTTCACTTTAAAATTGGGCTTTGGTTTTCCCATCAGATCTGCCACAACAGAAACGGTTTTGATCGGCCCCCGGGATACCACGGGAAGCAAGACGTCGACGGTGCCGGGACGGATTTCCAGCGGCCAGCTCGTTTCCTGTGCGACCTTAACCCTGACCTTCTGGCTGATGTTGTCTCTGGCGCCGTTCACCGCCAGGGTGGCCTGCGCCTCCTGGATTCCGCCGAGCACACGGCTGGGTCCCTTGATAACTACCTGGTCCGGTGTAATCACCGGGGTTAGGGTTGTGAAGCCCGGTGCGGGCTCCCCTGTTACCGAGACACGCACGGGGACCTTTTTTTCTTCCAGGTAATCCAGGCTGACCCGGATCGTGTCAGGTTCAACTTTGACCAGCTGGATGCCTGACGGCACCTTTACTTTGACTGGAATAAAGCTAACCCCATCTTCCCTGCCGCCCAGATCCACGTAAGCGTCAATATCTTCTTCGGACATGCTCTGTATAAGGCTGCGGAATCCCCTGACCGTGACCTTGATGTCGGGGAGGGGTGAAGCCAGCACCATCTGGGCTGAAAGGGAGCGGGTTTCCACCGGCCTGGTGAAGGTGCGATCAACAATCGGGTTGCGCTGTCCCGCCACGAAATACCAGAGCAGGACGGCCAGAAGCAATGCAAGGGCTCTGTAGCCGAAGTTGTAGCGAACAAACCACTTCACCCGTTCTTCGTTCATTTCTCCCGACCCCCCGTTCCCCTGTTGCCTCCAGTCATAAAATCGATCAGCCGGGTCTCAATGCCCTGGGTGGTCAAACCCCTGATCAGTTTTCCCCCCTGAACAAGGGAGATTATTCCCGTCTCCTCGGATACCACAACCGCAAGGGCGTCGCTCTGTTCGGTGATCCCGAGAGCGGCACGGTGCCTCGTTCCGAACTCCTTGCTTAACAAGGTGTTCTCCTGGGTCAGGGGAAGGTAACAGGCCGCTGCCAGGATCCGGTTGCCGCGGATGATCACCGCCCCGTCGTGCAGGGGAGTGTTCGGCTCAAAGATGTTCAGGAGCGCCTCGGCGGATACAAGGGCGTCCAGCTCGATCCCGCTCTCAACGTACTCCTTCAAACCGGTCTCGCCCATAAAGACGAGCAGCGCGCCAACACGCCGCCTGGAAAAGATCTCAGCCGCCCGGGCAACCTCGCGTGCCGTCCGTCTGGCATCTTCCTCAACGAGAAAGAAGTGACGGCCGAAAAAGCCTCCCCGGCCCAACTGCTCCAGGGCGCGGCGCAGCTCCGGCCAGAAGACTATGGGCAGGGCCACAAACAGCATCGTCCAGGTTTTTTCCAGGATCCAGTTCATGGTATAAAGATGAAGCCGGTCGCTCAAGGCGGAAGCAACCACAAGCACCGCCAGCCCCTTGAGGAGCTGGACTGCCCGGGTTCCCTTGATCAGCATCAACAACTTGTAAATAACATAGGCTACAAGGAGAATATCGACGATTGTTCTCAGGTCAAAGTAATTGATGTAGGCCAGTATCCTGGACACGGCGTTCACCTGCCATTAACCTCTCCAAGAAAATATACACGAAAAAAAAGTGAGATGCTAGATATGGAACTTCAGAAAAATGTTTGTTCAAAGGGGGAAACAAGTTTATTATTAATTATCAGGAATATTACTCGGTAAGCTCAGACAGAATTGGAAAGAGGCGTTCACGTGGAAGATAGGGCCGACGCGGCTGCAAGCCCCGGACTGATGAGGACGGTTGCCGCACTCAAACACCGTAACTTCCGGCTGTTCTGGTCGGGGCAACTGATCTCCCTGATGGGCACCTGGATGCAGAACATGGCCCAGGGCTGGCTGGTTCTGCAACTGACCAACTCACCTTTTCTCCTGGGGCTGGTCAGCGCCGTCCAGTTTTTGCCCCTGCTCCTCTTCTCACTGGTGGCAGGAGTGGCAGCGGACCGGACACCCAAAAGACTCATGCTGCTGGCGACACAGGGCGGCTCCCTGATCCTTGCCCTGATCCTGGGACTCCTGACCCTGTTTAACGTTGTTCGCTACTGGCACGTGGTGATCCTGGCCGGGCTCCTGGGCACCATCAACGCCTTTGATACACCTACCCGCCAGTCCTTCGTGATTGAGCTGGTGGGGAAAAAGGATCTGATGAACGCCATCGTCCTGAACTCCTCCGCATTTAACGCCGCCCGGGTAATCGGGCCGGCGCTGGCAGGGCTGGCCATCGGGAAGCTGGGCATGGCCACCTGCTTCTTGCTGAACGCCGCCAGCTTCCTGGCGGTGATCGCCGGCCTGCTGCTGATGAACGTCCCTGATGTGGCCTACGACAGGCCTGAAGAAACCATGGTGTGGAAGAAGATCGGGGAGGGCCTGCACTACATCTGGAAGACCCCTATTATTCTCAGTACCATCACCCTGACCGCCCTCTTGAGCACCTTCTCCATGAATTTCAGCGTTCTGATTCCGGTGCTGGCCCGCAACACCCTGGGGCGCCAGGCGGAGGGCTACGGCTACCTGATGTCGGCGTTGGGAATCGGGGCCCTTGCCGGTTCTCTCGTGCTCGCCCTGCTCAGCCACCGGGGACCCCAGCGCGGATTGCTTCTGAGCGGTAGCATAGGATTATGCGTCTTTCAGTTGTTCCTTTCCCTCAACCGCTCTTACCCGCTCGCCCTGTTGTTTCTGGGCCTGATGGGCTGGTCGATGATCACCTTCGTTTCTACCGTCAACACCACCCTGCAGCTGAACGTTCCTGACAACCTGCGGGGGCGGGTGATGAGCGTGTACTCCCTTGTCTTCCTAGGGGTAACACCCCTGGGGAGTCTTTTCAGCGGAAGCATCGCCCATATAGGAGGAGCGCCCGCCGGACTGGCGGCAGGCGCGCTGGTGGGACTGCTAAGCCTGGCTGTGGTCATGTTCTGGGAGTGGCGCCAAAGGCGGGCAGGCAAGGACGCTTAAAAAACAACTGTATCAACCCACGGATTTATAAATTTCAATCAGCCTGCCGAGGTCAATCCCTTTGAAAAGACCGCTATTCGTACCTAAAATAAAACCGTTCCTCGAGTTGAGCAAACGTATATTCTCAAGCAAATCATTGAAATACACCGGATCGGCGGCTCTTGCAAGATCATCCGAACCCAGCGTCCCCCAAAGGCACAGCTTCTCGCCATACGCCTGCTGCAGCTTAAATACATCCATCCCGGAATTACGGTCAATACAGTGCAAGCCTTGAAATCCGATACGGATCAGGTCGGGGATGATTACAACCTTTTTGATGGAACCGATACAAAAAGTAAGCAGAACACAAATCCCCAAAATTGAGGCCCAGGTTTCTTTGATTGCTTTCACAAACCTTTCAGGCGGCACGTCGACTCCCAAATCAATAACTTTGAAACCTACCGAACGCAGGAGGTAGCTTACAATATTTTTCCCCAGATCGTGAATATCTCCTTCAATGGTTCCCATTATAATCTTTGTTCCATGTTCGGTGATTTCTTGTGGGAAGTGAGGCTCGACAATCTCCATGACACCCCGGAATATTTCCTCTGACATAATCAGGTCCGAAAGATAATAAATCCCCTCGCTATACCTTTGCCCTACGATCTCTACTCCCTTTCTGCATTGCTCCACTATTTCAAAGGCGGTCCCCCCCCGCTTTTAGCTTTTCTTTCACCAAGGCGAGGGCTCTTTCCTCATCCAGGTCTGCCATGGCGATAATCAAATCATCCTTCAACTGAATCCACACCCACCTTAAAGTATTTATTCATCATACCATCCGTCGTAGCTGGTCAGCTTGTACCGGTCACCCCGGAAAATGGATAATCCCCAGGCAATCGGTTTCCGTTCCAGATCGTAGAGCGTTTGGACCATGAGAAAAACCGGTGTGCCGCGGCTCACTCCCAAAATAAGGGATTCTTCTTCGGTGGTTCTGGAAACCATAAGCACTTTCTTCGAACTTACCGGTAGGCTGTCGCTGTGAGCAGCGGCCAAAGAAGACAGAGAGGGATCTTTCAACTCCGACTCCAGGATGGGCTTCTGCTTGGCATAGACCGTGTATTTTCTTTCATAAGCCAGAGGCTCGTCGTTCGCCGTGATCACAATGCGGAAAAACAGACACCTGGTGTTTAAAGGAATCCCCAACCTCTTTGAAAGAAGCTCATCCGATCTAACTATCTTTGCTTCCAGGAGCTTGGAGTTTGGCTTCATCCCTTTTTGTTTGATTTCTTCATAAAAGTTGTTGAGATCAAAGACAATGTTATCCAGCTTGGGCATGGCCACAAAGGTGCCTTTTCCCTTTTGAGCATATACCATGCCCGCTGCCACAAGTTCGGATATTGCCCTGCGTACGGTCATGCGACTGATACCAAAGTGGGAAGCAATTTCTGTCTCCGTCGGTAGGGCTTCTCCAGGCAGGAGATTGCGCTGCCGGATCTGTTTTTCGAAGAATTTGGCAAGCTGATAGTAGATTGGAATTACAGAGTTTTTGTCAATTTCAGCCTGATCTAAATTAAAAGAACCTTGTTCGCTCATAATAACCTTGTCTATACATATAGATTTGCTTTATAGTAACACGAAGAAAGAAAAACGTCAACACCATATTTTGACACACCATATCTTTTATAGTAATGAATTGAAAATTATTACAGCAGGAGTTTTCCTGTAACGTCTCGAAAAAATAAAAGGTTACCCCGTGGAGGTTATGCAGATGAAACTTCAAAAATGGCATATCCCGATAACCATTGTCTTGTTCATCTCCGGCGTGCTGCTGGCGACGGCCCTGCGCGCCCTCGCGGCCAACAATGCTACTCCATGGCACCAGAAGAACGAAAACCTGGTAGCCATGATCAAGACTCAAGAGGCTGAGATCAAAAAACTGGAAAACAGCATCGAATCAAAAAGAACATCCCTCGATCGCTTTCAAAGGGATGTATCGCTGGGGAAAAAGGAGCTTGAGAAGCTGCAGCAACAACTCCAGAAGCTCAAAACCCTGTCCGGCATGACAGAGGTGGAGGGCCCGGGATTGACAATCACCCTGGACGACAATATAAAGGAATATGAGGCTGCCCAGAATAAAAATCCGGGTCTTAAGCCGGATGACTACTTGATTCACGATAAACATATACTCTATATCGTCAATGAGCTGCGGGTGGGCGGGGCCGAAGCGATCTCCGTAAATGACCAGCGGATCGTCAATTCTTCAGACATCAGGTGCGTGGGGCCGCTGATTTTGGTAAACACCACGCGGCTTGGGCCGCCTTACGTCATCAAAGCAATCGGGAACCCGGACGACCTGGCCCGGGTCCTGTCTCTTCCGGAAAGCGAATATAACATTCTTAAAATGGCAGGTTACCCGGTAAAGTATGAAAAAAGCACCAGACTTGTGATTCCTCCGTTCAAGGGGAGTTACCAGTTCACCTATGCTCGTCCAAAGGAGGAATAAGGAATGTGGCTGCCTCTCTTGGGGCTCTTGATAGGAATTGTGATCGGTTCTGCGCTGTATATCCCGATTCCGGGAGCCTTTGCTAAGTATCTTTCGGTGGCGGTGCTTGCCTCTCTCGACTCGGTATTCGGCGGGCTCAAATCCATTCTCGAAGATAATTTCGACGGCACCATACTTCTCACAGGCTTTTTCACCAACGCACTGCTGGCCGCCCTGCTTGCCTACCTGGGAGACCGGCTGGGGGTCGATCTGTATCTTGCGGCTGTTTTCGCTTTCGGCGTGCGCCTCTTCCAAAACCTGGCTATCATCAGACGGGAGGTTCTGGCCGGTTGGCTCAAGAAACGTTACCTGGCAGCAGCGAGGGAAGACAAAAATGGACAATGTTAAGAAGTGGCGAATACCCGTCTTTATTACCTTTCTCCTGCTGGGTTTTCTTCTTTCGGTGCAGTTTCGCACCCAGCAGATCTTCTTAAGTGATCTATCCCTGCAGAAAACCGACGACCTTGTTCTGATGTTGAAAAAGCTGCACGACAAGCGGGCGGAGCTTACAAAAGAACTCTCCGAACTCGAAAAACAGCAGCACACCTTCAACGCGGACGCCAACGCCGGGGAGACGCTTATAAAGGGCCTGCGCCAGGATTACCAGAGGCAGCAGATCGCCCTGGGATTGCTCCCCGTGCAGGGGCCGGGCATTACTATAACAATAAACACCGACTCTTCGGTTGTTTACCTTGATCTGGTTGACATCATCAACGAACTCTGGGCCTCCCAGGCGGAGGCCATTGCCGTCAATGACCAGCGGGTTACCCCGTGGACGTACATTTTCTGGAGCAAACAAAATCTCTCCCTTATGATGAACGGGGTAGAGATCACCTTCCCCTGCACCATCAAGGCAATCGGGAATCCGGATCAGCTGGAATCCGGCCTGCGGCTGCTGGGTGGAGTGCTTGACCACCTGGCCGTTTACAAGGTCTACCCCGTAATCAAGCGCCATCAGAATTTGGAACTGCCTGCGGCATCTCCGCCGGAAATACGTTATCTGAAGGGGGAAAATAACGATTAAAATTCATATCCGAAATACTACCCCATATCCTGGATCAGTTCCAGCCGTTCGCCATCCGGCCCGGCAAAAAACATTATCTTTTTCATGCCCCCAAAGACCAGCCTGGGGGACTCCTGGAGAAAGGTAACCCCTTTATATTACCTGAATGAATGATCTATTTCCACTCAATCGAGGAAATTATGCTATCCGCTACTTCGGCCAGCTCTTTGGGTAAGCTGGCTGTTCCGGTAAAGATCGAAATGCGCAGGACCTCGTAGCTGTCATCCTTTTTCACGAAATACTCCCTGCCCGTAGCCGGTTTTTTGTCCTGCATGACCGCCCTCCAGTCGATTTGGAACCCCTGGCATGTTTTGAGTTTTATCTTTCTCTGTTTGAACTCTTTAAAATCGAACCGGCTGTGCTCCCTGCTGCTTGCCAGGAACTTTTCGAGATCCGTTATGTTCCAGAGCTGGACGTAGCCCTGGAAATCAAGTGTTTCGTCCCGCAAAAAAGCACTGAAGAGCATCTCGTTGCTGCCGGGGGTTTCCGCCACCACCCGTGTCGTCTGCGGGAGCTTAACTGTTACGGGATGGGTGCCCAAATGATAATCCTTGAAGCCGGCGGCGGTGGTGATGGCGGCATTTCGTGAGTGCTTCGACGACCACGCCCAGAGCTGTACGGTAATCAGGAGGGCAATTACAATGAAAAAGATCGTGGATTTTTTCAACACCTACCCTCCCTTCCGGGTTTTTTATTAAATGCTATTCCGCACCGGCTTGAAATAAACCTGCAGGAAAAATGTGGTTTAGGCTGCCGGGAAAGGTCCAGACAAAAGCCCGGATTAATCCCGGGCTTTGAATTACGGACGAGGTGGAGTGTGAAAGAGATTAATTCACCCCTCCGAGGCGGCGCAGCAGGGCGTAGTTCATGCTGTCCGCCAGGGCCTGCCAGCTGGCCTCGATAATATTTTGAGAAACCCCGACGGTGCTCCAGGAACCGGTTGCGTCCGCCGACTCGATGAGGACGCGCACCTTGGCGCTGGTTCCGTCCTTCCCGTCCAGCACACGCACCTTGTAGTCGATCAGGTGCATCTCCTTCAAAAAGGGATAGAAGACCTCCAGCGCCTTCCTGAGGGCATTATCCACAGCGCTGACCGGCCCGTCGCCTTCGGCGGCGGTATGAATGATCTGGTCCCCCACCCGCATCTTGATGGTCGCTTCGGAGGTGATGCCGTCACCATCCCCGTTTTGAGGACGCTTATCGATCAGTATTTTCAAGCTCTCCAGGGTGAAGAACTCTGTGTATTGCCCGCAGGCTCTGCGCAGCAACAGTTCCAGGGATGCCTCCGCCCCTTCGAACTGGTAGCCGCGGTACTCCATCTCCTTGATCTGCTTGATAACCTCTTTTGCCTGGGGGCTGTCCTGCGGCAGATCCAGGTTGAGCTCCCGGGCCTTGTAGTATAAGTTGCTGGAACCTGCCAGTTCCGATACCAGGACGCGCCTCCTGTTGCCGACCAGTTCGGGATCCATGTGTTCGTAGGTGGTCGGGTGTTTCAGGATGGCGCTGACATGGATACCGCCCTTGTGGGCAAAGGCGCTCGAACCGACAAAGGGCTGGTTGCTTTGCGGGGTCATATTGGCAATCTCGCTGACATAGCGGGAAACCTCCGTCAGGCGGCGGAGTGCCTCAGGCTCGAGGCATCTGAATCCCGCCTTCAACTGCAGGTTGGGAATCACCGAACAGAGGTTTGCATTGCCGCAGCGCTCGCCGTAGCCGTTTATGGTTCCCTGCACCTGGCGCACCCCGCATCTGACGGCGGTAATACTGTTGGCCACGGCAAGATCCCCGTCATTATGGGCGTGAATCCCTATCGGCGTAGCGATCACCGCCCGCACCTCCCCGATAATCCGTTCCACTTCGTGGGGCAGGCTGCCGCCGTTCGTGTCGCAGAGCACAATCCAGTCGGCCCCTGCCGCAGCGGCTGCCTTCAACGTCGCCAGGGCATACCCGGCGTTAGCCTTGTAGCCGTCGAAGAAGTGCTCGGCATCGTAGATCACCTCTCGCCCCTGTTCTTTGAGGTAACCGACGGTATCTTTAATCATCTGAAGGTTTTCTTCCAGCGTTGTCTGAAGAGCCTTCAGCACGTGAAAGTCCCAGGTCTTGCCGAAGATGGCCACACAGGGGGTGTCCGCAGCCAGCAGTGCTCTGATATTGGCATCCTCCGCAACAGGCACCCCTGCCTTGCGGGTGGCTCCAAAGGCCACGATCCTGGCATTTTTCAAGGAAATCTCCCGCACCTGGACAAAATATTCCAGGTCCTTGGGGTTGGAACCGGGCCAGCCCCCCTCGATGTAGGTCACACCGAGTTCGTCCAGCTTCCGGGTTATCTTCAACTTGTCCTGAACGGTCAGGCTGATCCCTTCACCCTGCGTCCCGTCCCTAAGGGTGGTGTCGTAGATGCGAACTAAATCCCCACAGCTTCTCATCCTTTCTTATTATTCTTATCTCCGCTGAAAATATGTCCCGGTTTATCCTTGCGCTTGATCCCTCCCGTACTCCGGTTGCGCCTTCAAGGATAAACCAATATTTTCATTCTTTTGATGGTGCCGCTTGGGCGGCATGAGCATCAAACAGATTTTATACTAACCGAGCAAACCTGCCACCAAGTCTCCCATCTCGGCAGTGGTCACCGGTTTCTTGCCCGGTTCCATGATATCAGGAGTCCGGTAACCCTGTTTTAAAACCTCCCGTACCGCGGCTTCGATGGCCCGGGCCTCCTCCTCAAGGTTAAAGGAATAGCGGAGCAACAGTGCCGCCGAAAGAATGGTGGCCAGCGGATTTGCTTTTTGCTGGCCGGCGATGTCCGGGGCCGAGCCGTGCGCCGGCTCATACAGGGCGACCTTCCCACCGATACTGGCGGAGGCCAGCAACCCGATGGACCCGGTGAGGACACTGGACTCATCGGTTAGAATGTCGCCGAAAGTGTTCTCGGTAAGGATCACGTCAAACTGCACAGGCCTGCGTATGAGCTGCATGGCGCAGTTGTCTACATACATGTGCTCGAGTTCCACGTCCGGATATTCCTCACCCAATTTTTCCATAACCGCGCGCCAGAGCCGGGAGCTTTCCAGGACATTTGCCTTGTCCACCGAGGTGACTTTCTTGCGCCGCTTGCGCGCCATCTCGAAGGCCAGCCGGCCTATGCGCTCGATCTCGCTGGCCGAGTAGATCATGGTATCCATGGCGCGCTCTTCCCCTTCCACGAATTCCCTTTTCTTCGGCCCGAAATAAAGCCCACCGGTCAGTTCCCGGACAATGACGAAATCAAGCCCGGACACCACTTCCGGTTTCAACGGGGAGGCATCCACAAGCTCCGGAAACAGCACCACCGGCCGGAGGTTTGCATAAAGCCCAAGCTTTTTTCGCAAGGGCAGGAGCGCCCCACCTTCCGGCCGCAGAGACATGGGCAGGTTATCCCACTTGGGCCCTCCGACGGCCCCAAGCAGAATGGCGTCGCTCTCGTAGCAAAGCTGCAGCGTCTGATCGGGAAGCGGCACGCCGACTGCATCGTAGGCTGCTCCACCCACCAGGGCTTCTGTAAAATGAAAGTCTATCTGAAAACGCCTGCCTACCGCCTTCAGAACCTTTACCGCTTCGGTTACGATCTCCGGTCCGATACCATCCCCAGGTAGTAGTAGAATTTTAGGCATGATTCTTCATCCTTTCACGCACATAATTGATGAGTCCTCCGGCCTGCATGATTTCCTGCATGAAGGGAGGGAAAGGCGCCGCCTGATAAAGCCCCTGCCTTGTCAGGTTCTTGATTGTCCCCGACCCCAGATCGACCTCCACCACATCCCCATCCTGCAAGGCTTCGGCGGCCTCCGGCGCTTCAAGAATCGGAAGCCCGATGTTGATGGCATTGCGATAGAAGATCCGGGCAAAGGAGCCTGCGATCACACAGGCCACCCCCGCCCCTTTTATGGCTATCGGGGCATGTTCGCGGGAGGAGCCACACCCGAAGTTTTTTCCTGCTACAATGATATCTCCCGCCGCTACCCTCTTTGCAAAGCTCGGGTCGGCATCTTCCATGCAGTGAGCGGCCAGTTCCGCCGGGTCAGTCGTATTCAGGTAGCGAGCAGGGATAATCAGGTCTGTATCCACGTCATTGCCGAACTTCCAAACACGTCCTTTAACCCGCATAACTTCCGACAACCTCCTTCGGGTGGGTGATACAGCCGGTTACTGCAGATGCCGCGGCCACGGCGGGACCTGCGAGGTAAACCTCGCTTTCCGGGTGTCCCATCCGGCCGACAAAGTTCCGGTTGGTAGTCGCAAGGGCCCGCTCCCCTTTTGCCAGAATCCCCATATGACCGCCCAGGCAGGGCCCACAGGTTGGTGTGCTTACGGCACCCCCGGCCTCCACAAAGATCTCCAGCAGTCCCTCCCGGAGGGCCTGCAGATAGATCTCCTGCGTTCCCGGAATCACGATCAGGCGGATGTTCGGGTGCACCTTTCGCCCCTTGAGGATGTAGGCGGCGATCCGCAGGTCCTCTATCCTGCCGTTCGTGCAGGAGCCGATCACCACCTGGTCAATGGCCACTCCCTGCGCCTCCGAAACCGGGCGGGCATTTTCCGGCAGGTGGGGAAATGCCACCTGGGGCTCAATCAGGGACGCATCGTACTGGCGCACCTCAACGTAGTGGGCATCCGGGTCGCTGGTATAGAACCGGTAAGGCCGTTTTGCCCTTTCCTTGATGTAGAGTTGCGTTTTTTCATCGGGTGAAACAATACCGTTCTTGGCACCCGCCTCGATGGCCATGTTGCACATGGTCAGCCTTCCCTCGAGGGAGAGGGCCTTGATCGCATCCCCCGTAAACTCCATCGACCGGTAGCGGGCACCGTCAACCCCGATGTCTGCGATGCAGTGCAAAATTAAGTCCTTACCCGTTACCCAGGGACGCAATTTCCCGTGGAAGACAAACTTCATGCTCTCCGGCACCTTGAACCAGCACTCGCCGGTGGCCATACCTGCAGCCAGATCGGTACTGCCGACCCCTGTGGCAAAGGCTCCCAGGGCCCCGTAGGTGCATGTATGTGAATCTGCCCCGATCACGCAGTCACCGGGAACGACAAGCCCCTGCTCGGGGAGCAGGCAGTGCTCGATCCCCATCCTGCCCACTTCAAAGTAGTTGGCGATTCCGAATTTTCGGGCGAACTCCCTCACCCGCTTGCTCTGTTCGGCTGATTTGATGTCCTTGTTCGGTGTAAAGTGGTCGGGAACGAGAACAACCCGGGTTGGGTCAAAAACGCGATCCAATCCGAGTTTCTCGAACTCGTTGATGGCAACGGGGGCCGTGATGTCATTGGCAAGGACGAGATCCAGGCGGCAGTTGACCAGTTCTCCCGGCGTCACCCGCTCCTTCCCGGCATGGGCAGCCAGAATCTTTTCAGTAATGGTCATTCCCATGGTATATCCTCCTCCAGCTTCTACTTCTCCTGCTCCTTTTGAGGTTCACCGCCCCCCCGAAACACGGCATCTTCGCCGTATTCGTGAATAACCTTGTTGATAGCGTTAAGGTAGGCCTTGACGCTGGATTCGATAATATCGGTGCTGACCCCCCGGCCCACAAAGGTCCGCCCCCGGTAGTCCACCCTGACCACCACCTCGCCCAGAGCGTCCTTGCCCCCGGTAATGGCGCTCAGGGAGTATTCCGTCAGAGACAGGTCCTGGATCCCGACGATCTTGTCAACCGCTTTGAAAGCGGCGTCCACCGGGCCATCCCCGCAGGCCGCATCCTCCAGCGTACCGCCGTTCCGCTTCAGTCCCACCGTGGCAGTGGGGACTACCGTAGTGCCACTCGAGATGTGAAGGTAAGAAAGCTGGTACAGCTCCGGAGCTATCTTAATCTCATTTTTGACGATAGCTTCCAGGTCCAGATCGGTAATTTCCTTTTTGCGATCGGCCAGGTTTTTAAACCTCACGAACGCCCTCTCCAGCTCATCGTCCTTGAGGATGTACCCCAGTTCGGCCAGCCTCTCCCTCAGGGCATGGCGCCCGGAGTGCTTCCCTAAAACCAGGTTGGTCTGGCTCAGCCCGATCAGTTGCGGGTTCATGATCTCGTAGGTCTGACGCTCTTTCAAGACACCGTCCTGGTGAATGCCCGATTCGTGGAGGAAGGCATTTTTGCCCACAATGGCCTTATTGGGCTGTACCGGAATGCCGGTCAGGGAACTCACCATCTTGCTGGTCCGGTAAATCTCATCGTACTTGATCGCGGTCTCGCAGTCGTAGTAGGACCGCCTGGTGTAGAGGCCCATCACGATCTCCTCCAGGGCGGCGTTTCCGGCCCGCTCGCCGAGGCCGTTCACGGCGCACTCCACCTGCTGGGCGCCGCTCTGCACCGCAGCCAGGGAATTGGCAACAGCCAGCCCGAGGTCGTTGTGGCAGTGCACGCTCAAGATAACCCGATCGATATTCTTAACCCGCTCCCGGATCCGGGTGATGAATTCCCCAAACTCGGAAGGTATGGCATACCCAACCGTATCCGGTATGTTGATCACCGTTGCTCCGGCCTCGATGGCTGCTTCGATCACCTTGCACAAAAAGTCGAGTTCGCTGCGCGAGGCATCCTCGGCGGAGAACTCCACGTCGGGGGTATACTGCCTGGCGTATTTGACTGCGGCGACCGCCTGCTCCAGAACCTCTTCCCTGGTTTTCTTAAGCTTATACTTTATATGTATATCCGAAGTGGCAATAAAGGTATGAATTCGCGGCCTTTCAGCCTCCCTCAGGGCCTCCCAGGCACGATCGATGTCCTCCCGGTTCGCCCGGGCCAGGGCGGCGATTACGGGCCCCCGCACCTCCCTGGCGATCTCCCGGACCGCGGCGAAATCCCCCGGGGAAGCGATCGGAAAACCGGCTTCGATCACATCCACGTTTAGTGCAGCAAGCTGCAGGGCAATTTCCATCTTTTCTCTGACATTCAGGCTTACTCCGGGGGACTGCTCACCGTCCCGGAGGGTAGTATCAAAGATAAAAACCCGTCTTGCCAAGGCAACAACCTCCTGTTACAAAGCATGCCGCTATTTCACAAGCCTGTTCTGGCTCAACCAGGGCATCATCGAGCGCAACTGCTTCCCGACTTTCTCGATCAGGTGGTCCGCTTCCTTCTTTTGCATAGCGTTAAAGACCGGCCTTCCCACCTGGTTTTCCAGGAGCCATTCCCTGGCAAAACTGCCGTCCTGGATCTCCTTCAATATTTTTTTCATCTCCCGGCGCGTTTCTTCGGTAATAATACGCTTTCCTCGGGTGAGATCTCCGTACTCGGCGGTGTTGCTGATGGAGTAGCGCATGGTGCTGATCCCCCCCTCGTACATCAGGTCAACGATCAGCTTCAGTTCATGCAGGCATTCAAAGTAGGCGATCTCCGGCTGGTATCCGGCCTCCACCAGGGTATCAAAACCCGCCCTGACCAGTTCGGTGACCCCACCGCAGAGAACGGCCTGCTCCCCGAAGAGGTCGGTCTCGGTCTCTTCTTTGAATGTGGTTTCAATAACACCTGCCCGGGTGCAGCCGATCCCTTTGGCATAGGCCAGGGCAATCTGCAGGGCCTGCCCTGTGTAGTCCTGCTGGACTGCGACCAGCGCCGGCACCCCGGCGCCCTCCTCGTACATCCTCCTGACAAGATGCCCGGGGCTCTTAGGGGCGATCATGAATACGTCTACTTCCCTGGGAGGAACGATCTGCCCGAAGTGGATGTTAAATCCGTGTGAAAACATGAGGGCGTTCCCCGGTTTTAAGTGGGGTGCGATGTCGCTACGGTACAGTTCCGCCTGCTTTTCGTCAGGTATCAGGATCTGGATGATGTCGGCAGCCGCTGCCGCCTCCCCTGCGGTAACGGGTTTGAAACCGGCGTCCACGGCCTTATTCCAGTTCTCGCTTCCGGGCACGTCGGCCACAATGACGTTAACCCCGCTGTCCCTCAGGTTCTGGGATTGGGCATGCCCCTGGCTCCCGTAACCGATCACTGCAACCGTTTTACCGTTCAGATACTTGAGATCCGCATCCTGGTCGTAATAGACTTTCATCTGTTCCCACTCCCTCTCTTTAATCTTCTTCGTATTTCTGGCCGCGCACCATGGCTATTTTGCCCGTACGCACCAGTTCTAAAATCCCGAAAGGCTTCAGGGATTTTTCAATTGCCCGGATCTTCCCTTCATCACCGGTGCATTCGATGATCAGGGTGTGATATCCAATATCCACAATCCTTGCCCGGAAAATGTCCACGATCTGCATGATTTCGCCGCGGATCGAGGGTTCGGCATTAACCTTGATCAGGACCAGTTCCCGGTCGACGTATTCCGCCTGAGTTACGTCCTGCACATCAATGACGTCGATGAGCTTATTCAACTGCTTCACAACCTGCTCGATCACCAGGTCATCCCCGTCGACGACGATGGTCATCCGGGAAATGGTCGGCTCGTGGGTCTCACCGACTGCCAGGCTCTCAATGTTATAACCGCGCCGGCTGAACAGCCCGGCGACACGGGTTAAAACCCCGGGTTGATTTTCCACCAAGACCGCCAGTGTATGTCTCATCTCCTAACACCCCACCATCTTTGTCAGTGATTCCCCTGCCGGAACCATCGGAAAGACATTTTCTTCCCGGGCGATCACGAAATCTATGATGACCGGTTTCGGGGTAGCAATCGCCCGCTCCAGGGCGGGACGCACCTCTTCAGAACGGGTGACCCGCATGCCAACGGCGCCGTAAGCCTCGGCCAGCTTGACAAAGTCGGGTAGATCGGGGAATTCGGTTTGAGAATACCTCTTGTTGTTGAACAACTCCTGCCACTGGCGCACCATCCCCAGGAAACGGTTGTTGAGAATGGCGATGTTGATCGGAAGGTTATACTGTACAGCAGTGGCCAGTTCCTGAACGGTCATCTGGATACTGCCGTCCCCGGCGATGTCAAAGACAACCGCATCCGGCCGGCCGATCTGGGCTCCGACGGCCGCCGGGAGGCCAAAGCCCATGGTCCCCAATCCGCCCGATGAGATAAATGTACGCGGCCGCAATGCCTTGTAGTACTGGGCGGCCCACATCTGGTTCTGCCCCACCTCGGTGGTGATGACGGCATTTTTATCCCTGGTTATTTCCCAGATCTGCTCTATAACATACTGGGGTTTGAGAACACCCTCTTCATTGGTATACCTGAGCGGGTACTCCGCCTTCCACTGCTCGATCTGCTTCAGCCATTCCCCGGTGTCCGGCACTTCGACCCGCTGGATAAGCTCCTTTAAAATGGGCTTGACATCACCGACGAGGGGAATGTGCACCCGGACGTTCTTGCCGATTTCTGCAGGATCGATATCGATATGGATCACCCGTGCATTTGGAGCAAAGGTGTCCAGCCTCCCCGTCACCCTGTCGTCAAACCGGGCACCGATGGCGATAATCAGATCGCTGTAGGAAACGGCATAGTTGGCATAAGCCGTGCCGTGCATCCCCACCATGCCCAGGGACAGTGGATGTGTTTCCGGGAAAGAGCCCTTCCCAAGAAGTGTGTTGGTAACGGGTATCCGGGTTTTTTCGGCAAACTCCCGCAACTCCTCGGCGGCGTTCGAGGAGATGACCCCCCCGCCCGCGTAGATCACCGGCTTCCGGGCTTCTCCAATCGCCCTGGCAGCCTGGTAAACCTGTGCGGAGTCGCATCTACCGGGAACCCGGTAGCCCCGGAAGGTAACCTGCGGCGGGTACTCAAATTCCGCCTGGGCGATAGTGATATCCTTCGGCAGGTCGATCAGCACCGGCCCCGGCCGGCCTGTTGTGGCAATGTGGAAGGCCGCCCGGATGGTCGCGGCAAGCTGGTTTACGTCCTTGACAAGATAGCTGTGCTTAACAATCGGGAGGGTGATCCCTGTGATGTCCGCCTCCTGGAAAGAATCGCGCCCGATGGCAGAAAGGTTCACCTGTCCTGTAAAAGCAATGATAGGCACCGAATCCATGTAGGCGTTGGCGATGCCGGTAACCAGATTCGTCGCCCCGGGCCCGGAAGTGGCGATACAAACGCCGGGCCTCCCCGTGGCGCGGGCATAACCATCGGCGGCGTGGGCCGCTCCCTGTTCGTGGCGCACCAAAATGTGCCTGATCGGGGAATCGTACAGCTTGTCATAAAGGGGCAGCACTGCTCCGCCGGGATAACCAAAAACCACCTCGACCCCTTCATACTCGAGGGCCTTGCAGATGATCTCAGCTCCGGTAAGTTTCATCTCCTCACCTCCTCATCTGATGACCCGAGCAACACCGCACCCCGGCTTGCCGATGTAACCAGGGCGGCGTAACGGGCCAGATAGCCTGTTTTAATCTTTGGTTCAGGCTGCTTCCAGTTTTGGCGCCTCCTGTTCAACTCCGTTTCATCAACCAGGACATCAAGCCTCCGGTTGGGTATATCGATCTGAATGATGTCCCCTTCTTCTACCAGGGCAAGCGGTCCTCCTTCGGCGGCCTCCGGAGAAATGTGGCCGATGGAAGCCCCCCTGGTGGCACCGGAGAAGCGCCCGTCCGTAATCAGGGCCACCTCCCTGTCGAGTCCCATACCGGCCACTGCAGAGGTGGGGGTGAGCATCTCCCTCATCCCTGGGCCTCCCTTTGGCCCTTCGTACCTGATGACGATCACCTCACCCGGTTTGATCCGGCCGCCCAGAATGGCGGCACAGGCCTCCTCCTCGCTGTTGAAGACCCTTGCCGGCCCTTTGTGCACAAGCATCTCAGGTGCAACGGCGGATTGTTTGACAACCGCCCCGTCCGGCGCCAGGTTCCCCCTCAAGATGGCCAGCCCGCCGGTGGGGCTGTAGGGATCTTCAACCTTCCTGATAACTTCTGTCTCCATCTTTTTGATACGGCTCAGATTCTCGGAAACGCTCCGCCCGGTGACCGTTAAGGCATCCCCGTGCAGGAGGCCGTGGTCGAGCAGTTCCTTCATCACTGCCGGGATACCGCCCGCCTCGTTCAGGTCCTGGATATGGTAATGGCCGGCGGGGCTCAGCTTGCACAGGTTCGGGGTGTTTCTGCTGATCCTGTCAACCAGGTCGAGGTCCAGCTTGAACCCGGCATCACGGGCAATGGCCGGCAGATGCAGCACCGTATTGGTAGAACCCCCCAGGGCCATATCCACCGCCAGGGCGTTCAGAAAGGCCTTTTCCGTCAGGATATCCCGCGGCCGGATATTGTTTTTTAACAACTCCATAACCTGCCTGCCGGCCTCCTTGGCAAGCCTGATCCGTGCGGCGGAGACGGCGGGAATCGTTCCGTTCCCCGGCAGGGCCAGGCCCAGGGCCTCGGACAGACAGTTCATGGTATTGGCGGTAAACATTCCAGCACAGGACCCGCAGCCGGGACAGGCCTGATCTTCCAGATCGGAGAGTTCATCGACCGTTATTTTGTTGGCCCGGCAGGCGCCAACGCCCTCGAAAACGGTATTGAGATCAATGTCGCGACCGTTCAGCCTTCCGGCCAGCATGGGGCCGCCGCTGATGATCAGGGCCGGAAGGTTCAACCTGGCCGCCGCCATCAGCATGCCCGGCACAACCTTGTCGCAGTTCGTAATTAATACAAGGGCGTCAAAGGCGTGAGCTTTTGCCATTACTTCGATGGAATCGGCGATCAGCTCGCGACTGGCAAGGGAATAGTGCATTCCTTCGTGATTCATGGCGATGCCGTCGCAGACGGCGATGGCGGGAAATTCGATGGGTGTACCCCCGTTTGCCCGGATCCCCGCCTTAACCGCTGCGGCGATCTGATCCAGGTGCAGGTGGCCCGGAACCACCTCGTTCTGGGAGTTGACAACGCCGACAAAGGGGCGTTCTCTCTCCCAGTCGGTCAGGCCGAGGGCTTTCAACAAAGACCTGTGCGGTGCTTTTTCTATACCGTTTTTTATTCTGCTGCTGGTCAATGAACTCACCTCTCCCCTTGAATTATTCAAATGTCTTTTACCGGCGTTCAGTCCGGAAATATCTCCGGACCATCCCATTCGGTCAGCTTCCGGAATTCCTTGATGAGGGCTTTCGTAATCTCACCCGGCCTGCCATCGCCGATGACCCGTCCGTCCACCTTTACGACAGGCACCAGTTCCGCGGCGGTTCCCGACAGGAAGCACTCGTCAGCAACGAAAATGTCGTGGCGGGTGAACACCTTCTCGCTGGCCCTGTACCCGTGTTTTTCGGCCAGTTCGAGAACGGCGTTCCTGGTTACACCCTCCAGGATCCCCAAAAACGGCGGCGGTGTGATGACCTCGCCCTTCTTGACAATGAAGATATTATCACCGGTGCACTCGGTCACGTATCCCTCGCTGCTGAGCAGTATCGCCTCGGATACGCCGGCCAGGTTGGCCTCGATCTTGGCCAGGACGTTGTTCAAGTAGTTAAGGGATTTGATCCTGGGATTAACCCCCTCTACAATGTTGCGGCGGGTAGGCACCGTCACAACCTCCAGGCCCTTTTCATATAATTCCTCGGGATAAAGCTGGATCGACGCAGCAATGATGAAAATACAGGGTTCCGGGCACTTGCGCGGGTCCAGACCCAGGTCGCCCTTCCCCCTTGTTACCACAAGCCGGATGTAGGCGTCCCGCAGGTTGTTGCGCCGCAGGGTTTCTAAAACCGCCTCAAACATTTCCGACTTTGGCATCCCGATATCCAGCATGATGGATTTGGCCGATTCGTAGAGCCGGTCAATGTGCTCCTTCAAGCGAAATACCCGGTTATTGTAGGCGCGGATTCCCTCAAAAACTCCGTCGCCGTAAAGCACTCCGTGGTCAAAAACGGAAACCTTGGCCTCTTCCTCGTCAACAAATTTTCCGTTAAGATAGATGATAAGCCCCATCTTGATCCTCTCCTTAAGATTTACTTGAGGCGCGCAGCCGTGAAAATGGTTTTTCCCGGTCACCTCCCCTGGATAGCCACCAGCATAATTCTTGCCCGCAAAAAGGTTATAAAAAACCCCCTCGTACCAGACAGTTTTCTGTCAGGGACGAGAGGGACCCGCGGTACCACCCTGCTTGTTGCCTCCATAATTACGCTTTCCGTAGAGTACAACCACTCCGTCCAGTAATTTTAACGGACTGAACCTGGACTGTCCGGCACCACCTACTAGGCACAAAGGCCGTTCAGATAGCAGCTATGGGAAGAGACGACCGATCACAGGCACCGGTACTGGCTTTCAGCGGACGCCAGCTCTCTGTAACCGGTTCTCCTGTGGGGGTATGCTCCCGTCATTGCTTTTAAACTCGATATTGAAGAAAGTGTATTTCTGTCTAGTATAGAAAGGTTCCTATTTCATGTCAATAATTTTTTTGGTTTTTTTTAAAGAAACTTTTAACGAGGCAGCCCTTGCTGCCGTCTTTATCAATCTAACGTTTCGACAGGATCGAGATTTAGAAAATTTTTGAAGCAGGAGCCCTCCAGGCTGGACAAGCTTCTGCGGATGCCTTCTGGATTTAGAAAATTTTATGAAGCAGGATCTTTTTGTATTGTAAAATATCCGGAAATATGATATATTAGGTCTGTAATATCTAATAAGGGGAGATGGTCTCATTACACTCACCCGAGAAGGCGAATACGCTGTTAGATGCATGTTGGAGCTGGCTAAAAATTACGGTAAGGAACGTCTTTCCACAAAGGCGGTAGCTGCCAAACAGGAGATACCGCCGGTATTCCTCACCAAGATTCTGAAAATTTTAATTAAAGACGGGCTGGTTGTCAGTCGAAGAGGTCCATCGGGGGGGATCATGCTCGCCAAACCCCCCTCTGAAATCACACTGCGGGAAGTTGTCGAAATCGTGGAAGGACCCTATGCCTTAAATGCCTGTCTAAGTGAGGCAGGGCAATGCACGAGAAAGCCCCATTGCAAGGTTCATCAGGTGTGGTACAAAGCCCAAGATGCCATGTTGAAAGAACTGGATGTTCCACTGGATAAACTGCTTTAGAAAAGCAGGCAAACACAAAGTGCATATTTACTAAAGTCGCAGGGAAAAGAAAAACTAAGGGTGGGAAGTAATTAACAATATTAATATTTATAAGGAGGGTTTTCTGTGGAAGTGATTAACGAGAACAAGCTGGGTGTAGCAAAGGGAACCGCAGTCGAGGAAGAGGTCAAACAGGAATTCCGCGGGGAAACAATGGAGGTAGGCCTTTACCTGGCCATGGCGCGCCAGGCTCAGAGAGAGGGGCTGCCTGAGGTTGCCGAGGTCCTGAAGTCCATCGCCATGGATGAGGCCTGGCATGCCGCAAGGTTTGCCGAGCTTAATGGAATGATTTCTGAGGACACCAAGGCAAACATTGAAAAAATGCTCAAAGGTGAGACTGAGGCGAACAACGGTAAAAAGCAGGCCGCTACGAAAGCAAAGGAAGCCGGAATCGATGAGGCTCATGATGCATTTGATGAATCATCGAGGGATGAAGCCCGACACGCCCGTGCCCTGGAAGGCCTGTTAAAGAGGTACTTCAATAAATAAATTATGGATATCAAAATGTACCGAAGGTACTGCAGTTCCCCGCAGTACCTTCTCTTTGTATCCTCTATTGAGCATACGCCAGGATGCGGGCGAGGATTTCCCGGCGTTTAGCCTCCGCACCGTCAAAATCCATCGCTTCGACATAATAGCGCTCCATTTCGTCGTGCACCTGTTTGGCCTTCTTGATATGGCGCAGGGCTCTGTCCAAACACCTCCTGTAAATCTCCCGGGCCCAGGCAAGCTCCTCGGCAAATCCGCTCAGCTTTCCGGCATCAAGACAGACATTGGTATCGAATTTCTCACACATTTTCAGGCCTGGTAAAGAGGCCGGTTCAAAAGCAAGCTCGGGAAAGAGATTGATAACCGCCACTCTGCGTTCGGGAAGGACAACCAGATCCACCTGGGCAGGATCAAAGGCGCAGTGGTAAACATCTACTTTGAGCCCGGACCGGTAGGCGTACCCGGCAAGCTCGGTAAAGATGAGCTCCTTTCCCGAGCCGGCTTCTCCCTCAACCATGTAGAGAAACTCTACCTCATCCAGCACGGTCTTCAGGTGATGGACGATCCCGTTGGGGGTGATCGCCGAAGCAAACAGGTGGCGGTCTTTAGGCTGCCCGCCCCCCCACACAAGTTTCTCCCCGAATACTTTTCTGAAGAGGTCACCGGTTAGATTATTAAAGCGACTGCAGCAAAACGCTTCGCTGCGGTAGCTTTTTTCCTCTTCGCGCGCCATTTTCGCCATGCGCAGGCTGCTGTAGGCAGTCGCAAAATGCCGGCCCACTCTCTCATTAACCGAAATTATGGCCTCTTTGTGTTTGGAAAGTACGGAAACATCCCAAAACTCCCCCAGATTGACTATTTCATCGACCGCCCCTGGGTTCTGGGGATCGACCACGTGCGGCGCGGTTCCATCGATCAGGGCAACACCCAGGGCAGGAGCCACAACGGCATCCAGTGAGTCATTATCGGAGGAGCAGCAGTGAAGCTCGATATCATAAGCGCGGTCCCGCAGGTCCTCTCCAATTCTTCGCATGAAAGTGGACTTGCCAGTACCCGGTCCCCCCTTGATCACGAAAATCCTTTTGGCATCCGGTTCAATAATGTTATCATAGAAGGAGTAGAATCCAAGGCAGGTATTTCCTCCCGGAAAAACCATTTTAACCTTTCCTTTTGTCAAACCTATCCCTCCCCTACCACAAATTAAAAAACGCTCTTTGAAAACACAAAGGCGCCTGCGGAGACGCCTCTGCCTCTATTTCATCTTATTTAATCATTGTCTCGATTATTCCGCCCAGGAGGGCCGGCCGAACCGATCCAGACGGGAAATACGGCAGTTTGGTGCAATACATGTCTTTTTGGACCCGGCACCGATCTTGAGAAAGGAACGGGAAAACAAACGTTGATACTCCCATGTCGAAATCTCGGCAGGGATACCGGGGCGGGAATTTTTTGCTCAACCAAACCAAGCCACAGCACCGGTACTACCGGGCGAGGCATTCGAAAACGGCGCCACTTCAAACTGCCCACACCACCCACACCATAATAATTTCAGTGAACCAAATTTCAATCCATTTCAGGAAGGAATTATCACGTGCATAACGAATACTATCCTCATGATTCCAGAAATAACGAATACTCCCTTTATAATTCCAGAAAACTGGAGGTAGTGGTAATGAATATGTTATCGGAGGGGGTAACGTTCCCTGTTCTCCAAGATTATCCTTACCGGCAAAAGGCTCTCGACATTCCTGCCTGCGGTACATAATGGCAGGAATGTTTTTTTGTGGGTGAAAAGCCTGTTATATGCCTGCGGCAGGTTTGCCGGAGGTGGTGAGCATGAGCTCGCGCATCGCTAACAAGGCTCTAATTGCCGGCCTGATTCTGATTTTTATCCTGCTGGTCGGCTTTATGCTGTTGCAGGCCGCCAAAGTGTTGGTAAATCTAAACCTGATGTCCGTCACGGGGGACAAAGTGGTCGTGGCAGGCCGACTGCACGACTACGTACTCAAGCAGTCGTATGCCATGAAATGTTACATGCTCTACCACGAACCCGCCTACCTGGAAGAGTTCCGCCATTACGCCAGCCTCAGCCGGCAGGAAATAGAGGAACTGCAGCAGGTTGTCCGGCCGGCGCGAAAACCCCTGGTAGAGGAAATCCTGTCCCGGCAGCAAAAGTACACCGAATTTTGTGAGAAAGAAATCATTCCCCTGGTAGATCAGGGGGACATTGACGAAGCGGTCCGCGCCAGTCTGCAGAGCGGCGCAGTAGTCATGATTGACGAAATGCTTGAACGGATTGATAATTTACAGAGGATGCGGGTGGCGGACGCCTTCGCCATAAACAGCCAGGCCAGCAGCTATATCAGACAGGCCCTCTGGTGGGGATGCTGCGGCGGACTGCTCGCCCTTTCCACAGGCCTTGTACTCGGCTTCCTGGTAAACCGCAGGCTGGTCCTGGAAAACCTCATCTACCGGCTCATCCTTTTGAACTCCAGAAACGCCGTGATCGTGGTGCGCCGCAACGGCCGCATCCACCTGGTCAACCGGGTGGCCGAAGAGATCTTCGGTTGCAGGCGCGAAGCAGTGGTGGGGCTACCCTTTGAGGCTGTCTTTACCGGCCGGCAACAGCCGGGCGAGGTGGCCTTCAGCTACCCGGTGGCTGCTGTTCTGGCTGCCGGTGAGGATGCCTGCAGTGTAGAGAAAAGCTACGTCACAACCGGCGGCCGGCACTATAGCCTGCTCACCGACTGCCTGCAGTTGCGCGATGAGGGCGGGAAGCCGCACGGCGTCATGCTGATCATCAGGGACATCACCGAGCAAAAGGCGTTAGAAGAAAAACTGCAGAGCCTGGCCGTGCGTGACAGCATGACCATGCTTTACAACCAATCTTACCTGAAACAGGCACTGGAACGCGAAGTAGCGCGGGCCCTCGAACAGGGCGGCCGGGTAGCCTTCCTGATGATGGACGCGGACAACTTCAAAGACTACAACGACCTGTTCGGCCACCCGGCGGGTGACGAACTGCTCAAAAAACTGGCCCGCCTGCTGGAAAAACATGTGCGCCAGGTGGATATCGTTGGGCGCTACGGCGGGGACGAGTTTGCCGTAATCCTGCCTGGCGCGGACCAGGCGGTAGCGGTGGAAGTGGGGGAGCGTCTGCGCCGGGCGATAGCGGAATACCCCTTTCCCTATCAAGAGCTGATGCCCGGCGGCAGGATCACTGTGTCGGCCGGGGTGGCCTGTTTTCCCGATGATGCAGCCAGCGCTGCCGAACTGATCAGGCATGCCGACGAGGCGATGTACAACGCCAAGCGCAATATCAAAAACAGGGTGGAAGTCTGGTTTTCAGCCTTCAAGGGACTTGATGCGGACTGGCCGGGCGAACGGGACTTGTTGTACAACATCGGCGGTCTCCTGGCCATGGTCAACAACAAGGACCGCTATACCTACGGCCACTCCGAAATGGTGGCCCATTACGCCACCGCTTTGGCTCAGGCGGCGGGACTGGCGCAGGAGGAGGTAAAAAAAATCAGATTGGCCGCCTTCCTCCACGATCTTGGGAAAGTGGATATCCCGGAAGAAATCCTGAACAAACCCGGGCCGCTGAGCGACGCGGAGAAGGAGGTGTGCCAGTGCCACCCGGTTACCGGCGCCGACATCGTGCGGCAGATCAAATCCTTAGAAGAGATAGTGCCCCTGATCCGGCACCACCACGAGCGCTACGACGGGCAAGGCTACCCCGACGGCCTGGCCGGCGAGGAAATCCCCTTGGGCGCCCGCATTATTGCCCTTGCCGACAGTTTTGATGCCATGATCACCAACCGCCCCTACCGCCGGGCCAGAACGTGCCAGGAAGCCATAGAGATAGTCAAAAAAGAAGCAGGTCGACAGTTCGACCCACACCTGGCCGAGCTTTTTGTTACCAAATGTGTTGACGTTAAAGCAATCGGTACAGGGGAAGGGACGGAGTCCGTTCAAGAGGAGCCCTCGCCGCCGGCCGGGCAGCAACCTTCATGACCATGCCGCCTTTTCAATCCCGGCAGTGCGACTGTCCACGAAAGAGCCGCCTTTTCCGGAGTAAATTTACAGACGGCGGTTCATAAAAGGGTCGTGCTTTGAGCACAGCGTGTTCTCCTGTGGGGAACAACCTCTGAGACAACTCCGGGTAGCGCAGGTACAGGCATAGATTAGCAAGGCAAGGCTCAAGAATAAAAACGCAAATGGCTCGAAGTCTGTGTCAAGACACCTGGTTGCGTTATCATAATGGTTTCGAGTCGGCATCGCAATTCTTGGATATTATAAATGGTGGACGCAATAGAGATTTTACTTTGCTGCCTCTGCTTTTACTCTAATTAGTTACCGCTTGCTCGCGTTCAAAATGGTCACACCAACCACTTCGCCTCCCCGGTAGCGCACCACGATGTCGTCCCCAACGAATTCACTGTCGTCGGCAGCAACGGGCTGCTCGGTGAAGTGCACATACAGAACGTCTCCTACCGGGTCGTAGGATGCCCGCAGGATGGGGAGGCCGGACCTTACGACCGCTTGCGATACCGTCTCGGCCAGCTTAATATAGCTCATTGCTTCGGCCATACAATCGCCCTCTTTTCCAGTTGCCTAACCTTCCGGGTTAGGAACGCTGTTATGATGAAGCCGTCACCAGGACCTGTTTCCCTGTACACCACTACCAGGAACTTCCCGGCCGTTATTTCCCGGATGGCCAACAACTCACCGCGGCTCCCTAACAAAACTTTAAGGGGTCTCCTGACGGTGAGAAGCACTTCCCGGCGCAGTTCTTCGAGTTCCGGATGTTCCTCGACTATATGCTGCCACCGTTCCTCTGACAGTCTAATCCAGATACCGGAAACAGCATGTGATCCCATCCTCCGCTCAGTCACTATTCTCCAGCTCCCGTTCTATAACTTCAGTCTAGCAGAAATCCGGCAGGTCAGCAATGCAAACGCATTAATATGTTAGTGCAGCGGCAGTGCACCAGCAAGACCACTTCGGAGTGTTTCGATACAGGAACAGCCACGTGCGGCGCGGTTCGTCAATCAGAGCAACACCCAGGGCGGGAGCCACGACAGCATCCAGTGAGTCATTATCCGAGGAGCACCGGTGAAACTCGATATCATAACCGCGGTCCCGCTGGTCCTCTCAAATCCGTCGCATGAAAGTAGACTTGCCATTACCCGGCCCTCCCTTGATCACGAAAATCCTGTTGGCATCCGGTTCAATAATGTTATCGTAGAAGGGTAGAATCCAAGGCAGGTATTTCCTCCCGGAAAAACCATTTTGACTTTTCCTTTTTCCAAGCCGATTCCTCCCCTTATCAAAATCAACAAAGGCCCTTTAAAAACACAAAGGCGCCTCCGGAGACGCCTTTGCCTCTATTTCATCTTAATTTACTCATTGTTTCGATTATTCCCGCCGCAGCAGGGCCTGCCACTTAATCTAAAGCTGGCGCAGGGCCTCCGCCGGGCTCAGGGCCGCGGCGCGGCTTGCCGGGTAAAGGCCGAAGAAGAGCCCCACGCAGGCGGAAAAACCGAAGGCCAGCAGGATCGTCCAGAAGGAGATCAGCGGCGGCCAGTGGGCCAAGAGGGCGACAGCGACGGCGCCGCCGGCTCCAATAATAACTCCCAGGGCTCCTCCTATTAAGCAGAGGGCAACGGCCTCAAACAGAAACTGCTGCAGGATGTCCTTCCTGCGGGCGCCGAGGGCCATCAGGAGGCCGATCTCCCGGGTGCGCTCGGTTACCGCCACCAGCATGATATTCATCACCCCGACACCGCCCACCAGCAGGGCAATACCCGCAATCGCCCCGATGATCAGGGTCATCACCGACGTCACCTTGCTGACTACAGAAAGCTGCTGTTCCATCGAATTTCCGACATAATGAACGCCGGAAGCCGGATGTCTTTTCCTGATAATCTTCAGGCTGTCTTCGATGGCCTGGGGCAATGCCTCTTTCGAAACCGCCACCCCGCACAACTGAAAGATCACCCTGGAATTGAGGATCTCCTGGGCGAAGGTAATCGGTAGATAAACCGTTTGGTTCATCATGCTCAAGATGGAGGATGGGGGTTTCTGCATGACCCCGATAACCGTGGCCGCAACGTCCTGGATAAAGATCTGCTTTCCGAGGGGGTCCGTGTCCGGGAAAAGCTCCTTCGCCAGCTCTGCATCCAGCACCGCCACCCGGGCATGGGCGTCCACATCGATATTCGAGAGGAACCGTCCTTTCTCCACCTTCATGTTAAGGGCATAGATCAGGTCCGGAGTCGTCCCGTAGAGTTGGGACAGGAGCGGTTTCCCCCCGGAATGCGGCCTTCTTACATCGATCATGCTGGCATAGGAGAGAGGGGCCATTCTCTCCACCGCAGGCGAGAGCTCCTTGATCAGGGTGGCATCCTGCAGCCGGAAGGTGTCGGAGGTAGGAGCCTCACCACGCATAACGTCCACCGTAACTTCAAAATAGCGGCTGCTTCCCTGCGATTCGAGCTGGGAAATGATAACCGCCTGCCCTCCCTGTCCAATAGCCACCACTGCGATCACCGCAGCAATGCCGATGGTTATACCTATAATGGTCAGGGCCGCCCGCAGCCGGTGGGCAAGCAGGTTTTCGCTGACCACCTGGGCAAGGTCAGTGAACCTCATCTTCTACCGCCTCCTCCCTGATCAACGATCCGTCCCTGAAGTACAGGATGCGACCAGCATATCTGGCGATGTCCGGTTCGTGGGTAACCAGAACAATGGTCCTTCCCGACCTGTGCATTTCCTTAAAAATTCCCATGATCTCGTGGCTGGAACGGGTGTCCAGGTTACCCGTGGGTTCGTCGGCAAAGACCACCTGGGGATCGTTGGCCAGAGCCCGGGCGATCGCCACCCGCTGCTGTTCCCCCCCGGAAAGCTCCGGGGGTTTATGCTTGAGGCGGTGCTGCAGCCCCACCATTTCCAGGAGCTTCGCAGCCCGTTCCCGGCGTTCCCGGCGCGGCAGCCCCGCGTAGATCATGGGCAGTTCCACGTTGCGCAGGATGTCGTAGCGGGGCAGCAGATTGAAGCTCTGAAACACGAAACCGAATTTCCGGTTGCGCAGTTCCGCCAACTCCTCCTCGTCGAAAGAACCGACATCCCTCCCATCCAGATAGTACGCTCCCCCGCTGGGACGCTCCAGACAGCCCAGCAGGCTCAGGAAGGTAGACTTTCCGGAACCGGAGGGCCCCATCACTGCCACAAACTCCCCGGTCTTGATTTCCAGCGTCACACCGGCCAGGGCAGTTACGGCCGCCGCCCCGCTGCCGTAGGTCTTTTTCAGGTCGACGACCCTGATCACTTCTTTCCACCGCCGGTCTCCCGCACCGGCTGCCCATCCTTTAGCCCCTTGGGGTTCAGGATCACCCGCTTTCCGGGCTCGATGCCGGAACGGATCTCCGTGTAGAGTTCGTTGCTGTATCCCACCGTAACCGCCCGCCTGCGGGCGCGTCCGTCTTCTATGACAAATACCGTCCTGTTGGGGCCTTTACCGACAACAGCCTCATTGGGAACGAGGACGGCCTGGTGCGGCTTGACCCGATAGATGACCGCATCCACCGTCGCCCCCGGTTTGAGTTCCTGCCGGCCTTGAATGATTTCGATATAAACCTTTACCACCTTTTCCGATTCCCGGGCGCCGCTCCTCACCACCGCCGGGGAAACCCGGGAGACCTTTCCCTTAAAGGTTTTGCCCGGTGCGCCTGCCCAGTTCAGATCCACGTCCTGCCCCGGGGCAATGCCGCCGATGTCCTGCTCGCTGACTTCGGCCACCACCTCCAGGGCATCCGGGTTACCGATGGTCAGAATCGGCGCCCCCGGTTGCAGATAGCTTCCCACTTCGGCACTTATTTGCAGCACGACTCCGTCAACGGGAGCGGGGAGCCGGCCCTTATCCACCGTGCGACGGGCATTGTCCAGGGCAACCTGCGCCTGTTTCAGCCGGGCCTGCTGAATTTTGATGCGATCGGCATTCCCCTCCCGGAGAGCCTGGAGTCGGGCGGCAGCGCTCTGCTCATCCGCCTGCGCCCTGATGTAAGCAGTTTTCACATCCTCATATTCAGCGGTGGATACGGCCCCTTGCTCCAGCAGGTACCGGTAGCGTTCCAGCTTTTTGCGGGCGGCCTCGGCCGCGGCCCGGCTCGCCTGGAGGGCGCTCTCCGCCTCCGCCAGCCTCTCCGGCTTCGCCTCATCATATGCCTGATCCAGTTCGGCGCGGGCGGTGTTGTAAGCCGCTTCGGCCTCCCGCAGGTTTTGCTCGCTATCGCTCAGATCCAGCTCACCCAGAGACTGCCCGGCCGCCACCCGGTCCCCCTCTTTCACCTTGAGGTTCACGAGTCGGGCGGCGTAAGGAGCAACCACATCTGCGGGGTTTACCGTCTCCACTTTGCCTGTGGCCAGAACCTTGTCCTCGTTCACCCGCCTCTCGGCCACCCCGGTCCTTACCTCTACCGCCGAGGCGCCGTAACTCCTGAAAACGGCTGCCACCACCACGGCCACAATCAGCACCGCCCCGGAACCCATAAGCAGCAACTTGGTCTTCGGCAACGCAGGTTCTCCTTCCCTGATAATTGATTAAAAACCGATACCGGCGGGAACTTTTGCCAGGGTGTAGATGGCCATCACCACCGCATATACAAACCAGGAGCCGAAGAGCAGCCCGAACACCCCGCCGGAACTCCTGCTCCTCATGGCCGCCGCGCCCCCGATCCCCCACAGCGCAAGGCTCCACCAGACAAAGGGGTTGCAAGCGGTAAGGAAGAAATAGATAAAGCTTTTCTGGTACGGAAGAAAGGCGGCCAGGCTCAAGCTGACCTTCCCAAAATTTTCGGCGGGGGCTCCTACAACAACAGCAGTATGCACGATCTTGCCGACGAGAACAGGAAGATAACCGTAAACGGCCACCGCATAGAGGGTGCCGAATCTCGTCCCTTTGGCGCCGAACAGGTCGTAGATCTTCAGGAGAACTGCAATGATCAGCCAGAGAAGCCAGGGACCTGCCAGGGCGGCCAGAACACTTGCCACCGTGGCGGCGATCACCGCCACATTCTGGCCCGCCGCCAGCTGCTCGGGCGGGATCGGTAGTGTCAATACTTTTGTGTAAAAATTTTATGAAATGACGTCCCTCTAATATTTATAATTTGGAAAAAGTGGCTTAAGATTTCATTGAATTACCGCTAAAGCCAAAATCTGCTAACCACCACCCT
>CADDZD010000014.1 GCA_902812385.1 Clostridia bacterium | reverse complement strand
GGGCTCAAGGCACCAAGTAAAGTCCGACCTCGCTTCGCCAGCCGCTAAAGAATTAATTCGATAAAACCCATTTTCGTTCCTCTGTTGGTGACGCCGGAGGCGGCGTGATCGTCTGCCCTGAAAATACGTTCCGGTTTATCCTTGCGCTTGCTCCCGTACTCCGGTTGAACTCGCCCTAAGACTTGTCGCAGACGGCAGCCGACCGGCTCCTATGACGCCATCCATGGCGCATAGTCGCCTAGCTCAACCTCCTGTTTCGCTTCGGCTGCCGTTAGCTGCTCCTTCGTCAAGGGCGAGTAACAACCTCCGTAGGTCGCTGCGCCTGCAAGGATAAACCGCTTTTTCGCTTCTCTGTTGGTGCCGCCGGAGGCGGCGTGATCGTCTGCCCTGAAAATACATCAAGTTCACCCGCCGGGTATTTTTAGGATAAACCACTATTTTTATGCCGCCTGGGCAGTATGAGAGTCTAAGCGGTCCTAAGCGCTCGCAACAAAAGGTTATATGGCCAGTATCCCCGCCAGTTCCCACATTTCCCGGTCAAGGCCTTTTTTCTGCTCAATGGCCTTTGAAAGGTCCGACGCCTGGATTTCACCGGCCACAATACCGACCATTTTATTGGTCTCCCCCGAGAGCAAGAGTTCAACAGCTTCGGCCCCCATCCGGCTAGCCAGGGTCCGGTCGAGGGCGGTTGGGGTGCCACCCCGCTGCAGATGCCCCAGGATTGTGATTCGCGTCTCCAGGCCGGTTCGTCTCCTGATCTCCTCTCCTATTTCAATACCGCTGGCCGCTCCCTCAGCCACTACAATGATGCTGTGAAGTTTTCCCCTGTTGATCCCCCGTTCCAGTTTAAAAATGACATCGTCTATGTCATAGGGGATTTCGGGGATAAGGATCGACTCCGCACCTCCCGCCAGCCCGGCGTGAAGGGCAATATGGCCTGATGTCCGCCCCATCACTTCAATTACAAAGGTCCGTTCGTGGGAAGTCGCGGTGTCCCTTATTTTATTGATGGCATCCACCACGTTATTCACGGCGGTATCAAACCCGATGGAAAAGTCGGTGCCGGCCAGGTCATTATCAATCGTACCGGGCACCCCGATCACCGGCATTCCGCGCCTGGCAAGGGCCAGGGCCCCCCGGAAGGACCCGTCCCCTCCAATCACGATCAGGCCTTCGACACCGGCTTCCAGGAGGTTTTCCATTGCCCGGGCCTGGAACTCGGGCTTTTTAAAATCTTCACACCTGGCAGTACGCAGGATCGTGCCGCCCCTGTGAATGATATCGGCGACCGAGCCGAGGGAGAGCGGCCTGAATTCTTTGTGCAGGAGACCGAGATAACCACGCTCGATCCCGATCACCTCAAGACCGTGATAAACGGCCTTGCGGACGATAGCCCGAATGGCGGCATTCATACCGGGCGCATCCCCGCCGCTGGTCAGAATTCCGATACGGTTGACCGCACGCACATATCCCACCTTCTTGATCTCAAAAAGTATTCTTCCCCCCTCAAAAACAGCCTATGCGGCGGAGGCGGCCCCAGCGAGCGGCAACCAGTTGTTCGGCGTCAATTTGCCTTAATTCCTGCAATCTCCGTCTTATTTCAGCCCTGATATTATCCGCCGTCCCCTCGGGGTCGCGGTGGGCACCCCCTAATGGTTCCGGTATCACGCCGTCTATAAGCCCCAGGCTTAAAAGTTCGGATGCCGTCAACTTCAAGACGCTCGCCGCTTCAGGAGCACGCTGCGCATCTTTCCAGAGTATGGCAGCACACCCCTCCGGAGAGATCACAGAGAAAATCGCGTTCTCCAGCATCAGCAAAACGTCGCCGACACCGAGGGCCAGTGCCCCCCCGCTGCCTCCTTCTCCTGTAATGATCACGATGATGGGCGTCTTTAAACGGGAAAAAGCAAAGAGGTTGCTGGCAATCGCCCAGGCCTGTCCACGCTCCTCCGCACCTGCCCCGGAATATGCCCCGGGGGTATCTATTAAAGAAATGACAGAACGCCCGAATTTTTCAGCCTGCTGTGCCAGGCGGAGCGCCTTTCGAAACCCCTCCGGGTTGGGCATACCGAAATTACGGGCGAGATTCTCCTTCGTATTATGCCCCTTCATGTGTCCGATGACGGTGACCGGAACCCCCTCAAAGCGGGCAATACCGCCTACCAGGGCGGGATCATCCCCGCAGCAGCGATCACCACAAAGCGGGAGAAAATCCGTAAAAAGCAGTTTGAAATAATCGAGGGCATTCGGCCGCTCCGGGTGGCGCGCCAGCTGAGTACGTTGCCAGGGGGTCAGGTTTTCATAAATTTCTTTCTTTAAATCGCGGAGCCGGTTCTCCAGGATATTGATTTCCGCCTCCAGATCTATCCCCTTCTCTCCGGCGTACTGCTTAAGTTCGGCAATGCGGTTTTCCAACTCCAATAGTGGTTTTTCAAAGTCAAGGATCACATTAGGCAATTGCTTAACCCCTTTCACTGTGGAGAGAAAGAATCTGTGCCAGTATCTGCCGCATTTCGTTGCGGGGCACAATCAGGTCGATGAGGCCGTGGTTAAAACAGAACTCTGCGGTTTGAAAATCAGGGGGGAGCTTTTCTTTCAGAGTTTGTTCCGTTACCCGGCGACCGGCAAAACCGATCAGCGCTCCAGGTTCCGCAAGAATGATATCCCCGAGTGCAGCAAAACTTGCCAGGACGCCCCCTGTAGTAGGATCGGTCAGGACTGAAACATACAAGATCCCGGCCTCGTGGAGCCTGGCAATTGCCGCGCTTGTTTTGGCCATCTGCATCAGGGAAAAAACCCCTTCCTGCATGCGCGCTCCCCCCGAGGCTGAAAAGAGGATAACCGGAAGCTTGTTCTCGATGGCCCTTTCAATCAGTCTGGTAATTTTTTCACCGACAATACACCCCATACTCCCCATAACAAAATTGGGCTCCAGCGCCCCTATCAGTACCGACCGCCCGTCGATTGTGCCCTGACCGGTGAGAATGGCATCGCGCATGCCGGTTTCCTGTTCAGCCGATGACAGCTTGGACCGGTAACCAGGGAAGGACAGCGGATCTACGGCTTGTAGATCCCCATCCAACTCCTGAAAGGTGTTGTCGTCAACGGTGGCAGCAATCCTCTCCGGAGCGGAGAGGCGAAAGTGATAACGGCATTTCGAGCAGACCTTCAAGCCTTTTTCCAATTCCCGTACATATAAAATTTCCCCGCAGCCGGGGCATTTGATCCATAAGGGTTCTTTCTCTTCTTCACGTTCAGGCACAGTACCTGGCCGTACCGTGATGTATCTCTTTTGTTTACGGAATAGGTCCTTTAACACTTGATCACTCCTTACCTTAAGTTCCAGTCCTATTCCAACATTATTCTTATTTTAGCATCATAATGAAATATTTCCTGCAGAGCCTTGCTCTGCAGGAAATTACCACTGGAGAAACTTTGTAATTGAACATTACCCCCCTAAACAGCATAAGTGGTACTAAGTATCTCATGTGCTTCTTCGGCTTCGGACTCCGGAACCAACACTTCCACGGTGCTCTCGTCCCCAAAATGAGGGATTCCGGTAGGACGGAGCATCACCAGGAGCCCCTCCTTGTTAAGAATTTTCTTCAGCGTCTCGGCGGTGGTGCGATTCGATGCAATATAAACAACAGTCCACATGAATTTTGGCCCCCCTATCCAAAATTCTAGCGGATAAGCATTTCGACCAGATGATAAGAGATTCCTTCCTGGTAATTGAATTTTCATTAATAAATTTATACAGAAGAAGTTGCTATAACCCCAAATTTGGTGTATATCTCTGCCCGACCGCGTATCTTTATCGCCGAGGTATGCTCGGTGAACTGGGCAATCATCACTTCCCCCTTGTCCAGCTTCTCGGTGTGATGAAACTTTGTGTCCCGGCCGCGGGTGAGTCCGATGATGGTCACTCCGTTTTCCAAAGCCTTGACCGCTACATATTCGGCCTGTACTGCTTCATCCGCCATCCATACCACCTACCTTCGCTATCTAAATAATACCACAAATTGCACTATTTTATAAAGACTGTGCAGTTGTTGTCAACGCCAGCCCGCTAATTTTTATTTTTGAATTGGAGTCGAGCACGAAACAGGAGCCGGGCCCGCAGAGGCCCTCTACCTGATAGCAGAGATCCGGTGTGACATCCACCCAAAATGATGGGTCGGTCTTCAGGAGCTCCTTCTGTTTCACAAAATAAAGAAAAACGGGAGTAGGGCCGCGCTGCTGCATCAGGAGGATCCGCAATCTCTCCATTACGCCCGGGTTTCCCGCCAGGGGGTTGATGCGAACGTATAGCACCTGCTCCGGCTGAGCGGATGGGGCCTGCAGCGGCCAGACATCCTCGGCAAAAAAGCGGTACGACTCTTCCTGCAGGCTCAGCCTCCCCTCCACGAGGACGATCGCATCTTCTTTGAGAAATGAGAGATCTCTACGGCTGTTGCCGGGGAAAAGGGTGATCTCAATACTTCCTCCTAAATCCTCCAGAGTGAAGCGGATTACTCCTTCCCCGCGTTTGGAGGTTCTGCGGCGCAGGGAGGTAATGATGCCCCCCAGGGTCAACCTCTCGCCGTCCTTATATTTAGAAAGATCCCCTATGGAGGTTGCCCGTCCGGCCAGCAGGCTCCTGTAGCCGCTGAGGGGGTGGCCGCTGACGTAGAAACCCAGCACCTCTTTTTCCCTGGCGAGTAGTTCCTGCCGGGAGTATTCCGGAATATCAGGGAGACTGCGCTGCACCTGCACACGTTCTGGCCCTTCGATCAGGTCGAATAGGGAAACCTGGCCCTCGATCTGGGCACCCTGATCCCTGCGGTTTGCCTGGGCGGTTTCGATACAGTCTTCCAGAATTGCGATCAACTGTGACCGGTAAGCCTTCAAGGAATCAAAGGCACCGCACATGATCAGGCTTTCAATCACCCGTTTGTTCACCTGCCGCAGGTCGACACGCTGGCAGAAGTCGTCCAGGGAAAGGAACGGCCCCCCTTTCCGGCGTGCCGCAATGATGGCCTCTACCGCCTCCTCACCGACATTCTTTACCGCCGCCAACCCAAATCTGATACTGTCTCCCACAACTGTAAAGTTCTCCATGCTTTCGTTTACGTCAGGAGGCAGGATCTTAATTCCCAGACGGCGGCATTCCTGGATGTAATAGGATACCTTGTCCGAGTTGCCGCGAAAGCTGGTGAGCAGGGCTGCCATAAATGCCACCGGATAGTGTGTTTTCAGGTAGGCGGTCTGATAAGCGATTAAGGCGTATGCGGCGGAGTGGCTTTTATTAAATCCATAACCCGCAAAGTGCTCCATTAAATCAAAGATCTGTCCTGCCACCTGAGGGTCAACTTGACGTTTTACGGCCCCGGAAATAAAGGTCTCCCGCAGCCCGGCGATTACCTCCGGTTTCTTCTTGCCCATCGCCCTCCTGAGGGAATCGGCCTGGGCCATGGTAAACCCCGCCAGATCGCAGGAGATCTGCATTACCTGTTCCTGATACAGGATAACTCCGTAGGTTTCCTTTAAGATCGGCTCAAGAACGGGATGAAGGTATTTTACCTCCGTCTGCCCGTTCTTACGGTTGATAAAATCGTCGACCATGCCGCTCCCGATAGGTCCAGGCCTGTACAGGGCGACCAGAGCAATCAAATCCTCAAACCGCTGGGGTTTCATGTTCCTCAGGATGTGACGCATTCCGGCGCTTTCCAGCTGAAAGATTCCTCTGCTCTCCCCCGTTCCCAGCAGGTCATAAGTATCCCTGTCATCAAGGGGGATTTCATCCAGATCGAGTTTTATATTCTGGGTCTCCTCGATGATCTTCAAGGCATCTCCAAGAACGGTAAGGGTGCGGAGCCCCAGGAAGTCCATTTTGAGCAGCCCGATCTCTTCCACCGTTTCCTTTGGGAACTGGGTGACAATTGAGTCACCGGTGCGCTGCAGCGGGACGTAGCAGGTAAGCGGGTCCTTGGAAATAACGACACCCGCTGCATGGGTGGATGCGTGGCGCGGCATGCCCTCAATCGCCCGGGCCAGGTCGAGCAGATTGCGGACATCGGGGTCTTCGTCATAGAGCTGCTTGAGTTCAGGTGAAGTCTCCAGGGCCTTGTCAATGGTGACCCCAAGTTCTTCAGGGACAAGCTTGGCAATGCGGTCCACTTCGGAAAGGGGAAGGTTGAGCACACGTCCCACGTCCCGGATGGCAGCCCGGGCCATCATGGTTCCAAAGGTGATGATCTGGGCGACGTGATCTGCCCCGTACTTCTCAACCACGTAGTCGATAACTTCGCCGCGCCGTTCGAAACAAAAATCAATGTCAATATCGGGCATGGTGATCCGGTCCGGGTTCAGGAAGCGTTCAAAGAGCAGGCCGTACTTGAGGGGATTGATATTTGTAATCCCTAAGGCGTAGGCCACCAGGGAGCCCGCTGCCGAACCCCGGCCGGGCCCCACGAGAATTCCCCTGCTGCGGGACCAGTTGATGAAGTCCTGGACTATGAGGAAGTAACCGGAAAAGCCCATCTGCCGGATGACACTCAGCTCGTAGTCCACCCTTTCCCGGACCTCGGCAGGAATTTCTCCGGGGAAACGCCGCGCCAAACCTGCGTAACAAAGCTCCTTTAAATAAGAATCGAGATCATACCCCTCCGGAACCTCAAAGACGGGCAGGTGCATCTGGTTGAAATCGAATTCTACCTGACACCTTTCCGCTATTTCCCGGGTCCGCATGAGGGCTTCCCGGTCATCAGGGAACAGAGCAGCCATTTCGGCCGCGGACTTCAGGTAAAACTCCTGCCCTGAAAAACGCAGGCGGTTCTCTTCCTCCAGTGTTTTACCGGTCTGGATACAGAGCAGCACATCGTGGACCGCGGCATCCTCTTTCCTGAGGTAGTGAGAGTCGTTGGTCACCACCAAAGGTATTCCCAGTTGACGACCGATTTCCCTCAAACCTGCGTTGACACGCTGCTGTTCGGGAAGCTGGTGGTCCATCAATTCCAGAAAGAAACCAGAAGGTCCGAAAATCTCGCGGTACGACCCGGCAGCTTCCCTGGCTTTAGCGTCATCACCCGCCAGGATGTGCTTCGGTATTTCCCCAGCGAGGCAGGCACTCATGGCAATGAGACCTTCGCTATGTGCCGCTAGCAAATCCTTGTCCACCCTGGGCTTGTAATAAAAACCCTCCAGGTAGGCGGCAGAGACCAGGGCTATCAGGTTTTTATAACCCTGCTCATTTTCGGCCAGCAGGACCAGGTGGTGCGGGGAGTCATCCACATGCGGGGTCCTGTCAAAACGGCTGCGTGGCGCCACATAGACCTCGCAGCCCAGTACCGGATGGATGCCATGCTCTTTTGCCAGACGGTAAAAGTCAATTACCCCATACATGACGCCGTGGTCTGTAATGGCAAGGGAGGTCATGCCAAGTTCGGCGGCGGTTCGCACCAGGTCTTTCAAACGGGATGCCCCATCCAGAAGGCTGTATTCACTGTGTACATGGAGGTGGACAAAACCCAGCAAGTCTTTACTCATAATGCCTACCATGCTCCCTTTGGGATAGCTAACCACCCACATATTATTTTACCATAGGTAAATTTCGTTAAAAAATTACCTAGATAGAAACCTGAGGCCTTTTGTCTCTTATTACCGCTCAAAGAATAGCATTTCAATTAATTTAAGCACTTGGCAAAATTAGTGAAATAGTTTAATATAAATAATAAATAAATTTAATAACTTCTCTCTTCCACTTTATCAAATATTTTTATGTCTCACCGAACTATCTTCGGTTAACCAACTGATCGCGATTCTCCTGTAGGCGCCTACTATTTATTATAACTTAATTTTATTATAACTTAATTTTTATGGTTAACCATCTGGCAAGCCCGATGTAAGGATACATGATGGCGGAAACGTTATGTGATCCTGAAGAGGAGGTGTTGAGGATGGTTATTTTAAACGTAGGCACATACCCCCCCAAGCAGTGCGGCATAGCCAGTTTCTCGAAAGATCTAAGGGACAACCTTCTCAAATGCGAAATCGAGGTTCCTGTGGTGGCGGTGTCAGACTCCGAGTACTCATATTCCTATCCCGCCGAGGTGTTATACGAAATCCAACAGGATGTAAAGAAGGATTATTTAAGCGTAGCAGAAGCAATCAACAACTCACCACAGATCGATCTGGTTATCATCCAGCATGAGTACGGCATCTTTGGAGGCGCGGACGGTGAATATATTCTCAATTTTATCTCTAACCTCAACAAGCCTTACCTGCTGGTAGCGCACACGATCCTGCCGCGTCCTTCAAGGAATCAACTTTTCATTCTCCAGAAACTTGCTCAACAAGCAGCCAGGGTCATCTGCATGACAAAAAGCTCGGCACGTTTGCTGGAAAGGGTCTATGCTGTGCCGCGGGAAAAAGTGTACGTCATTTACCACGGCGTTCCTCTCTTCCAGGCTAAGAACCGGGACTATCTCAAGCAGAAGCACGGCTGCCCAGGGCGTCAGGTGATCACCACCTTCGGATTGATCGGTCCCGGCAAGGGGCTGGAAAACGGCATTAAGGCCATAAAATATCTGGTTAATAAATACCCGGAGGTGCTTTATCTTATTGCCGGAAGGACTCACCCTATGTTGCTGAAGAAAGAGGGTGAAAGCTACCGGGGAATGCTGATGAAAATGGTCACAGATATGGGATTGGAAGAGCATGTCCGGTTCGTCAATCACTTTTTGGAATTGGAAGAACTCTGTGAATACCTGTACATGACCGACATCTATTTGAGCCCCTATCCAAACCGTGACCAGGCTGTCAGCGGAACACTTTCCTACGCCATCGGTTGCGGGCGTGCCATCGTTGCGACCCCTTACGAATATGCCCTTGATATGCTGTCAGAGGGGGAACGGGGGCTTATCGCCACAGATACAAACCCGGAGGCGATTGCCGAACTTTTGGACAAGGTTTTAGGTAATCCCCGGCTAAAGTCGCAACTTGAAAAGAAAACCGCCCAGCTCGGCAGGACCCTCCAGTGGCCGCATGTGGCAAAACAGTATGCCAACCTGGCAAAAAGCGTGTTGAGACCATCCATGGCGGGTATTGTCTCGTAAAAGGTGGAAAAGGGGAAAAACCGATGGATTACAGGCATCTGAGAACGATGACTGATGCTACTGGTATAGTCCAGTTCGCAAAGTGGGACAAGCCCGATTTCAACAGCGGCTACACCGTTGATGATAACGCCCGCGCCCTGCTGGTTGCTCTCAACATGGCCGGAAAAGAAGGTCCGGCATATGCCAGGATCTATGCCGGTTTCCTGCACTCCGCCCAACGTACGGACGGAAGCTGGTGTAATCTGATGGTGCACGGTCGCTTTACTCCCGAGCTGGATTCGGAAGACAGCCTGGGAAGGGCATTCCTGGCCTGTAGCGCTGCGGCCTCCTCCGATTTGGAAGAAGTTCGCCGGTTGACCCGGGAAATGGCGGTCAAGGCCCTGCCGGTGGTGCTGAGACTGAAGTACCCCCGGGCAATCGCCTATACCCTGATCGGGCTTACAAAAGGCGCGGCGGTTTCAGACCCTGACCGGAACCAGGCTTCCCTGCGCGAAGCTGCGGCAAGGTATTGCGAAGAGCTCCTTGCTCTTTACAATCACAACAAATCCCCCGGCTGGTACTGGTTCGAGGATCGAATTACCTATTGCAACGGGGTGCTTCCCCATGCGCTTTTTGCTTACTACAACCTTACCTCCGACAGAAAGGCCCTCAGGGTGGCAAGGGAGTCATTGAGCTTCCTAGGCGACAGATTATTCGCCAGGGGCTACTTGAATATTGTCGGGAACAGGGGTTGGTGGCTGAAGGGGAATTACATGCCGTTCTACGATCAGCAGCCCGTCGACGCCTGTTCCACGGCCCTGGCTTGCCTGGAAGCCTTTATTGCAACCGGGCAGAATGAATACGCCTCTCTGGCCCGTCTGGCCTCTGCCTGGTATCTCGGGAAAAATATAAACAACACCCCTCTGTACAATAGCAAAACAGGAGGCTGCCACGATGCCCTGATCCCCAGCGGAGTAAACCCAAACCAGGGCGCAGAGGCCCTGATCTCCATGCTGTTGACCCAGCAGGCGCTGCGAAAACTGGGGCTGGATGCCGGAATCGAAAGCAAAAACACTGAAACAGGAAGCGAACAGGCTTTTAAAGAGGTTGTTTAAAAACAGGCTGAGCAATGGGTAAAGAAACTGTTAAACAAAAGGAAATTCAGAAGTTTGTTCTGGGTGTCAATTACTGGCCGATAAAAAAGGCCATGTACTGGTGGAAATGTTTCGATCTTGCCGAAGTGAAAGAGGATTTTCGGAAGATCGGAGAGTGCGGCTTAAAGGTAGTCCGGATTTTCCTGCTATGGGAGGATTTTCAGCCCACCCCATCTAAGGTATCATCCCCGGCTGTTCGCAACCTGGTCGCTGTTGCAGACACCGCATATGAGTGCGGCATCTTAATTCTGCCGACCTTTTTTTGCGGGCACATGAGCGGTATCAACTGGATGCCCGGTTGGATGCTGGGGGACCGGACTAACAGAACACGCTTCCCTGTTATGAGCAACGGACGGCTTTACAACCGCCGGATTCTTAACTATTACACCGACCGTGACCTTATCCGTGCCCAGCGCCTCCAGTGCCGGGAGATCGCCGGTGCGTTGAAACGGCATCCGGCGGTTTGGGCCTATGACCTGGGCAATGAATCGTCAAATTGCGTTGTTCCTCCAGATCGTCAGAGTGCACGGAACTGGCTGGAGATAATGGCAGGTGAACTTAAATACAGCAGCGGAGGGTGTCAGGTCACATTGGGTATGCATGCCGAGGATCTCGAGGAAAACCGCAACCTTTGGCCCCAGGATGCGGCCTGTTCCTGTGATTTTTTATGCATGCACGGATACCCGTTTTACCTGGAATGGGTTGATGACCCGCTCGACGTTCAGGTTCTCCCCTTTTTGGGTGAAATCACCCGCTGGTTAGGTAGCAAGCCTGTGCTGTTTGAAGAATTCGGTATTTACAGCCAAATTGTCATAAAAAAATCATACCCCCGTGAGCAAGAAAATCTGTTCACGGACTATTACGGGCAGGCGCTGGAACTGCTCCGGCTGAGTGGGATGACCGGCGCTCTTGTTTGGTGTTACGGCGACTACCATCCGGATTTATGGGACAAACCACCGCTTAAAGACAACCCCCATGAAAGGCATTTCGGCCTGTTCACGCACGACGGCTCCCCCAAACCGGCGGCAAGCGTGATACAGGCTTTCGCCCGGCGACCTGCCTATTTGCGCCGTTATGTCGATACACCAACAGCTTCCTGGCTGGATAACGAAGACCGGGAACAGTTTTATCGCAACCCCTTGAGTGAATTAAAAAGGCTATATCGTAAATTTAAAAAAGCCATTGAAAAAGGGCCGTTATAGGGAATGCGTTAGAACAATCTAGGGTTTTAAATCATCAAATTAATAAGTTGCCGGAGGAAGAGCATGAAAATCGCACTCTTATCGCCTATTGCCTGGAGAACACCCCCAAGGCATTACGGTCCCTGGGAAAGGGTGGTTTCACTTCTATGCGAAGGTCTGGTGCAGAGAGGGGTTGATGTCACCCTGTTTGCAACAGGAGATTCCCAAACCAGCGGTAAACTTGTCTTCGTCTGCAAGACCCCTTACGAGGAGGATAAAACCATCAACCCCAAGGTGTGGGAATGCCTGCACATAGCCAACCTCTTTGAACACGCCCAGGAGTTTGATCTGATTCACAACCATTACGATTTCTTGCCGTTGACCTACAGCAGGCTGGTGGATACTCCCCTGGTCACCACCATCCACGGCTTTTCTTCGCCGACAATACTTCCCGTATACCGGGAATACGCCGACAGGAGCTATTACGTCTCCATCAGCAATGCCGATAGAGACCCGGGATTGAGTTATATCGCCACCGTATACCACGGCATCGATCTGGAGTCCTTTACCTTTGAGCCGAAGACCGGGGATTACCTCCTGTATTTCGGTCGCATTCATCATGATAAAGGCACTGTGGAGGCTATTGAAATTGCCAGGAAATTCGGAATGAGGCTGATCATCGCCGGAATCATCCAGGACCAGTCATATTTTGAAAAATGGGTGGCGCCTCAACTGGACAACCATATGATAAGGTACATTGGCCCGGTCGGCCCCGAAAGGAGAAACGAACTGCTGGGCGGTGCTTACGCCCTGCTCCACCCAATCAATTTCGAGGAACCCTTCGGTTTGAGCGTGGTGGAAGCCATGGCCTGTGGGACCCCGGTGGTCGCCTTTGCGAAGGGTTCCATGCCCGAAATCGTAAAACACGGTAAAACGGGATACCTGGTCGGCAGTGTCGATGAGGCGGTTGAGATGTTAGGGAGCATCCCATTGATAGATCGCAAGGACTGCCGGCAATGGGTAGAGGAACGATTCAGCAGTGAACGCATGGTTGAGGATTACATGGCCGTCTACAAAGAGGTATTGAAAAGAGAAGCGCCCCGGGCACACCGCTCGACCACGCCCTGGGGGCGCTGGGAGGTCCTCCTTGATGAGCCCAATACCAAAGTGAAGAAAATTACCGTGGAGCCCGGACGGCGGCTCAGTTACCAGAAACACCTGAGGAGAAGGGAACACTGGTTCGTAGTGGCAGGGGAGGCCCTGGTAACTCTGAATGGAGAAACCGTCCCAGTCAGAGCGGGGCAGTCCATAGATATCCCCCAGGAAGCCGCACACCGGGTGGCCAACCCCGGCAATGCTCCCCTGGTGTTTATCGAAACCCAAACGGGAGATTACCTTGGGGAAGACGACATCATCCGTTTGGAGGACGACTACGGGCGTGCCCACGGCTAGAAGGGCACGCCCTGCTCAATTTCTTTTCTTACCGCCTCCGGAATGAGGTCCCCGACCTTACCTGTAGCCAGGCAAACATAAGTATCGGCGGCGCCATAGTAAACAAGGATTTCGTCTTCGGCGTCCAGCACTTCCTTATCCTCTACAGGGACGGCCCCGCAGGTGAAAACAACCCGGGGCACCCAGACTTCTCCTGCCCTGCCTATTTCATAGTCGGTCTCGGGGGACAATATAGGATTGGGTGAACGGTAAAGAAGTCGCTCCGGGTTTTTGAGATCCACGAGCATCACCCCAAGGCGGTAGACCCGGTCCCTATCCACTCCGTGGTAAATCAGCAGCCAGCCGTATTTCGTCTTAATGGGCTGGGCACCGGCACCGATCTTCAAGGAATCCCACATCCTTCCCGGTCGAGGGCCCGCGATAATGGAGTGTTTTTCTCTGGGAGCCGGAAACTCAAGCTTATCCAAACGGGTTACCCAAATACCGGGCTCGATTCTATGATAGATAACGTACTTTCCCCCGATTTTTTCCGGGAAAAGAATGGAGTCCTTATCCCAGACATCCTGGAAGGCGTAACCCTTACGCACCCATCTGTCAAACCTTCTATTTAAGAAATCTTCCACGGTTATGGCCGCAAACGAGATCTGGGCGACAACCCCGTCATAGGCGGTGTAAAGCATGTAAATCCGGTCGTCGATGATCACCACCCGGGGATCCTCGACTCCCTTCTTTTCCCTGTCTCCTTGAGGGACGAATACCGGTTCCGGGAATCTTTCAAGCACCCGATAACCGTCGGTAACTGCCAGTCCAATCCGGGATACCTGGTCATCCCCAAAGGCCCGGTAGAGCAGGTATACCTTATCGGCAATCCGAAAAGCGGCGGCATTAAGGACATACTTGCTCTCCCAGGGGTGTTCTCTGATCGGCTGCAGGATCGGGTTGCCGGGATACCTGACCAGGGAGCCTGCCGGAGGATAATCTTGAGATTCCTGAACCACCACATTAACATTTTTTGGTTTTATTCCCAGCAAGACGTCCAGGAGGTTTTCGCTCGCCCGCCCCTCACCGATCAACTGAACTACCATGCGCATAATTTCTCCGGGATCGTATCCCAGTTCTGCATAGATTTCATCCAGGAAGTCATGGTTGAACCACTTTTCCTCGACGTGGCTAGACAGGGGGGTTGGTATGCCTCTTCCCCCCTTATAGCTATAGCTGGCCCAGGTCCAGGCAGAACATGGAATAAACGTCCCGTCAGCGAGCACCTGACTTAACCCGTAGCCGTCGCACATCAGGCCAAGGAGCCGCGCTTCTTCGGTCATGCCCTGTTTTGCCAGCTTTTCGGAGATCGCCCGGAAATGGCGGACAAGAGCACGATGATGAAGGTTTTCAAAAATATTGTGGGCGGAGAAAGGGCCGCTTTCATACCGGCCGATCAGGGAATTGCGGATCTTAAGGCCGAGGTTTTTCCTTTCGCGGGCAAATGTTCTGTTAAGGTAGGAGTAGTTTTCGGCGATCATAATGTGCCTGCCGATGAAGAGGCAGTAGCGGAGCTTCGGGTATTCACCACCCATTCCTTTGCTCAAGGGCCTGACTGCTACCCTGGTAGTGAGCTTGTTCAGATCCGAAATGTTTGCCAGCTTAACGGTGCCTCCCAGGATATCCCGTCCTAAAACGATGGGCTTGATCTCCACCGCATCCATGTCATCCGGTGTGGTATGTTCCAGTATCCAGAGGAGGATGCTGTCCGCCCACTTCCGGTTTTCGACCAGGTTTCCAAGGGTAATGGCATCCCGCACATCCATCTTCTCAATCAGAACCCTGGGTGCATTGCAGCCGGCAGGTATCATCACATTAAGGGGAGGGTACCTTAGCAGTGCCTCCCGGAAGACCTCGTTCCTGATGGAAAAAATCCTGTGGCTGGGAATGAGTCTGAAGAGGCCTTCGACCACCTGCCGTGTACCCTCTTCGGTGTACAGGTCCCCCGGAAGTATCATATCAAGAGTCATTTCCAGGCTTTTCATAAACTCCTTGAGGCGCGTGGCGATGGTCTTGGAAGCCGCGCTCTCCGGCACCTGGAGACCGTTATAAATAAAGTGATTGAACGCCTCTTGGTAACGGACCTGCAACCTGTTAAAAAGGGCATCCGCCCAGACTACCCTTCCCCCCCTCCCTTCGATTTTTTTCGGCATGGTAATGGGAATTCCCGGAATGAACTCCAGGTAATACTGGGGAACGAGAGGAGGAGCCACCTCTAATGCCTTTTTTTTCCATGCTTCAATAAAATCAAGCTTTAGCATCTGAAAAACCGTCTTTTGCTCCCGCTCCTCCGCAACGACCTCATTGGAGAGAAAGGCAGAAGGACTGATGCTCTTTAGCTTCTTTGTCTCCTCCTGGAGAAACTGGAGATACTCGAGAAAACCGGCCAGCCTCCCGCAGAAAGAGGCTGCCAGGGCACTCAGAACGTCATCCCTGCTGATTCCGGGAGCAAAACTGTACTGGATCAAAAAACGGTACACGACGCTGGCCCACATCGTACCGTCAAATCTGAAGTCCTTGGCAGGAGCATCCACAATCCTTTGCAAATCTGTGCGACAGGCAAAACGGGGGGAAAAGTCCGCATGACAGGCATCGGGTAAGGCTGTTTCAAAGAGGCTCTTATACTGGTTAAAGCCTCTTTTAAACAACTGGATCAGCCCCAGGGTGGAATAGGTCGGCTCATAATACACATCTTCCCTGCTCTCACCGTAAACATCGGGCGTCCTTAAGACACCCCCTCTGTTCAACCAGTATTCCTCATCCCTTTTGATCGACTCGAAAAGCGCCCTGGCAGACTCCTTGAAAACATGCTGGAGTTTTTCCAGGGATATGGTTCTGCGCCTAGTACCGAGATCAACCTCGCAAATCTTCTTGTTCCAGCGTATGACTCTTGTGATCAGCCAGGGGTCAATCCCGTAACTCTTTGTCGTTTCCAACCAGAATTTGATCTCCGCACAGCAATCCTCCACCACATCGTGCGACATGGCATACACTCCGCCCAGGGTGCCCTGGATATGATATCCATAGAACATCTCGAAGAGGGGGGCCAGGAAAAAGTTGTTGAGGAGATCCTCCAGGAAATTCTTCCTTAAAACGGCCAATGCAAAATCATATTCATGGACAATTGGTTCCAGCAACCGGCCGATCCACCCGGGTTGAATCCCCCCCCCATCCTCGTTGACCAGATCCGCTGCCAGGATAATGAGGTCGGCTTCAAGCCGGTTGGCGATGTTCATGATCGCCCAGATACTTGCTCCCCTACCATTGCTTCCGGGAAGCATCAGGAATTCCAGATGTTCGGATCTCAGGTCCAATTTTTTAACCGCTTCCAGGGTCTCAACTCCGGCCGGGTCTCCCACACAAACGATAAGAGATCTGCTGAGAAGTTGTGACTCCGCCAGTCCCCTGTCCACTATTTTCACCACTTCGGGCAGGGTGTCTTTCTCATTCAAGAACGGAATACCGACGACAAGATTGATCCCATCCATCTCCTGGATCTGGCGCAGAGCACCTGAAACGCTTTGCTCAAAGAGCAATTCTCCATCTAATACTCCCAATCGAAATCCCCCACTTCCGGATACTGGACCATGGCCGCTTTCATAACGCCGGAGATCCTCTGAAGCGCCTCTGGCGTTTTCGCCTCGCACCTTGCCACCAAAACAGGCTGGGTGTTCGACGCCCGTACAAGTCCCCAACCGTCCGGGAAAAGCACCCTTGCCCCATCCACGTCGATGACATCGTATTCCTTGCGGAATTTTTCCACGAGACCTGCAACGACCTTGAACTTAACCCGGTCGTCGCAGGGCACTCTGGTTTCTGCAGTAGCATAATACTTCGGAATGTCTTTCAGCAGTTCCCCCAGGCTCTGTTGGGTGTTTGACAGAATTCTCAAGAGCCTGCCCGTGGCATAAAGGGCATCATCATAACCATAGTATTCATCCGCAAAAAACATGTGCCCGGACATCTCCCCGGTAAAGACGGCCCCTGTTTCCTTCATCTTGGCCTTGATCAGGGAATGACCGGTCTTATAGAACAGCGGCCTTCCACCGAGGCGGGTGACCTCCTCCACCAGGGCCTGGGAGCACTTTACTTCGATGATCGCCAGAGCGTTGGGATGAGAACCTAAAATCTCCCGCCAGTAAAGGCACATCAGCTTATCCCCCCAGATCACCTCACCCTTCTCATCGACCACCCCGAGCCTGTCGGCATCGCCGTCATAGGCTACTCCCAGGTCGGCTCCATGTTCCGCCACAGCTTTTCTCAAATCCTGCAGGTTGGCCGTTTTAACCGGGTCCGGGTGGTGCACAGGAAAATGCCCATCAGACACGCAGTGAAGGGGAATCACATCGCAGCCCCATCCCTCTAAGATCTGTTCGGCAAAAAGGGATGCCGTGCCGTTGCCGCAGTCAACGGCAACTTTAAGTTTGCGCCGGCCCAATGCAATTTTTTCCTTTAACATGGCCAAATAGGGAGCCGCTATGTCCCTCTCCACTACTTGACCTGCACCCGATGTAAACCTTTTCTTTTCGATTATCTCTCTAAGGTACTGGATTTCCTCTCCATAGATCGTGCCATCGCCGCAGGCCAGCTTGAAGCCGTTTTCATCAGGGGGATTGTGGCTGCCTGTAATCATCACACCCCCATCGATACCGAAGTATATCCTTGCGTAATAAAGCATCGGGGTTACGATCAAGCCGAGATCCATAACCAGGCACCCCGAGGCAACCAGCCCGTCAACGAATGCCTGGTGCAGCCTGGGGGAACTGAGGCGGTTGTCCCGGCCAACCAACACCTCACGGGAGCCATGCTCCTGAACATAGGTTCCGAAAGCCCGGCCTAACAGCCGCACCGTCTCATCCGTTAGATCCCGTTCCGCATTACCTCTGACATCGTACTGACGAAAAATCAACGGATTCATCATAATATCTCCTGATACCCCTGCTCTTGAAGTGCATTAATAACCTTCTTTATTTCCTGTGCCTTTTTCTTATGGCAAACAAGCACGCTGTCTCCTCCCACCACCACTATCAGGTCTTTTACCCCCAGTGTTGCAACGACTTTTTCGGAGGAAAAGACCAGCGTGTTTTGGGTATCCACCAAAACCCCCTTTCCCTCGAGGATGTTTCCCTGCCTGTCCTTGACTTTATAGGCCTCCAGGGCCGTCCAGGAACCGACATCGTCCCAGCCGAAGCTGCCGGGCAGTACCAGGACATTTGTTGCTTTTTCCATAACCCCGTAGTCTATAGATATCTTGGGTAAACCGGAGTACACACCGTTCAGCACGTCCCGGTACTGTCCGGAACCCATGGCCGCCTGGATTTTTTGCAGGCCGGCGTACAGCTCCGGCATGTATTCCCGGATCATCCTTATAATTAAATCCGCCCTCCAGATGAACATTCCGCTGTTCCAGAAGTAATTCCCGCTGGCGAGATACTGCCGGGCCCGTTCCAGGTCCGGCTTTTCCGTGAACCCTTCCGCAATATAGGCGGGGATACCGGCAAAAGTACCGTGCAATCTCCCCCTCGCTATGTAACCGAACCCTGTTTCCGGGCGGCTCGGTGTGATTCCTATGGTGACCAGATGCTCCCCTTCCCCGGCAGCGGCCACGGCGCCTTTTAAAACATTTCGGAAACGTTCCTCATCCGCAATAAAGTGATCGGCTGGAAGGACGATCATCACACCCTCCGGATCGCGAGCCGCAACTGTTATTGCTGCCAGACCGACAGCTGCCGCCGTATCACGACCGTACGGCTCGGTGATGATGTTTTCGGTCGGAACTTCTGGCACCTGCTGGAGAACCAGTCCTGTGTAAAGGGCTGCCGTGATTATGTAGATCCCGTCAGGGTTGACGAAGCCTTTTAGCCTGCCCACCGTTCTCTGGAGCATCGTTCTTTCACCGACAAGGCTCAAGAACTGTTTCGGCATTTCCTGCCTGCTCTTCGGCCAGAATCTCTGACCGCTGCCTCCGGCCATGACTACAGCGTAGACCATTCCAGCTCTCATCTCCCTTCATAAAAATAGATTGTGAACACCCTGCGCAATCAGTTGCGCAGCTATAATTGATTTTACTCTCAAAGTTCGGTAAAAAGAGCCGTGAATAAAGGGCGGCAACCGTGGCGAGTTATTGTTGAGGAGCCAGATAAGCAAAAGCCTGTATGTGGATATGCAGAAAAACCAATCTTTGAATGAAATTACCGACCATGCAACCGTGTAAAAGCCTCTCCCCAGCAGGTAAATAACACATCACCTGCTGTGGAACAATTATGGACTAGCAATTAATCGCCTGTTTCAGAAACTCCGCAAGGTCCTTAAAGGAGCCGCGGTAATCGGTCTCAATAGGGAGATTCTTTGCATTAAGAAGCCAGTCCTCCACAAGAAAGGTCTTTATTCCCAGTTTCCGGGCAACCAGATCCTCCTCCACATCATTGCCGATCATCAGGCACTCCTCAGGTCTTGCGTTTAAATTGCTGAGAACCTCTTCATAATACTCTATTTTAGGTTTGCAGAAGTGCATATTCTCGTAAGTCGTTACCAGGGCGTAAGGCAGGTCGCCGATCTCCACCCAGTTCAGGCGTTCTCTGATGGCATTTTCAGGGAAAACGGGATTTGTGGCGATTACCACCTGATACCCATTTTTTATGAGCCGTTCGAGCATAGGGCGTGCCAAAGGGTTCGGCTGGGTGATCCTTTTAATGTTTGTGAAATCATTGTTGTAAAATTCATCAAACAGGGGAACAAGGACTTCGGGAGGAATACCGATACGCGGTGCAAAATAGGACCAGAAGACCTCCTTGTTGGTCTGCCGGGGGTTCAGGTTGTTGATCATCATCATGGTCCCCTCAAAAATTTCTTTAATCAGTTTTTTGGGCTCGATGAGGTGAGCAAACTTACAGCTCACAGCTTGAAAGTATTCGTTCATAAAATGTTCCATGTCCATGGGCACCAGAGTGCCGTCCAGATCGAAGAGAAATATAGTGAACAACCTGTTTCCTCCGCTCTTCTCTTTTTTGGAGAAAGTTTACCATAAATCCTGCTTCATGGACAAGATGGCGTTCCTGCCGTGCCTTGTGGAAAAACAAAGCCGGGGTGATTTTCCCGGCTTATTTTGCTCTTAGGGATGAAAATGGTCGGGATGACTGGATTTGAACCAGCGACCTCACGGTCCCGAACCGTGCGCTCTAGCCAAGCTGAGCTACATCCCGATCTTACGATTTATATTTTAATTATTTTCTTCTACTCCGTCAAGGTTAACTATTATGAAGTTCAGGTTAATGTCGCAAGAAAAAAAGGATCAGGACGAGTACCCCCAGCGCAAACCGGTACCAGACAAAGGGCAGGTAGCTCTTCGTCCGGACATAGCGCAGCAAAAAACTTATGCTGGCGACACCCGACACTGCGGAAACCACCATACCTGTCAGGAAAGCCAGGTTGACCATTCCCGGCCGGGCCAGCAGGTCGGGAATCTTTACCACGCCCGCCCCTAAAATGATCGGCACGGAGAGGAGAAAGGAGAATCGCGCCGCGCCCTCTCGGGTCAATCCGGTGAAAAGCCCTGTCGTCATGGTTATCCCTGAGCGGGATACCCCGGGGATAATCGCCAGGGCCTGGGAAAGGCCGATCAACAGGCTCCGGACCAACCCGATCTTCTCAATTTTTACTCTCTTAGCTCCGCGGCGGTCCGCCAGGTAGAGGATTACGCCCAGGATTATCAGCATCGTCGCAATCAAGGCCGGGGCGCGGAAAACGGTTTCGGCCTTTGTTTCCAGGAGAAAGCCAAAGACGGCCCCCGGTATCGAGGCCAGCACCAGGTACCAGAAAAGCCGGCCTTCTACCTTCCTGCTGCCCCGAAAGGCGCCGGCTATCAAGTTCAACCAATCCCGCCAGAAAAAAGCCACCACGGCTACAAGAGTGCCCAAATGCAGGGCAACATCAAAGGTCAGCCCCGGATCCGGCCAGCGGAATATCCAGGGTACCAGAACCAGGTGGGCGGAACTGGAGATGGGCAGGAATTCACCCAGCCCCTGTACCAAACCCAAGACTACTGCCTGCCAGATTGTCACAAGAAAACCTCCTCGTGTTTTACTATATTCCTCAACGTATGCGCCTTACGCTGCTGATACCCTGGTGCATTTCAACCAGGTAGGCAATATCCGCAGAATCGGCCAGGTGTTGATTATGGGAGACCATGATGATCTGCCGCCCCAGGCTCTGGCTGTAACTCTTCAAAAACTGTGCCACCTGGGGGGAAAACTCCTCGGAAACGTGCTTGCCCGGTTCGTCGAGGATCACGGGACCGCCGACGGGGGGCCTGAAGGCATGCAGGAGAGCAAGCCGCAAGGCCAGGGAAATCACATCTACAACTCCTCCCCCCCTGGCGTCCTGCGGTGTTGTTTCCACCCTGAAGTCGCCGCCGTAAGTGGAGCAAACGTAAAATTCCGCCTCCGGCCGGTCCCTCTTGTCCTCCACCACCACTTTAAATTCCATGTCACCACCGAAGACAAACTGCAGTGCCTGGGTCACCAGGTACTCCACCTGCTGCCGTCCCTGCTCCCGGGCGTGCCTGGCAGCCTCCATAAGCAAGAGGCGCACCTTTTCAAGGCATTCGGTCTCTTCCCTGACCTCTTCGAGCCGCTTCTTCCTGGTGTCAATTTCCTGCAGCAGGGCCGACTGTTCTCCTCGCTGGCGGTGGTAAAGGGCCTTAACCCGGTCAAGGGAGCTTTTCAAGGAAGCCAGAAGCTGGTTCATCGGGATTGCTCCTTCTCCAGCAAATCCCAGGGGATCAACCTGTGGGCCTCTGCCAGGAGGCGGTCCATTTCCGCCTTTAAAGCGTTAATCTTATCCCCCAGCTCCTCGGGTTTGACACCGTATTCGGCCGCTTTTTGATAGAGTTTTTGCCGCTGCTGTTCAAGCAATTCCTTCTGGCTCAATGCCCTTGACCTCAGGTCCCGGGATCTCCGCAAGGCTTCCTTTAAGTGATTGATCTGCTTTTCGTAGTGTGCCTGCTCTTTTTGCCCCTGCACCTTCTTCCCTCCTATTCATACTCGGCGAGTGCCCGCTGAATGGCATCGGCCGTGAGTTCTCCGAAGCAGACCGGACACTTCCCCAGCATATTTAAGACCTTCCGGTACTCTTCGAGATATCTTTCTACCTCTTTTTGATAGCGTTCCACTGCCAGGGATACCCCCTGATAATCCCGCCGGTGATCCTGCCATGCCGCCAGAAGCTCCTGGTAGGAAGCGATCAATCGCAGTATATCGGCCGCCCCGGAAAGGCACTCCTCGCTCTTATCAAGCATATCGGTCCTGGCAGTTATCTGGGCACACCTCTCCAGCGTCCTTGAGACGGCACCAAGCTCCTGGGCAACCTCGGCCAGTTCCCGTAGCTGCCGGTAAAGTCCTTCCATCCTTTCAAGGCGGGCCTCCAGTTCCGGAACATGTCCGGTTTCCGCAATCAATCTCTCCACCTGCTGCAGCTGAAAATCGACCCGGCGCAGGTCCTCTGCCAGGGATGAAAGATAAGCGTAATCCTTTGCAAGAACCTCCAGCCTTTGCATCCCATCCTCCGCCTGTTCCACAAAGGCAAGCCCCTCCAGGACCCTGTGGGTTTCCTCCAGGGCACCCTGCACTTCCTGCCACTGCCCGGCAAGATCGCTCAGGGCATCAATCCTGCGGGAGATCTCTTCAATCCTCCCGAACAGAGCCTCCAGCCGCTTGATCGTTTCCTCAAGGTGCGGCAGGTGATCATAAGCATGCAGGGCCTCCTCAAGGTCTTTAAGAGCAGTATTGAGCTGGCCGTCCTCTTCCCGCAGGCGCCGCAGTTCCGTTGCTGTAGACTTCTGGGCCCAGTCAAGGATATGGACGCCTCCCAGCTGCCCGATCACCTTTGCCCTGACCGCCCCGTTTTCCGTAAGCAAAAAGGGGCCTTCGAGCTGTCCCCCGAAATTCAGTTCCGCCTTATTCCGGTCATCAATGACGACCTTCCTCATTCCGGCGGCCTGCACGATCTCCTGGGGAATTTCGCTTCCGAAACCCTCGAAGACCTGTTCCTGTTCTCCCGGTTTCTGCAAAAGGTACTGGTTCCTGCCGCCGGTGGTGCGCAGGCGGGTAATCCTGGTGCCGTCCTCCATCTCCACCGTAACCCGGCAGGTGCGCGCCCCCACCCGGATAAAGTTGGCCCCTTTCGGTTCGTTAAAAAACACCCAGCGGAGCGCCCTCACCAGGGCCGATTTCCCGTAGTCGGAGGGTCCTACGATGACGTTCAAGCCCGGGCCGAAAACCACCTCGGTATGCTCATGGGACTGGAAATTTTCCACGATCAGCTTCCGCAAATGGCTCATGCCTCTTCCTCCCCCCGTGCTAAAGCCTCTTCGGCCAGGCTGATGCGTCTTAAGGCCTCATCCCTCACCCTCTGGTCCAGCTTCTCCGCCCGGGCGATCTCTTCGACCAGAAGCCGAACGTCGGCCCGCCGGTAAGAGCCGGCAGACATTACCTCGGCCAGGTAGCCGGTCAGCCTCTGCTCCCGGAAAACCGCCTCCTCCAACCTGCTCCTGTCAAGGACCTCTTCACCGGGAGGGGCGCTCTGCAGTCTGATCTTTTCGTAGGAGGGCATGCTCCCCGACAGGTCGATCAGGACCACCTGAACCGGCCTGCGCAACTCGTCCGGATGGTTGGAGAGACGGGCCAGGGCCCCGGGGTTAAGAAAGAACCTGCCGTCCCTTTGCATATCGGGAAAGCCCAGGTGGTAGTGGCCGGCAAGGGTAAAGTCTGCCTCCGTCTCCCAGATCTGCTCCACCAGGGTATAGGCAGAACCCGGGAAAGAGGCCCTGTCGAGCAGCATCCCGTGCACCAGGTGGATGGCATAATCGCAGTCCTTTTTCTGCACCACATAGTCCTCTCTCGGGTCCCTGCGGTCCATGTCAAAGTGGAACCCCTGGCCTGTCAGCTGAACCCGCACCCCGTCCTTTTCTAAATAAATGGGCTCCCTCCCAAGCAGGCGCACGATCCCCAGCCGGGCCGCAAAGCCAAGCATGGTTCGAGGGAGGGTCTCCGCATTGTGGCCAAACAGGTCGTGGTTGCCCGGGATGACGAAAACGGGTACCGGGAACTGCTGATAGATCTGCAAAAAATCGGCACAGACACTGAGGGCGGGTGCGGGAACGTCAAAAAAATCCCCTCCGTGCAGGACATAATCCACCCGGCGGGTCCGGACGATCTCCAGCACCTCGCGCAGCTTTGCTGCCAGTGTGGCCGGAAAGTTGTCCTTTCTGTTCGAAGGGGTGGTGCCCCGTTTATGGTCGTCTGTCAGAAAAAGAAAGCGCATGATTACTCCTCTTCCCGTGCAGGTGAATAGGTAGGCCCAAAGGGGCCCGCGGTTTTGACAAGCCTGCCTTCTGCCGCGAACTCCTCCAGCCATTCCCGGACTTCGTTAAAGGAAACAGAACGGTTCAACTCCTCCTCGATGTCAGGGAGATATAAATTGATCTGACCCACATCAAGGGGTAAAAGCTTTTTCACGGCTCGCCAGGCAGCTTCCGGCAACCTTCCAAAATCCTCTTCCAGTTCGGTAAACGGATTGACCGTATGGGGGGCCCTGGTTCGGGCGCAGCGTATCCGTACCGCCACCGTCCTCCCTACGACGGCCGAAGAAACGAAGGCCGTTCCGGAACTCAGGTAAGGAAGCCGCCGCGACTCTTCGGCGGTGATATCGGTTTCCTCTTCAATGACCCTGATGTCCGACGCCCGGACCGTCCGGAAGATGAACTTTGTGTTCAACTGGGCGGTAATCGTCTCGTCGAGCAAAGCCGGCCGCTGGGTGGCCAGGATCAAAAATACGCCGTACTTCCGGCCCTCCTGGGCCACCTCCCGGAACACGCTCCGGGCCGGAGCGGGAATTTCGATGCCCTTTGGAGCAAAATTGTGGGCCTCATCGGTGACCACCAGGAAGGGGGGGAACTTCTCCCCCGGGACCTCGCCGCGCTGGAGGGCATCGGCGTAGCTCCGCCGCATCCGGTAAAGTTTTCTGACCAGGTAGGCACCGAAAACCGTCAGGAGCCAGATGGGACCCCGGATCACGGTAAGGCGGCGGGCCTGAAGGGAGGCAACGATCGGCTCGATTCCCTTTTGAAAAATGCCCTCCCGCTGCAGACGGTAGAGCCGCCAGGCAATCCCGCGCAGGCTGCTGGGGTGGCCGGCCTGGCGGGCCATGGCTAACAGGGTCTTCTCATACCGTGAGTTATCCCCGTACTTCCTGCGTATTTTTTCCCGGGTCTCTTCTTCCTTCTCGGCCAGTCCGATCAGGTCCTCGAGCTTCTGGGAAAAGCTGGCAAATGAGTCTCTTTCTTGGTGGATAGCCTTGAGGGCGTTGTCCATCCCTTCCGTAAAGTTGGACCCGGCGGCAGTCAGAAGGGATGCCAGATCGTTGCCGGTCAGTTCCTCGAAATTTACCCCGGTATCGCGGCCAACCGTGAGGACCTCGGTCCGCCCCTTGTAGGCCGAGGCCCATTTTTCATCTATGCCTTCGAAAGGAGTGCCAAAGCTCATCTCGTAATGGGGATCAAACACCAGGGCGGGAATCCTCTTCTCCAAAAGCTCCTCCAGGATCACCCGCATCCCGAAAGATTTTCCGGAACCGGAACCGCCGAAGATACCGATATGAGGGTATTCCTGCATTGCCCTGTAATCAAAGATGAAGGGCACGGCGCTTTGGGGCAACACCCCCTGCCCCTTCACATAGAGCGGAGCTATCTCCCGCAACTCCGCGGGCAAGCCGTCCTTTAAATCCTCGGTTCCCAGGATCACCCCCAGAACCAGCCCTTTCTCCGGGCGGCAGGGTACCAGGAGATCCTCAACTTCCGAAAACTCGGGAAGGCGAACCCTTGCCCCCACCTCCACCGGTGAAGGGAGATCCCCTAAAAGCCGCACCTTGGCCAGGTGGATGGTCTCCTCCCCCAGGCGGAAGCCGACCTGTTCCAGTCCCTCCCAAACCCCGGAGTCGATCAGGGGGCTGCGCTCCATGGTCAGGGGAATAAACCTGTTGAAGGATTTGGTCTCGATGACCTCACCCCGGGGGTAGTGATGCTCCGGGTCTTCGATGACGAGGATCTCGTTGATCCGGAACTTCCTTTCCCGGGAGGCTACGTATATGTATTGCTGGGTGGTCACCCCTACCACCTGCATGGCAAACCCTCCTATAACTCCCGCCGCGACCGCAGCGGGCGCAGATATACCTCGGTCAGCACCGGATCCAGATAGGTTGCTAAAAGGGCCTCCATTTCCTCCCTGGTGATGCGCACCTCCGCATCCACCACATCCAGCCAGAGAGGATAGCCTCTCCCGTGTGAGGGGGTAATCGTATAGAGAAAATTGAGAGCCGCCGCCAGTTCCTGCTCCTGTTCGGGCAGGTAGTCCACCGCCACCACCTGGGGATGGGAGGCAAAACGCACATACACCCGTTTCCGCTTGCTTCCACCCCTTTCCTGTCTGCAGAAAACCTCGCCGGGTTTCAGCAGGCCGTACAGCACCTCGCGGTCCCCCCAGATATCCCCGGCATCCGGGGACAAAGCCTGAACCAGGGAAGCGGTGGCGATCTCCTCGGTAATGCCCAGCATGATCGTCCCCTGCTGTAAAGCCTCCTCCCTGATCTGCTGCCAGGTCGCCCCCGCATGGGTCTCCAGCCGGGCAAACCCGCCATCCCACAAAAGCAGGCGGGGTTTCTTCATTATGAGTGCCTGTTTCCCCACCTCCGCCTCCAGTGCCGCAAGTATCTCCCAGCGGAGGCGGGCCAGGGCGTCTTCCGGTTCCAGCCCCAGTTCCAGCTTTTCCCGTACCTGTTCCCGGTATCTGGGGAGCAGGGGGGAAAAGACCCGATGTGACCAGATCCGTTCTCCCGTTTGAGGGTCCGGCCGGCTGGAGCGGGCCAGGGCCCGGAAAAAGGTGACCACATAGGGAAAGCTGGCTCCGTAATTGTTAAAAGAACCGTCGACCCCGACAAGGGGTTGATCCTGAAAAAAAGACCGGATTTCCTCTCCGATGAGACGGCGGAGCCGGAAAAAAGACCCCTCCCTGCCGGCCTGCAGTCTCCTTTCCCTGCTCGTCCCCCCTGCCAACCGGCGTTCCCGCAAGAATTTATTCAGTTTCTTGATCTCTGTTATCATGCCATCCGGGGAAGCCAACGGAATCACTCCCTGTCAATGTTCAGTTCTGCTTTTTACAGCCAAATTCCTGCCGGATCATTCTGGCGAAAAGCTTAACTCCCCACAAGAACGTGACCCGCCTCAAACCCTGTAATGTGCCCCTTGATGACCGCCGGCCGGCCGTTTACAAAGACATAGTCCGGAGCGTAGCCACTCCCCCGCTTTTTGAGAACAAGCAGGTCCGCGTAATAATCCACGGCAATTCTTCCCCTCCCCTGCAATCCGAACAAGCGGGCAGGAAGAGACGTAAGCCTGCTCACTTTCTCCGGCAGAGGAAGCCGACCAAAATACCCATCTTCCTGTCCCAACAGTTTCATATAGTTCACGGGATCTACCAGATGTTCCTTTTCTTCCTGCTGACTGCCGTACCCTGCCTGCCAGCAAAAGAACGGGGCTGAGGCCAGAGCCGCTTCACCTCCTGTCTCCTCCACTTCAACCTGAATTGCCTTTCCCAGCAACTGCTGGATCATGGCGGGCACCGGGAGATCCCGCTCTTTTGCAGCCTCGGCCAGGCTTTTTCCCACAAGATGCCGCAGCGCAGGGGAAGTCTTAGCAATGAGCAGGTCCTCCGGATGGAACCTGCCCACCGCCGTGTCAAACAGGTAGCGCGGCCTGCCGGCCAGAGGAAAAGGATCGAGATCGCCGTAGATCTGCACCCCGGTAGGGGAGGCATGCTCCAGTTCCTCCTGGATCGCCCGGATTTCGGAGGCCGAGGTGCCTTTTGGCAGGCGGAGGCTCTTCAGGTAAGGCCGGAACGGCGTAGCGGCTGCCGCCTTTCTTAGGGCCTGCAGCGCCGGCAATAAACTGTCGGCTCCGGAGAAGACCTCATCGGAAAAGTTGACCACCAGGAGGGGAACCGGGTGAAGATCACCGCATACCTTCCCAATCTCCTCCCAGGACCAGAAAGCATCGGGAAGTTTATTAAAATCCAGGGAAAGCCCTACTGCGCCTTCAGACAGGCCTTTTTTAATCCCTTCCCGCAGGGCACTCGCATCCGCAGGGCGCATCTGCCCGGGTGTCGGCATTATTCCTCTCAGGCTTCCCATCCCGAGCAGTGTGCCGAAATTAATGCGGAGGCCGCTCCGGGCAGTCCAATTTAGGTATTTTTTGACATTCAGAGGGGAGTTCCCGTCCACCCCCCCGATGATGGTGGTTACTCCTGCAGCCGCAAATTCCTCCTGTTCCTGCTTGGTAGGCAGCAGCCCCGGCCACGTTGCCACAATCCCCGGTACCAGCAGGGAGCCGCTGACGTCGATCACCCTTGTGCCGGGAGAAGGTTTGAGCCCCTTGCCTACCGCGACTATCCGCGATCCCCGGATCAGAAGATCCGCCTTGTACGGTTTGCCGCCCGAACCATCGATCAGGATACCCTCCCGCAAAAGGACCTCCTGCCAGGCCGGAGCCTTGGCCTGGCGCAGGGTAAAATACCACACGTTATAACTTAATACGAAGATTGCCGTAAATACCAGCAGGAAATAAAAAAGGCGCTTCAAAAAATTATCCCTCCGCAACTGTCTCTCTAAAGTTTACGGCAGAGGGATGAAAATTCCTTTTAAACTATATCCTTTTGTCGCAAAGCCGCAATTTCTTCGCTGGAATAACCCAGGAGCCTGGAGAGGACGGCTTCGGTGTCCTGCCCCAGGGCCGGCGCCCCCCGCCAGACCCTGCCGGGCGTCTCGCTCAGCTTTGGAACAATCCCCAAGGCCCGAACACTTTTCTTTAAAGTCTGGTCCTCGTAGGTAATGAAGTTCTCCCGGGCCTGCCAGTGGGGGTGTTCGAAGGCGTCTTTCGCATCTAAAACGATGGAGCAGGGAACCCTGTGTTTCGCCATGTGCTCCTCCACCTCCCTGGCAGTTCTGTTGCCGATCCACTCCCGGGTCAGACGGTCAAGCTCACGCCCCTTGGGGGAAGCAACCGCCTCCATCGAGGATGCGCACTCCTTCCAGGTGAAGTAGCCGGGATCGAGGCCTATGGCCTTGATAAAGCGCTCGTAGACGGAAGGCCCAAAAGCACCCAGGGCGACCCAGCGGCCGTCCCGGGCCCTGTAAATATCATAGGGCTGGAAAGCCGGAGTCCTGTTTCCTGTTCGCTGGCGCAGAATACCTGCCTCTAAATAGGAGACGAAGGTGTCCGAGAGCAGACGGGCATTTGCTTCATACTGGGAGACGTCGATAACCTGCCCCCGACCGGTTTTCTGGGCATGGAGGTAGCCGATCAAAGCCCCGAATACAGCGCACATGCCGGTGATGTAGTCATTGGTCCAGGGTCTCGCCAGGAGCGGTGGCCGTGGATCCGGCTCTCCCATCAGGCTCAACCATCCGCTTGCCGCCTGGCCGATCATATCGTAGGATCCCCTGTCGCACACCTCGGGCACTCCACCAAACTGCGGCCTTCCGAACCCGCTCACGTGGACAATCACCAGCTTCGGGTTCACTTCCAGGCACATCTCGTCGCTGATGCCCAGCTTCTCCAACCAGACCAGGTTTTCAAACCAGAGATCTGATATTTTGATCAAACCCAGAAAGATCTCTCTTGACTCGGGTATTTTCATGTCGAGTTCCAGCGTCAGGCTGAGACGGTTGCGGGCGTCCTGGATCCAGCTGGCCCCGATCGATTTTTCCCCGTTCCGGACAAACGGCGCCAGCTTGCGGTAGGTGTCACCAACCCGCGGACGCTCAACATGGATCACCTCTGCTCCGAAATCCGCCAGCATGTTTGCGGCATGAGGCATCCCCACCAGGCTTCCGGTTGAAAGCACCCGCATTCCTTGAAGGGGCCCAAAGGGCGGAATCAGGGCAGGGGCAGGTATGCGCTTAATTTCGCTCAGTCGCTTCACAGGAATTCCCTCCATTTCCCCACACTTGCTATTATCAGGCCTTCTTAATAGTTGGTACTAATAGCAGCTATTAAGTTGTATTCAATAGATACCATCCCGGTAAGGGAATTCCTTGTGAGCTGGATGGCCGCCAGGTTATAATTTAAGCAGAGTTAAAAGGATCTGCCCTCCAGTAAAAGAAGCAGCATCGTTATGTTCAAGGTGCTGTGGGCGGCTATAGAGGGGAAAAGGGAACCGGTTCTCTCGCACATCACGGCAAGGGCCGCTCCTCCCACGGCTAAGGGGAGAAAGCGAAAGAGGTCAAAATGGAGGGCCCCAAAAAAAGAAGAGGAAATGAGCACCGCGGGCAACACTCCCAGCTGCGAGCGAAGTGCCGGGTATACAAAACCACGGAAATAGATTTCTTCGCCGAGGGGCGCAAGAACGCCCACCAGTAGAAATGAGATAAGCAGGGACTGCCAGCTTCTGATGTTAAGGAGCAACTCCGTCAGGGGCTGTGGCGGTGGGGTTTCGTGGGTCAGGAAGGCGATCAGCGACATCAGGAATGTCACGACAGCCGATATCCCCAACCCTCCCGGTACGCCTGTGAAGAGGATGTCCCGCCGGGAGAAACGGGTGAGGCCGAGCGCCGCAGGAGGGGTGTGGTATTTGCCTGAAACGCAGAAAAGTACAAGCCCGATGAAACAAAGAGCCTGTACAAAACCCGCGGCGAAGAACAGAACGGCTTCCCGGCTGTTCAAACCAGGAACAAGCAAAGGTACCCAGTCTAGAAACCGGGCACCGATCGACGTAAAGGCAAAACCCGCCAGATACACAAGGACGAGAACGACCAGGATATCCTTTATCCCCCAGGGTGGTCTCCGGCGGGGAAAACCGGAATCCTGAAAATCGCCTAAGTTTTTTTCCGATTCATGCAGATTTTTTTCTCCCATAGCTCACCCTAACAGATGCGCGGCAAGGGTTCCCCTTCCAGCATGGTTATAATTCTGGTTGCCCCCAGTTCGGTTTCGAGGAGCACCAAGCCGGGGTTATCAGGGATCACCTCGCCGATCCGCAGAGCACCGGTCCCCTCGGGAAGTCCCCGCATGGCTTCCAGCACCCTTTCGGCGACGTCGGGTGCAGCCACCACGATCACTTTGCCCTCATTGGCCAGGTAAAGGGGATCAATACCCAGCATCTCACAGGCCCCCACCACCTCCCGGCGCAGGGGAAGCAGTTCCTCATGTACAAGGATACCCTGCCCGCTCTGGGCAGCCAGTTCATTCAAGGTAGTCGCCAAACCGCCGCGGGTGGGGTCCCTCATGCACCGGATGCCGTCCCCCCCTGCCTCGAGGATGGCGCGGGTGAGCCGCTGGAGGGGGGCGCAGTCGCTGACCACCGGTGTCGTGAAAGATAGCCCCTCCCGCCGGGCGAGGATTGCCAGCCCGTGCTCTCCCAGGGAGCCGCTGACGATCACCGCATCACCGGGCTGCATGCGGCGCGGTGACAACACCCTTCCTTCCGGTATCAGGCCGATCCCCGTGGTGTTGATAAAGATCTTATCGGTACCGCCCCTTCCCACCACCTTGGTGTCACCGGTCACCACGCGTACGCCGGCCGACTCGGCGGCTTCCTTCATGGAATGAACGATCCGGCGCAGGTCGGCTAAGGGAAAGCCCTCCTCAATGATAAAACCGGCACTCAGGTAGAGAGGCTCCGCTCCACTCACCGCCAGGTCGTTGACGGTGCCGCAAACCGCAATCTTCCCGATGTCGCCGCCCGGAAAGAATATGGGATCCACCACGAAGGAATCGGTGGTGAAAGCAATCCGGCCTTTCGGCAGCTCCAACACGGCGGCATCCAGCATTTCGTCCAGGATCGGGTTGCCGAAGGCCTCCTGAAACACAGTTTTCACGAGCTGATTTGTCAGGGTTCCACCGCTGCCGTGCCCCAGCAGAATCACGTCATCCCGTCCTGCTTTCGTCAACGCGCAACACCCGCTTTCTGGGCCCCGTAACGGTAGTAAGCCGCACAGGAGCCCTCGGTGGAAACCATGCAGGGGCCCACCGGTTTCACCGGTGTGCATACCTTTCCGAAAAGGGCGCACTCATAGGGAAGCTTCAGCCCCTTTAAGACCTCCCCACAGGAGCAGTTTTTCCTCCGCTTGCCCGGGGTTATACTCAGGGGAAAACGCCGCTGGGCGTCATATGCGGCGTATTCCTCCCCCAAGGTCAGACCGCTGTCCGGGACCTCCCCGATCCCTCGCCAGCGCGCCGTGACGGGCTCAAAATACTTCTCGATAAAGGACCTGGCCACAGGGTTGCCCTCCGGTCTCACCGCCCGCTTATACTGGATCCCCACGGCGGGGCGCTTCTCCTTGTGCTGTCGGAGCATGATCAGGATGGCCTCCAGGATATCAACCGCCTCGAAACCCGTCACAACACACGGCCTCCCGTATTTCTCGGGAATGAAACGGAAGGGTTCGCTCCCGAGAATGGTGCAGACATGACCGGGGTTGATAAAGGCATCGATCTTGACATCCGGATCCTCGAGCAATGCCTTCATTACAGGAGGCACCAGCTTGTGCAGGGAGTAGACGGAAAAGTTCTTCAGACCCTGCCGCATTGCCTGTTCCAGGGCAACGGCTACCGTGGGAACGGTCGTCTCAAAACCCACTCCCAGGAAAACCACTTCGGAATCCGGGTTCTCCGCCGCCAGCGTAAGGGCGTCGGCGGGAGAATAGACAACCCGTACGTCGGCCCCGCGGCTCTTTTCCTGGAGCAGGCTGCTCTGAGTCCCCGGAACCCGCATCATATCCCCGAAAGTTGCCAGTATAATCCCTTTCTCCCGGGCAAGGGCGATCACCAGGTCGAGATCCAGGTCGTCGGTAACGCAGACCGGGCAGCCCGGTCCGGAGAGAAGGCGAATGTTTTTCGGCAACAACTCCCTCAGCCCGCTCCGGGCAATGGCAACCGTATGGGTCCCGCAGACCTCCATTACCGTCAGGGGACGGTCCGCCTCTTTGTGGATCAGGTCCAGGAGGTAGCGGGCGTAGTCCCTATTGTCTTTGTAATGATTCATAAGCTACCTCCCAGGCTTCGAAGATCTCCTCAGCCGCTTTCTCGTCGATGACCTGAATGGCAAAGCCGGCATGGATGAGCACATAGTCTCCTATTTTCGCTTCGGGAGTCAGCGTGATATTGATCTCCTTTATATTTCCTCCGATATCCACTTCTGCGATCATGCCGTTAATTTTCGTGATTTTGGCCGGTATGGCAAGACACATTTTCCTTGATCACCTCGCTTGCTATATAAACTTGTCCCAGTGAAATCCCGCCGTCATTGGTCGGTACCTTCCGGTGATAAATGACCCGAAACCCGGCCTCGGTCAACCTTTTACGCAACAAGCGGAACAGCAGTTTGTTTTGGAAAACCCCTCCGCTCAGGACCACCAGGTTGAGGCCGGTTTCCCCCCTCAGTTCCTTTAATACTTCCTCCATCATAGCTGCAAGGGTGAGGTGGAACCTCCCGGCGCTGATCGCAGTAGGGGTGCCGGACTCCAGATCCCGCAAGACCCCTTCCCAGATCCCCCTTACCCCGAGCTGGTACGGTTTAACCTGTTTATTAAACTCAAAACTGTAGATCTCCTGTACTTCGGGGTCGGAGATTGTTTCCATTTCGATGGCCGCCTGCCCCTCGTACTGCACCCGGGTGCATATGCCGAGGAGAGCAGAAATACCGTCAAAAAGCCGCCCGGCACTGGAGGTGAGAACCGTATTGAATCTGTTCTCCAGCTGTCGGATGAGAACCCTCTGCTCCTCCTCCGGGAGGGTCGGCAGATATTTTTTGGCATACTTAAGCCCCACATCACCGAAAAGCTCGTAGAGGTAGGTAAAGGCCATCCGGGTCGGGCGTTTGATGGTGATCTCCCCCGGCAGCGGCATGTAAGCCAGGTGGGCCATGCGCTCCAGGTGAGCCGGGGTTCCGGCGAAAAACTCGAATCCCCAGATGGCACCATCCAACCCGTAACCGGTCCCGTCGCAGATCACACCCAGAGCCGGCTCCGTAACCAGGTTTTCCGCCATACAGCTGGCCATATGGGCATGATGGTGCTGCACCCCGATTTTGGTCATCCCCTCCTGGCTCTTCGCCCAGCGGGTCGCCATGTAATCAGGATGCAGGTCGTAAGCGATGATTTCAGGCTTGACATCCAGCATTTTTTCAAAGCGGGGAATTGTGTATAAAAACTGCTGGTAGTTGCCGTAGTGGTTGATATCCCCCAGGTGCTGGCTCAAGAAAGCGCTCTTTCCCTTGGTCATGCAAAAGGTGTTTTTCAACTCGCCGCCGCATCCCAGAATAACGGGGACCTCATAGGGGAGGTCAACCGGCAGGGGAACGTAGCCCCTGGCCCGCCTGTAGATCTGCACCTCGCCGTCCACCACAGCGGCCAGAGAGTCATCGCACCTGTTGTAGATCTGCCTGTTGTGCATCAGGAAGTAATCGGCAATCCCCTTCAGCTTGATCAGGGCCTCGTCGTTGTCGATAATCAACGGGTCGTCGCTGATGTTGGCGCTGGTCATGATCAAAATCTCCAGGTCGTCGTCAAAGAGCAGATGGTGAAGCGGTGTATAGGGAAGCATCACCCCCAGGGTCTTGATCCCCGGAGCGATCTCCGGCGGAAGGTCGTCCTGCCGGCGCCGGTCGAGGATCACGATCGGGTGTGCCGGACTCTCCAGGAGCGCTGCTTCCTCCGGTGAAACATAGCAGTACTTCTCCGCAACCTGCAAATTTCTGCACATCACCGCAAAGGGCTTGAACTCCCTGATCTTCCGGCGGCGCAAAGCTACCACCGCATCCCGCCGGGTGGCGTCGCAGACCAGGTGAAAACCGCCCAGGCCCTTAACGGCGATGATCTTGGCTTTCTTAAAAAATTCATGCCCGAAACCGGAATACACATTTCCCTCCAGGTCTCTCAGGGTGACCTGGGGGCCGCAGTCCGGGCAGGCGTTCGGCTGGGCGTGGAAGCGGCGGTGCAGCGGATCGTCAAACTCCCGCTGGCAAACCGGGCACATCGGAAAATCCCGCATGGTGGTTTTGATCCTGTCGTAAGGAACATCCATGATGATCGTGAAGCGGGGGCCGCAGTTGGTGCAGTTAGTAAACGGGTAACGGTAGCGCCTGTCGCTGGGGTCCATGATCTCCTGGTAGCAGTCGTCACAGATGCTCACATCCGGGGAGATCAGCACATCCCTGCGGTCGCCGGCCTCGCTGTGCTTGATAAAAAAGTGATCAAACCCCTGCACCTGGCGCGGCGTCTGGTAGTGGTGGACGATCATCGCCAGTTTCGGAGGATTCGCCAACAAGGCCTCATAGAAGGCCGCAATCCGCTCCTCGGTGGCTTCGGCCCAGATGGTGACACCCTCCGAGGAGTTCAGGACCCATCCCTTGATGCCGTATTCGTGGGCCAGGCGAAACACAAAGGGGCGGAATCCGACACCCTGGACAACCCCTTCGATCCGGATCTCCCGTGCAACCGTCTCCATGAGACCTCTTTCCTCCTCTCTCCGAAAAACTATCAAGACCACCGCAGTTAACTTCATCTTAACATATAGGGACAAGGGTGTAAATCAGCTACAGAGGGAGATAAAATTTTAGAAATGTCCCAATTTGACGATACCCTGTACTCTGAGCATGCAGCCCGGCGAGTGAAATACCGGAATGGTAAAGGGAAAGGCGTCTGAATTTCTCGTTTGTTTGAATATAAATCGGTTCTTCTTCGGACACTATAGCTAGGACACATATTTTAACGAGGAGGCAAAGCAGAATGCGTCTCAAAGATAAAGTTGCCGTGATTACCGGGGCGGGCAGCGGCATCGGACGGGCAACGGCAATTCTCTTCGCCAAAGAGGGAGCCAAGGTGGTTGTATCGGATTACAAAGAGGATGCGGCCAGGGCAACCCTGGATGATATCCTGAAAAACGGGTGTGAGGGCATTGCCGTAAAGGCTGACGTCTCAAAGGAAGCGGAAATACAGCACCTGATGGAGGAAGCTTTTCAGCGCTATGGGCGTCTGAACGTGCTGATCAGCAACGCAGGCATCGGGGAGGTTTCCCCTGTCGAAGAACTGAGCGAGGAGGCATGGTACAGGACCATCGACATCAATTTGAAGGGGGTCTTCCTTTGTGCAAAGCATGCCATCCCCTACATGAGAAAGAGCGGGGGCGGCAGCATCGTCAACAACGCTTCTATCCTGGGTCACGTGGGCTTTCCCGGCACCGCCGCATACAATGCCGCAAAGGGGGGCGTTGTCATCCTGACGAAAAACATGGCCCTGGATTACGCCAAGGACAAGATCCGGGTCAATGCGGTGTGCCCCGGGTTCATCCGGACACCCATGGTGGAAGAAGGGGCCGTCAAGGGCCAGCTCGATTACCTCGCGACCTTGCATCCTTTGGGCCGCCTGGGAGAACCCGTGGAAGTCGCTTACGGGATGCTGTTTCTCGCCTCGGAGGAATCGTCCTTCATCACCGGATCCAGCTTAATGATCGACGGTGGTTACACTGCACGCTAATAAAATCCGTGTTACTCTTTTAACCACCTTTAACCCCTTCATCTGCCCTGGAAATACATTCTGGTTATCCTTGCAGGCGCCGCGACCTACGGAGGTTGTTACTCGCCCTTGACGAAGGAGCAGCTAACGGCAGCCGAACTGAGGCATAGATGCCGAAGTAGCCGACTCCGCTGCATGGATGCAGCGTAGGAGGCGGTCGGCTGCCGTCTGCGACGCGCTATAAGCGAGTTAAACCGGAGTCCGGGAGCAAGCGCAAGGATAACCAGATTTCATCTTCTGTTGATGCCGGAGGCGGCGTAGTGGTCTGTCTGAAACAAAACCGTTCCAAACACCGCCCCTTACTTTTTGAAATAAACCCTTTTGACTTTGGACATAATACAAAAGAAATTACAGTGATTATTATTTAATTTTTTTCCTTGCGGCGAGGAAAATAATCCTTATTACTGGTTCCGACCGGAACCCCCCAGGAAGGAGGGAGTCAAACAGTGGCCACCCTAATTGACCTCTCAATTTTATTTTTCGCAATTATAGTGGTAGGGGGTTTAATTTTGATGTCTGACAAAGGATTTCTTAAGGGCCTTTTTAAAGGTTTACCAAAACGCAAACAAAAAAAAGCTGCCGGGCGAGAATGGCAAGAACAGCAGCCGGCTGCGGTAACAACGATGATGGAGATGGCAGAAGAGGTGCAACCTCTTCAACTTCAAAGAGAAGAGCACCCGCTCCCCGGGCCAGCTGAAATCCACGAACTTCCCTGGGGATACGGGGAGAGCAGGATCGTTGCCCTGGCCAGGGATCCCTACTGGCTTTTTGTTTACTGGGAGGTGAATGAAGCCACGAAGGCTGAGATCCGGAGCCGGTTTGGGCCCAACGCCTGGGAAGAATCGCAACCAGTGCTCAGGGTCTATGATATCAGCAACGTTTATTTTTACGACTCCCGCACAGCCCAGGAAATCATGATCAACGATTACGCCAACAACTGGTACATCAAAACCGGGGAGCCGGGCCGCACTTACTGCGTGGAGCTGGGACGCCTTCGTCCCGATGGGACATATATCTTTATCGCCCGCTCCAACCTGGTGAGCATGCCCCGCGACCGGATCTCGGAGGTCATCGACTATGAGTGGCTGCTTCCCCTCGAATATGAAAAATTAATCTACGGAGGCGGTGGCGCGCCGAGCTCACCGGAGTTTATCAGGCGGGCTCTTGTATCACACGAGCACATCATTGCCGAAGAATACGTCAGTTCCCCGATGCACTGGCCGCAAGAACAGGTCAGTTCGCCGCTGAAGTGGTAATTACAAAAATAGCATTGAAGGGATGTTCAGAGATGAACCGAGGTTATCTGGCTCTTGTTTTGCATGCACACCTTCCGTATGTGCGACACCCCGAGCACGAGCACTTCCTGGAGGAGAAATGGTTCTACGAAGCGGTCACCGAAAACTATATCCCTCTCCTCTGGACCTTTGAAAAACTGATTGAAGACAACGTGGATTTCAGGTTGACCCTCAACCTCTCTCCCACCCTGATCTCCATGTTCAACGACGATCTGCTGCGGAACCGTTACGTCCGGCACCTGGAAAGGTTGATGGAACTGGCTGAACGGGAGGTGGAACGCACCAGGCACCAGCCTGAGTTCCACGATATCGCTCTCATGTATCGGGACCTCTTCTCCCGGGTCCATTACCTCTTTACAGAAAAATACCACCGGGACCTCACCGGAGCGTTCCGAAGGCTTCAGGATGCAGGTAAGGTGGAAATCATCACCACAGGAGCAACCCACGGCTATTTCCCCCTTTTGGGACTACAGAGGGAGGTCATTCACGCCCAGGTGGCCGTGGCGGTGAACTTTTACGAACAGAACTTCGGCCGGCGCCCGTCCGGCTTTTGGCTGCCTGAGTGCGGATACAAGCCGGGTGATGACAGCATTCTCAAAAAGTTCGGGATCAAATACTTCTTCGTGGAGACGCACGGCGTCCTGTACGCCTCCCCGCGCCCCAAGTATGGCGCATATGCTCCCATCTACTGTCCCTCGGGGGTGGCCGCCTTCGCCCGGGATCCGGAATCATCGAAGCAGGTGTGGAGTTCCAAGGAGGGGTACCCGGGCGACTTCGACTACCGGGATTTCTACCGGGATATCGGCTATGACCTGGATCTCGATTACATCGGGCCCTACCTCCCGGAAGGACGTATCCGAACCCACACCGGCATCAAGTACCACCGGATCACCGGTACTTCAGATTATAAAGAGCCCTACGTCAGGAGCCGGGCGCTGGAAAAGGCGGCCATTCACGCCGGGAACTTCATGTTCAACAGGGAAAAACAGGTGGAGTGGCTCGCAAGCATTTTCGATCGCAAACCGGTTGTGGTTGCTCCTTACGATGCCGAGCTGTTCGGACACTGGTGGTTTGAGGGTCCCCAGTGGCTGGATTACCTGATCCGGAAGATCTGTTACGATCAAAGGACGATAGAGTTGATCACCCCGGGAGGCTACCTGGACATCTACCCCTGCAACCAGGTTGCGGTCCCCTGCGAATCCAGCTGGGGGTGGAAGGGTTACCACGAGGTCTGGTTGAACGGAGCAAACGACTGGATCTGGCGTCACCTGCATAAAGCCGGGGAACGCATGGTAGAACTGGCCAACACCTATGAGAATGCAGATGGATGGTTGAGGCGCGCCCTCAACCAGGCGGCACGGGAATTGCTGCTGGCTGAAAGCAGTGACTGGCCGTTTATCATGAAAACCGGTACCATGGTGTCCTACGCCCAGATGCGCTTTAAGTCGCACATCGCCAATTTCACCAGACTTTACGAGGATATCAGGAGAAATGCCATAAACGAGAGCCGGCTGTCCGAACTTGAGGGAAAAAACAACCTCTTTCCCAATATCGATTACCGGGTATTTCAGAGCCAGAACGTGATGGAACTTCCCAAACCCCTTTCCCGGCGGGTCCTGCAGCCGGCCTGAGCCGATAACAAACTAACGAAAAAAACTACCCCCACGGAGGCGGGTAGTTTTTTGTGTACGACTTCGGTTCAGCTAATTACACTGGGGGCGAGTTGCCCCCGGGCCGACCTTCACAAATGCCGCGGATCTTATCTACATACATCTCGGTCAGGGATTCGGCGATTTCCTGGTTAAACCCCTCGCTGTAAACCCTGCATAGCGGTTCATCAGCATCGGGCAGCACCAGGGCCCAGCCTTCCGGGTGGTACATTTTGATGCCTTCTATCATTTCGACCCGGTGATCACCGGCTTCCTCAGCAAGGGATCGCAGCACCTTCCCCTTGTCATCCCAGGTGACCTCCACATCCCGCCTTGCCATGGCGAAAGCGGGCATTTCTTGGAGAATGCGGGAGAGCGGCCTCTCTTCCCGGGCGAGAAATTCCATGATAACCGCCAGGGTTGCCAGGGCGTCCCCGTAGAGGAGGAACTGCGGGTAACGTTCCTGGGAACTGATCACATCCTCATTAAGGAATGTTTTCATAAGCGACCACGGTGCCGTTTTCGTCCTCAGCACCCTGCCACCCTGCTCCCTGGCCATTTCTTCCAGGGCATCGGGTGCTGTGACAGGAAGGACAAGGGTCGGATGATCATTGGCTCTCAAAATGATCAAGGAAAGCAGGGATGTGAAGAGGTCTTTTTGAACGATACGCCCTCCTTCATCAACAAGAACCATGTCTTCTCCTCCCGCATCCAGGACGGCGCCGAAATCGGCTCCCTGTTCCTTCACCACATCACCGAAATGTTCGGCGGTTTGGAGCATTTCCACAAAGGTCCGGGCCGACCTGCGCGGAGCGGCAAAGGTAACCATCTCGCAACCCAGCTGCTCAAACAGAGGGAGAAGCAGCGGGCCCAAGCGTTCCGGATCGTAATCGACAACCACCTTGAGGCGGGCGCGCCTGGTAACTTCCCTATCGAGAAATTCCAGCAGAAAATGAAGGTAAGAACGGTTGAGCTCCGGAATATACTCGGGAGCAGGAACTTCCTCCGCCCCCACGAACCTGTATTCTTCCCGGCTCATCATCACCTCCACCTTGCGCTGCTCACTCCGTGAATACTCGATGCCCTCGCCGTTGAAAAAGTGCAGGTTCACCTTCCCGTTTCCCCTGTCGCAGATGTGGATCCCCCCGTTCAGGCGAAGGGAGCGAATCCCGTAACGGTGAACGGGAGAGGTTATACTGCCGAAATCAATCACCTGCACTCCTGTTGACATCAACCCGGCAAAAACCGCATGCTTCACCATTTGACTGCCGGTATGCCCGTCCGTGCTGAGGGCGAACCGGGCGGGCAAACCGGTGACCGAACCCACTGCGACTCCGATACGGCTCGCAAATTCGGGACAGATCTCGGTGACCAGGTCCCCGCTAATGCCGTTTGCTCCAAAAATATGGGGACGGGCACAGTTGCCCCACACCAGGCTTCTGGAAAGTCTGGTTCCCTTTTCGACCCACTTTTCAGGCCAGATTTTTACTCCTGCCTTAACCAAGCTCTTTTCGCCGACCACCGTCCGGTCGCCTATTACGGATCCTTCAAAAAGGGAAGCAGCGGCTTTGATCCGTGCACCGGTTCCAATCACCGTGCCCCGGAGTTCGGCTCCTTCGCCGATCCAGGCATGGTCCCAAACAACGCTCCTTTTGAGGGAAGCATTTCTTTTAATACGAACATCTCTACCCAAAACAGTATAGGGCCCCACCTCCGCACCGGAGCCAATTACAGTGCCTTCGCCGATAAAGACCGGAGGCTTGATCTGAACCGAAGGATCTATTTCCGCTCTACCTGCAATCCAAACCCCGGGCATGATTTCTTCTCCAACAATAGAAAGTCCGGCCTTTTGATCAAGCATGTCGTAATGCGCCTGCAGATAAGCATCGATGGAACCGATATCACACCAATAATCCTTAGCCACAAAGGCATAGAGGGGCTTGCCCGCAGCCAGCAGGCTGGGGTAGAGGTCCTTCGAAAAGTCGACCATTTTACCCGGTTGGATATGGTCAAGGACCTCGGGCTCCAGGATGTAGATGCCCGTGTTTACGGTGTCGCTGAAGACCTCTCCCCAACCCGGTTTTTCCAGGAAACGGGTGATTCTCCCCTCACGGTCAGTGATCACCACTCCGTACTCCAGGGGGCAGCTTACGGAGGTGAGAACAAGGGTCGCCAGGGCGCCCTTCTCCTTGTGAAAGTCATACGCCTCTTTCAGGTTGCAATCGGTCAGGGCATCGCCGCTGATCACGATAAAGGTCTCATCCAGAAAGGATGTGGCGTTCTTTACACTCCCCGCCGTTCCCAGGGGGGTATCTTCCACAAAGTAACGAAGATTAACCCCGAAGCCGGTACCCCTTCCAAAATAATTACGGATATCGTCCGAAAGATACTGCAGGGTTACGCCGATTTCCGTGATCTGGTAATAACGCAGCAGGTTGATAATATATTCCATACAGGGGCGATTCATGACCGGCACCATCGGCTTTGGTCTGGCGCAGGTGAGGGGGCGCAGGCGGGAGCCCTCCCCCCCCGCCATGATTACAGCTTTCAATGGCATCTGCCTCCTGCTTCAGGTGTTTTGCTGCAGTTTTCGTATCCATCTTCAATCACGTACCCGGGCGCTGTATACCTCCCCGCGCCGGTTATCTCCCGTTTGAGGCGCCTGAGCTTGTTAATTCCCGCCAGCCATGAGTTCGTTTTGCGGGCCTGGGCTTCATACTCACCTCTTACTTCTTCGTACACCCCTAATGTCCGGTGGGCGATCTCATCCCAGGTGTAATACCTGTGAAGGTCCCGATATGCCCGTTCTGCCAGTTGGGCAGCAAAATCAGTTTCGTACAACAAACGCAGGACGTTATCGGCCAGTGACCCGGAGTTGCCGGAATAAAATTTCAAGCCGTTTTGCTCGTGCTGCACGATCTCAGAAAGGCCGCCCACATCGGATACCACCACCGGTGTCCGGGCTGCCATCGCTTCCAGGACCACCATCCCGAACGGCTCGTACAGGCTGGGGAAAACGGCTACGTCTGCTTCCCGATAGAGGAAGTCGCGGGTGGCATCGTCTATATAGCCTGTAAAATAGATGCGATCATAGATCCCCATATCCCGGGCCTTGTTCTTCAGGTAATCCGCAGCGGGGCCTTTGCCGGCAATGATAAACTTGGTCTTGGCGTAGTAATGAAGGATTTTGGGGATGGCGTCGATGAGAATGTGGGCGCCCTTTTCATGGACGAGCCTCCCCACGTAGAGGACGATCCTCTCGTCAGGTGCGGCGAAGAAGTCCCTTGCTAGGTTTTTGCTTTCAACTTTTTTATACCTGCCCAAGTCAACACCGTTGGGCACCACCCGGATCTTGTCGGCAGGCAGTTGAAAGACCCGCTTCAACTCATCCTCCATGTAACGGCTGCAGACAATCACGCGCCAGGCCTCGTAGGTCAGCCACCATTCGACGTCGCTGATGTACCGCTGCAGGTCGTTATGAAGCCCCCAGTTGCGGCCGTATTCGGTGGCGTGAATCGTAGCGACCAAAGGAAGCTTATAGGCATGTTTTAACGCTCTTCCGGCATAGGCAACGAGCCAGTCGTGGGCATGAACCAGGTCAAACCCACCGGTGGAATTTATAACAGAAACGGCGCATTCCATCATACCCATGTTGAGCTGGAGAACCCAGGTAATGAAGTCGAGCGAAGGAAGGTTGTAGGGATTAACCCTGTAGACGTGTACCCCGCTGACCACTTCCACTTCCGGCGCCCCGGGCGCAGCGCATGTCACCAGATGAACATCCTCCCCCTCCCGTGTCAGGGCCGCAGTCAGGTCGGCTACGTGTTGGGAAAGCCCCCCCACGCTGCGGGGAGGGAATTCCCAGGACAGCATAAGAATCCGCATGGATGCATCTCCTCACAAACAAATCCCATTTCCTAGTTTAAAGAAAGCAAGGGAAACCCCTCCCAAAGGCAAGCCTGTAGGGGTTTTAGTATTGCTTCCCTGTATGAACCTCCAGGCTCCAGTTACGGCCGTTATTGTTGTCCCAGTTACCGGCATTGTCTCTGAAACAGAAGTTTAATCGGCTGTCGTCCGTTATCTCAAATTTGGCTTCCCAGGTGTTGCCCACCTTTTCCATTGGTATATCAGAGATAAACTGCCAGCGGTCGGCGGGGCCGTAACCCATGTGCAAATAGACCTGCTCGGCCTCTGACCGGGCCAGCAACCCCTGGTACTGCACCGTGATGTCTTCGCCAAAGGTAACCGGAACCGGAGCTATCGTAACATCTCCTTCCACCTCTGTGGAACGAATCTTTCTTGAAGGGGCTTTCTGGGGTTCCACGCGACGGCGCATGATTTCACCTCCTCTTGTAGTTTGTCTCTTGCCTTAGTATGCAACGCCTGAAGGTAAATATACGGCACGTCTGACATTCCCGGGATTCAGGAAAAGAATGTCATATTAGAACGCCGGCAGCAGTCAACGCTGAAATATGCATTTATGGAATAAATTGTTGGGATACTAATAAACAAGAACCGGAAAAGAGGGTAACCAATGTTTCAGTGGTTCTCACGGCTTTTTAACTTAATCAAAAAACGCACAAGAAAAGCTACCCGGAGTTGCTTCCGGAAAAGGAGGATCGCGTACTCTCATCCAGCCTTGAAAAAAACAAAAAGGTTATAAAAGAGATCTTCGACCGCTGCGACGATCTGGTGATCCGGGAGTTTAGGATCGACAGAAAAAAAACAGGTCCGGGTGATGGCCGTATTTTTCGAACCGTTCCACCTTTTGTAGAAAAATATCTACAAGGCTTCCTGCTTCATCCACCGGCACCGGCTGAGGCCTGCAACCTCCGGTGTCCACAGGCGTGAATTCCCGCGGAACTCGCGGTACATTTTTATT